>JBJFCH010000062.1:0-19705 GCA_051888835.1 Oliverpabstia sp. | reverse complement strand
CAGGAGACTGTCGCTTTCATGGATGAAGATTCGTGGAGCGGTGGTCTCTTTTATTATGTCATAAAATATACGGTTGAAAATAGTGTTATTAGCATAAGAGCTATGTTTATGGTTTGATCCGATTCTGTCCCCATGACTACCCTTGGTTTTTAGAGCAAATAAGGACACTGTCTGGTCAAACTGGGTTCTTATTTATTGGCGGGAAAAGATATATAATATAGACAATCAAATACAGATAATACAAAAAAATAATACCATTAATCATAAGGAGAGATTTGGATATGAAGATTCTTGATACAAAGTTCGTAAGAGGATTCATTAAAATGGCAGATGATGGTTTTCAGCAGGGATGGCATGAGAGAAATGGAGGTAACCTTTCTTACAGATTGAAAGATGAAGAAGTTGAGGAGATTCGTCCTCGTCTGAATGATCATGGTGAATGGAAACCAATTGGTACGTCTGTGCCAGGGCTGGCCGGTGAGTTTTTCCTGGTTACAGGAAGTGGTAAATATTTCCGTAATATCATTGTGGATCCGGAAGCGTGTCTGACAATCATAGAGCTTGATAGTAAAGGTGAGAATTACAGGATTCGGTGGGGGCTTGTGGAAGGAGGCCGCCCGACAAGTGAACTTCCGGCGCATCTGATGAACCATGAAGTGAAGAAACGGGTTACCGGAGGAAAACATCGTGTGATTTATCATGCACATACAACCAATATTATTGCTCTCACATTTGTACTTCCGTTGGAAGATAAAATATTTACCAGGGAACTGTGGGAATCTGCCACAGAATGTCCGGTAGTATTTCCGGATGGTGTGGGAGTTGTTCCATGGATGGTTCCGGGAGGACGAGACATTGCTGTTGCCACCAGTAAATTGATGGAGTCCTATGATGTTGCAATTTGGGCACATCATGGAATGTTCTGTTCAGGTGAAGACTTTGATCTGACGTTCGGTCTGATGCATACAGTGGAAAAATCAGCAGAGATTCTGGTTAAAGTGCTTTCTATTCGTCCTGATAAACTTCAGACGATCACTGCAGATAATCTGCGTCAGGTTGCTGATGGATTTCATGTAAATCTTCCGGAAAGATTTCTGTATGAAAAATAATTAATATAAAAGTAAAGTAAAGGAGGACGAAGCATGAAGAAATATTATCTGGCTGTGGATATCGGTGCTTCCAGTGGAAGGCACATCCTTGGATGGATGGAAAACGGCAGGATGCATCTGGAGGAAATTTATCGGTTTTCCAATGGAATGGTAAAAAAGGACGGTGAACTTTGCTGGGAATTCGACAGACTTTATCAGGAAATCATCAATGGTATGAAAAAATGTAAAGAACTTGGAAAAATTCCGGTGAGTATGGGCATTGATACCTGGGGTGTGGATTTTGTCATGCTGGATGAACATGATCAGGTACTTGGAAATACGGTAGGATATCGTGACAAGAGAACCACAGGGATGGATGAGAAAGTGTATGAGACGATTTCGCTGGAAGATCTCTATGCACGAACAGGAATCCAGAAAGCGATTTTCAATACTATTTATCAGCTGATGGCTGTTAAGGTACAGCATCCTGAGTATATGGAAGCAGCAAAGACATTACTGTTCGTACCGGATTATTTCCATTATCTGCTGACAGGTCAGAAAGTGAACGAATACACCGAGGCAACAACCGGACAGTTGGTGAGTCCGGTGACAAAAGACTGGGATTATGAGTTGATGGACATGCTTGGATATAACAAAGAAATGTTCTGTAAACTGGTAATGCCGGGAACCAATCTTGGAGGACTGACCGAAGAAGTGCAAAAAGAGGTAGGATTCAATCTGGATGTTGTGGTTCCGGCTACTCATGATACAGGATCAGCAGTTCTGGCAGTACCTGCAAATGATGATGATTTTATCTATATCAGTTCCGGTACCTGGTCTCTGATGGGCCTTGAGAGAAAAGAGGCAGATTGTTCAAGAAGAAGTTGCGAACTGAATCTTACCAATGAGGGAGGATATGAGTATCGCTTCCGTTATTTGAAGAATATCATGGGACTCTGGATGATTCAATCGGTGCGTCATGAATTTAATGATGCTTATGGATTTGGGGAAATTTGTGCGATGGCAGCAGAGGCAAAAGATTTTCCTTCCCGTGTAGATGCTAATGATGAAAGATTTCTTGCACCGGAAAATATGACGGAAGAAGTAAAAGCAGCCTGCCGTGAAACCGGTCAGCCTGTTCCGGAGACTCTGGGAGAAATCGCAACCGTAATTTACACCAGTCTTGCAGAATGTTATGCAAAGACGGCAAAAGAACTGGAAGAAATGGCAGGCCGCACTTTCTCCAGAATACATATCGTGGGCGGCGGAGCCAATGCGGAATATCTGAATGAACTGACCGCTCAGGCGACAAAGAAAGAAATTCATGCAGGTCCTACAGAGGCAACAGCGATTGGAAATCTGACAGCACAGATGTTGAAAGCAGGAGAATTTTCAAAGGTCGAAGAGGCGCGTGATGTGATTCATGAGTCTTTTGATATAAAGGTATATCAGGCATAATAATGATGTTTAAGATGAAAGGAGATAATCATGACAAACAAAGAAAGATATGAAGCTGCGAAAGAGATGTATGCGGAAATCGGAGTAGATACAGACCAGGCGTTGGAAGTTCTGAAAAAAATTCCGGTATCCATGCACTGCTGGCAGGGGGATGACGTAGTTGGATTTGACCAGGACGGTCCTCTGACCGGAGGAATCCAGACTACTGGAAATTATCCGGGAAAGGCCCGCACTCCGGAAGAATTAATGGCTGATATTGATGAAGTGCTGAAACTTGTTCCGGGAACCAAGAAAATCAATGTTCATGCATGTTATGCTATTTTTGGTGACGGGGAACGTGCAGACCGTGATGCTCTGGAGCCGAAACATTTTGCAAAATGGGTGGAATTTGCAAAAGAAAGAGGAATGGGACTGGATTTTAATCCTACATTTTTCTCTCATCCGAAGGCAAGTGAGTACACACTGACCAGTCCTGATGAAGAAATCCGTCAGTTCTGGATTCGCCATGGTCAGGCATGTGTAAGAATATCTGAATATTTTGCAGAGGAGACGGGAATTCCCTGCGTAATGAATGTATGGATTCCGGATGGATTTAAGGATATTCCGGCAGACAGACTGGGACCCAGAATGCGTTACAAAGACTCTCTGGATCAGATTCTCAGCATTGATTATGACAGATCCAAAGTATATGTATGCGTGGAATCCAAAGTATTTGGTATCGGTCTGGAAGCTTATACAGCAGGTTCTGCAGAATTTGCTCAGAATTATGTGGCAAAGACACCGGGAACCATTCCGCTTATGGATAACGGACATTATCATCCTACAGAGATGGTTTCAGATAAGATTTCTTCCATGCTTCTGTTCAATGATAAAGTTGCTCTTCATGTGACAAGACCAATGCGCTGGGACAGTGATCATGTAGTGCTTCTGGACGATGAGACAAAAGAAATCGCAAAAGAAATCGTAAGAAACGATGCGATTGACAGAGTATTTATCGCATTGGACTATTTTGATGCCAGCATCAATCGTATTTCCGCATGGACCGTGGGTATGAGAAATATGCAGAAAGCCCTTTTGTATGCACTTCTTTCTCCAAACAAAAAGCTGAAAGAACTGCAGGATGAAAGCAAATTCACAGAACTTATGATGCTCCAGGAAGAAATAAAAACATACCCTATGGGAGCTGTATGGGATTACTACTGCGAACAGGAAAATGTACCGGTTAGAGAAAACTGGTACAAAGAAGTACAGAAATACGAAGAAGAAGTACTGAGCAGCAGAGGATAAGCTGATTTTGGTTTCGTGAGGAACGTGTGCGAGAAATCGAGCCATCTGTTTCGGAAACATTGGGAACGACCTGTTTCTGGAACTGATGGCTCGATTTCTTGCACACATTAATACGAAAATAAAATGTTCACATTTTTTTAAGATTTAGAATATTGTACCTTCATCAGGGAACCGTTATAATAGTAATAGTTTCTGACTAAAAAGGGATTCTGTAACATGGTTTCGAAGTAAAACTTGAAGAGTGTATATGCAATAAAAAAAATTGCATCATGGTCGAAAAACAAAAGGTTTTGACGGTTTTGGCAAGAAAAGATTAGGAGGACAAAATATGGCAGGTTTTAAGATGAAGGTAACACCGGAGATGGAAGCATTGACAAATGTTTGCGTTTCTAACAGTAAGATGGATGTTTCTCTATACGGAAAGTATGACGTCAAGCGCGGGCTTCGTGATATCAACGGTAAAGGCGTTCTGGCAGGATTAACACAGATTTCCGCTATTCATTCTACTGAGATCGTTGACGGTAAAAGCGTACCATGTGAAGGAAGATTGTACTATCGGGGATATGATATTCGTGAATTAACGCAGGGCTTTTTGCGTGAAAAGCGGTATGGTTTTGAAGAAGTTGCATATTTGCTTTTGTTTGGTGAACTTCCTTCTATGGAAGAACTGGAGGGCTTTAAAAAGATTTTGGCAGAACAGCGAGCTCTGCCGAGAAACTTCGTGCGTGATGTTGTCATGAAAGCGCCCAGTAAAGATATGATGAACACTCTTTCCAGGAGTGTACTTACTCTGTACGCTTATGATTCCAATGCGGATGATACTTCTCTGCCGAATGTACTGCGGCAGTGTCTGAATCTGATCAGTGTATTTCCCATGTTGTCTGTATATGGATATCATGCATATAATCATTATATTAAAGGAAAAAGTTTATATATTCATAATCCGGATCCGACTCTGTCCGTGGCAGAAAATATTCTCCGTATGCTGAGACCGGATAAAAAATATACTCTCCTTGAGGCCACAATTCTGGATCTGGCGCTGGTTCTCCATATGGAGCATGGCGGTGGTAACAACTCTACTTTTACGACTCATGTGGTCACTTCATCAGGAACAGATACGTATTCAGCGGTAGCAGCAGCACTTGGATCTTTGAAAGGACCGAAGCACGGCGGAGCCAATATCAAAGTTGTAAAAATGTTTAGCGATATGAGAAAAGAAGTCAAAGACTGGACAGATGAAGAAGAAGTAGGAAATTATCTGAGAAGACTTCTCCACAAAGAAGCCTTTGATAAAAAAGGTCTTATCTATGGAATGGGCCATGCTGTATACTCAATCTCTGATCCCCGTGCTGAGATCTTTAAAAAGTTTGTAGAACAATTAGCTCATGAAAAAGGAAGAGACAAAGATTTTGCACTTTACAGTATGGTGGAGCGGCTCGCACCGAAGATTATCGGCGAAGAGCGTCATATTTATAAAGGGGTAAGTGCCAATGTGGACTTCTACAGCGGATTTGTTTACAGTATGTTGGATCTGCCGACAGAATTATTTACACCGATGTTTGCAATCGCACGTATTGTAGGGTGGAGTGCCCATAGAATGGAAGAGTTGATTAATATGGATAAGATTATTCGTCCGGCTTACATGAATGTCAAAGAAGTGGAAAGCTATATTGAGCTTGGAAACAGATAAGGGAGATGAGGATAATGAAACGAGCTGGTCTGGTTTTGGAAGGAGGAGCTAACCGGGGAATCTTTACGGCAGGTGTTCTTGATTATCTGATGGAACAGAATTATTATATTCCATATGTGGTGGGGACTTCTGCAGGAGCATGCAATGCTACCGGTTATGTGGCAAAACAGTCAGGCAGGATGAAAAAATGCACGATCATTACAGAAAAAGAGAATCGATATGTAAGTGTAAGAAATACAGTAAGAACTCGTACGTTGTTGGATATGGATATGCTGTTTCAAGCGTATCCTGAGAAAATTTTCCCATTTGATTATGATACGTTTTTTCAATCAGATATGCAGTGTGAGATGGTTGTGACCAACTGCATTACAGGAAATGCGGAATATCTGACAGAACACTCAGATAGAAAGAGGCTGATGGATATCTGCCGAGCTTCCAGCAGCATGCCGATTGTGACTAATATGGTGATGGTGGATGGAATCCCATATCTGGATGGAGGAATTGCTGATTCTGTTCCGATTATTCATTCTCTGAAAACCGGGCACAACAGAAATGTGATTATCCTTACCCGTAATAAAGGATATAGAAAAAAAGAGGGTGGCAAATCAGATAAACTATATGCCGCTGTGTATGGAAAAACATATCCAAATCTGGTAAAATCATTAAAGAACCGCGCAAGAGTTTATAACAAAACCATGGATTGTATCGATAAATGGGAAAAAGAAGGTAAAGTTTTCGTGATACGACCTGAAATGACACCTGTTGCGAGATTGGAACGGGATAACGGACGGCTGGAAGAGTTTTACCGTCATGGATATGATCTGATGGCAGAAGAATTTGAGCGGATGAAATGGTTCTTGACCAGATAGAGGGAGGAAAACAAAAGATGCTTTTTGAAACATTTTATCCGGACTGCTGGATGGATTCCACGTATGAGATTGATTTTGACAAGTTGTATCAGGAAGGATACAGAGGATTGATTTTTGATATCGACAATACTCTGGTACCTCATGGGGCACCGGCGGATGATAGGGCCAAAGCACTGTTTGCACATCTGAAAGAACTTGGATTTCAGTGTTGTCTGCTTTCTAATAATCAGATTGAACGGGTGACTATGTTCAACAAAGATGTACAGGTGCATTATATCGAGGACGCACATAAACCCTCCAGAAAAAATTATATGAAAGCGATGGAGTTGATGCATACCGAGTTAAAAAATACAATTTTTATCGGAGATCAGCTGTTTACGGATGTGTATGGAGCAAAAAGATGCGGGATGCGGAATATTTTGGTGAAGCCGATTCATCCGAAGGAGGAGATCCAGATTGTATTTAAGCGATATCTGGAGAAAATTGTTCTGCATTTTTACCAGAAAAACGTGAAATCCGGGAGGATTTGAAAAAATTAGTTGAAAAATCTCTTTGGGTATTATAGAATATAGAATAGCCAGAATTAAGGAGGAATATTAATATGATTTCAGCAGGAGATTTCAGAAATGGTGTTACATTGGAGATCGACGGCAACGTTGTTCAGATTCTTGAATTTCAGCATGTAAAACCTGGAAAAGGTGCAGCTTTTGTTAGAACCAAATTAAAAAATGTTATCAATGGTGGAGTGGTTGAAAAAACTTTCAGACCAACTGAAAAATTCCCTCAGGCACGTATCGACAGAGTTGATATGCAGTATCTGTATTCTGATGGTGAATTGTTTAACTTTATGAACATGGAAACTTATGATCAGATTGCAGTAGATCAAAACACAGTTGGAGATTCCCTGAAATTTGTAAAAGAGAATGAAACTGTAAAAATCTGTTCTTACAATGGAAGCGTATTTGCTATTGAGCCACCTCTGTTTGTAGAACTGGAGATCACAGATACAGAACCTGGATTTAAAGGCGATACAGCACAGGGTGCAACAAAGCCTGCTATTGTTGAGACAGGAGCTCAGGTAAGCGTTCCTCTGTTCGTTAACCAGGGAGATAAAATTAAGATTGACACCAGAACAGGTGAATATCTGTCACGTGTATAAGTAAATTAGTGATAAATAACAAATGTTGCTTAAGATTGCCCCGGAAAAGCTTATTTTTCCGGGGTGTTTTTATAACTACGTTTTTATTTCGTATCGCTGTAAAAAATCTAAATTGTTCTTGCGTATTATACGGAAATATTATAAAATAAAAAGGCAGTCAAGCACTGCCGTTCGAATCTTATTTCTATTTTCTATTGCACAGTCGTGCGTTTTCCCCACAGAGTATCCGAATTTCATATAAAGGAGAACAGAAATTTGGATTATCAGAATTTTAAAATGAAATTAGTAGAATTGGTACAAAAGGAAATCAGTGAAAGTGTGGAAATCTCCGTGGAACGTATTCCAAAGAATAACGGAATTTATATGGAAGGCATCGTATTCAGCAGACGAGGAGAGAACACATCGCCGGTGATCTATGTGGAAGAATACTATCAATACTGGAAAAAGGGTGTTTCCATGGAGAAACTGGTTGAAAAAATTATTTGGAGTTACAGTCATTTTAAACCTTTGGCAAAAATGACAGATGATTTTTTTAAAGATTACGATAAGTTAAAGTCCCGTATTTTTTATAAAATTATCAATTATGAAAAAAACAGGGAAATGCTTAAAAAGATACCACACCGAAGAATTCTGGATCTGGCTATGGTATTCTATTATCAGATTGACGAGGTCGAGCCGCCCGCTACCATTCTGATACAGAACAGCCATCTTGCCATGTGGGACATCACAGAGGAAGAATTGGAAGAAAATGCTATAAAATATACGTGTTTGTGCCTGCCGGCAGAATTTTTAACGATGGATCAGCTTGCAGGAATAGAAGAAGAGGATATAGATGAGATACTGAGTGAGGAAAGATGTCCGATGTATATTCTGACAAATAAAGAACGGAGATTTGGAGCCGGCACCATTTTTTATCCGGGAATTCTTAAACAGGCGCAAAAGCTATTAGGAGATAATTTCTTTATCCTTCCCAGCAGTATTCATGAATGCATTTTGATACCGGAAGATGGGAACTATGACCAGGAAAGTTTGGCAGAGATGGTAACGGAAATTAATACACAGCATGTAGATGCCAGGGAAGTACTTTCTAATCAGGCTTATTATTATCTGAAAAAAGATGGAAGAATCCATATTTAAACTTACACTTTACAAATCTCCCCAAATATGCTATAGTTTATTAGTGTGAGCGATAAGCTCATAGATACGCATCTGTAGCTCAGGGGATAGAGCAATGGTTTCCGGTACCATGTGTCGGGGGTTCGAATCCCTCCAGATGCGTTTTCTGCTATATAGGCATAAGAGGAACCATTGATCGTGCCCATTTGAAGGAGGTTAACGATATGGATGATTTTAGAGAATGGTTATCAGATAATCTGAGATATTTTATGCTGGGATTCGGCATTATTATTGTGCTGGTGATTTTATTTTTTGGAATCCGTTTCCTGTCGTCTGTTTTTGGAGATACCGAGAAGGATGGCAATGAGGTGACACAGCAGCAGGAAGATCTGATAGAGGAACAGGAAGATAACCAGACGGATGAGACGGAAGATGACACTGAGAATAATGAACAGATTCCGGAACCGACGCAGGAAGCAACAGTAGAAAACAGTCTTGAGAAGAATGCATATCCTACTGTCAATGCATTGATGCAGAAATACTATACTGCATTAGGCAACAGGGATATCCAGGGATTGAAAGATCTGGTTGACCAGTTGGATCCTTCGGATGAAAGTGCAATTTCAAATTCCAAATACATTGAGGGATACAGCAGTATTGAGACTTATACAAAACAGGGACTTACAGATAACAGTTATGTGGTATTTGCAAGTTATGGTCATAAGTATGTTGGGTATGATACGGTTTTGCCGGGAGTAAGCTGCCTGTATGTGGATACGAAAGAAGATGGAAGTCTTTATATTGTTGCTGAACCGACACAGGAACAGCAGGATTATATCACAGAAGTGATGAACGATCAGGATTGCCAGGAGCTTTTGGAGGCTAAGCAGAAAGAGTATGATGAGACACTTGCCGGGGATACGGAACTTGCATCATATTTGTCAGAATTGGGAGTAGAAGGCTCTGCTGCTATGGAGGCAGAGGTAGGTTCTATGATCACAGTCAAGTCAAACTGTAATGTACGGAAAGAGGCGTCGACTGATTCCGATAAGCTTGGTGAGCTGGTCGGAGGACAGGAAGTGAAAAAGACAGGTCAGGAAGGCGACTGGATTCAGATTGAGTTCAATGGCCAGACCGGTTATGTGCGTGGAGATTTGTTTTTGTAAGCGCAAAGTATGAATCAGGGAGTGCTGTGGTTTTGCAGCACTCCTGTTTTACTCTGTAAAACCAGGAAGGAGAAAGAATTGGAACAGATTCGACTGAACAAATATCTGAGTGAGGCGGGTGTGTGTTCACGGAGAGAAGCAGACCGGCTGACAGAGGCCGGACAGGTTACGGTGGACGGAAAACCAGCTGTTACTGGTATGAAAATATCACCTGAGTCTGTGGTGAAAGTCCGGGGAAAAGCAATTAAAAAAGAAGAGGAAAAGATTCTTCTGGCGTTTCATAAACCGGTCGGGATTGTATGCACCGCAGAGAAGAGGGAAAAGAATAATGTGGTCGATTATCTGAATTATCCCAAACGGATTTTCCCGATAGGACGTTTGGATAAAGATTCCACAGGGTTGCTTCTGATGACAAATGATGGTGATTTGGTGAATAAAATCATGCGTGCGGGCAATTATCATGAGAAAGAGTATCTTGTCTCTGTAAATAAACCGATTACGGAGAATTTTTGCAGACAGATGGCATCCGGTGTACCTATATTGGATACTGTGACAAGAAAATGCAGAATAGAACAGATTGGAGAAAAAGAATTTCGGATTATTTTGACACAAGGTCTGAATCGGCAGATTCGCAGAATGTGCGAAGCGTTGGGGTATCGTGTGGTCACTTTAAAAAGAGTCAGAATTATGAATATTCATCTGGGTAATCTGAAAGAAGGAACCTGGCGTAAAGTAGAAGGAAAAGAAAGAAGGGAACTGGAGCGGCTTCTGACATCATCTTCGTCCCTGTCGGTAAAAGAGAGAATAAAGAGGTAATCTATGGAAACGGAAAAGAAACAGAGAGCAATCAGCAGAATGAAAGAGTTATCTGCAGTTTTGCAGAAAGCATCGAAAGCATACTATCAGGAAGACAGGGAAATCATGAGCAATCTGGAATACGACCGTCTGTATGATGAACTGGTACAGCTGGAGGATGAGACACAGATGGTACTGGCAGGAAGTCCGACAGTATCTGTGGGATATGAGGCTGTAGATGAACTGCCAAAAGAGACACACGAATCTCCCATGTTGTCTCTGGATAAGACAAAAGACAGAGAGGTGCTCAGAGGTTTTGTCGGCAATCATAAAACGTTGCTGTCCTGGAAAATGGATGGACTCACGATTGTTCTTACGTATCGTGAAGGGAAACTACAGAAAGCGGTCACAAGAGGCAACGGAGTGATTGGTGAGGTGGTTACAAATAATGCCAGAGTGTTTGATAATATACCCCACAGAATTCCTTATCAGGGTGAATTGATCCTGAGAGGAGAAGCAATTATCACATATTCAGAGTTTGAAAAAATAAACTGTATGATTGAAGATGTGGATGCCAGATATAAGAATCCGCGGAATCTGTGCAGTGGTTCTGTCCGTCAGCTGAATAATGAAATTACAGCAAAACGGCATGTGAGATTTTATGCATTTGCACTTGTAAAAGCGGATGGTGTGAATTTCCAAAATTCCAGACAATATCAGATGGAATGGCTGAAAGGGCAGGGATTTGAGATTGTGGAATATCGGGTAGTGAATGCGGACACGTTGGATGAAGCAATTGAATATTTTGCTGAAAATATACAGCAAAATGATTTTCCTTCGGACGGATTGGTGGCGCTGTATGATGATATTGCCTATGGAGATTCTCTTGGAAGAACAGCGAAATTTCCAAGAAATGCTTTTGCTTTTAAGTGGGCGGATGAGATGGCAGAGACAACTCTGGAGGAGATTGAGTGGAGCCCGTCCAGAACCGGGTTGATCAATCCGGTGGCGATTTTTACGCCGGTAGAACTGGAAGGTTCAACGGTAAGCCGGGCAAGTGTTCATAATGTCAGTATTATGCGAAAACTGGAACTGGGAATCGGTGATACAATCCGGGTTTATAAGGCAAATATGATTATTCCGCAGATTGGAGAAAATCTTACCCGCAGCGGTGTAAAAGAAATTCCGGCAATTTGTCCTGCTTGTCAGGGTCCGACCAGTATTGAAATGGTTAATGATGTGGAATCTCTCTATTGCCGTAATCCGGAATGTCCTGCAAAAGCAATTAAAGGCTTTACCTTATTCGTTAGCCGTGACGCTATGAATATTGATGGACTTTCCGAAGCAACACTGGAAAAATTTATCGGAAAAGGTTTTATTCATGAATTTGGCGATATTTTTGAGATTGGAAAATATAAAGATGAAATTGTGCAGATGGAAGGGTTTGGAGAAAAATCTTTCCGCAATCTCATGGAAAGTATCGATAAAGCAAAAAATACGGAACTTCCCCGGGTTATTTACGCACTAGGAATTCCCAATATCGGGTTAGCCAATGCAAAAGTAATCTGCAGGGAATTCGGATATGATATGGAGAAGATACGTAATCTGACAGAAGAAGAACTGGCTGAAGTTGACGGAATCGGTCCGGTCATTGCCCGAAGTTTTGTAGACTATTTTGCAAAAGAAGGGCGAAAAGAGGTGATTGATCATCTTCTATCACATTTGAAGCTGAAGGCAGCACCTCAGGTGAATGAGAATCAGAAGTTTACAGGAATAAATTTTGTGATTACCGGAAATGTAAATCATTTTGCAAATAGAAATGAAGTAAAGGCTGAGATAGAAAAAAGAGGAGGAAAGGTGACCGGAAGCGTAACTTCAAAGACGAATTATCTGATCAACAATGATGTGGCTTCGGGGTCTTCCAAAAACAAAAAAGCGAAAGAACTGGGGATTCCAATCATTTCGGAGGAAGATTTTATTCGAATGTTGGAAGAGCAGTAGAGGTGTAAATAACGTTTGTCACGGACAATATAGTATGTTTTGTCCGGGCAGCGTTGACATTCTTTGGAAATTTGATTAGAATAGTGACAGTGACTTAGATTATTATGCAGCTTATGGTGGATTAGGAAGAAATCAGGTGGAGAATGGGAAAAGTACAGGAAATAAAAGAATCTGTTCAGGAAATAAAGGAAACGGTTCAGCAGGAAATTCGTGAATCTGATACAGGACAGCAGATTGTAGAAAAAAGTAAAAAAGGGTTTTTTCATATTGTCTTTGGAAGAACCGGAGTTATTATCCTTTTACTGGTAATTCAAGCAGCTTTTCTGGCGCTGGAGGTATTAAAGCTTCAGGAGCGTGCGATTTATGCTTATGGCTTTTCTATTTTACTGTCAGCAGTCATTGTGATTATAGTGATCAATCGGCCGGGAAATCCGGACTTTAAACTTGCCTGGATGGTTCCGATGACGATCCTTCCGGTTTTTGGCGCACTTTTATATCTTTTCGTGGAGATGCAGGTAGGAGTGCGGCTTGTAAATACCCGTCTGATTCGGGTGGGAAAGGTAATGAAACCTTATCTTGTACAGCAGCCGGAGATTCAGGAAAAGCTGGAAGCTGCTGACAAACAAATGGGAAATTTGGCATCTTATGTAGCAGAAAAGGGAGGATTTCCGGTCTTTGATAATTGTCGTGTGAAATATTTTCCACTGGGTGAGGATAAATTTGAAACTCTTGTGGAGGAACTGGAAAAGGCAGAGAAATTTATATTCATGGAATATTTCATAGTTGCAGAAGGACGAATGTGGAATACGATCCATGAGATACTGAAGAGAAAAGTAAAAGAAGGAGTGGAAGTGCGGTTCATGTACGATGGTACCTGTACGGTATCTCTTCTTCCGCATTCGTATCCGGAAAAATTGAAAGCAGAAGGAATTCTGTGTAAAGTGTTCAATCCCATCAAACCTGCACTTTCTACTACGCAGAATAACAGAGACCATAGAAAAATCGTGGTAATTGACGGGCATACAGCATTTACAGGTGGTATCAATCTGGCAGATGAATATATTAATGAAAAAAATCGATTCGGACACTGGAAAGATACGGCAGTTATGGTGAAAGGAGAAGCCGTACGAAGTTTCACCTGGATGTTTTTGCAGCTCTGGGATTTTGATGTGAAAAATGATGACTATGATAAATATCTGAATGTAGAGCTTCCTGTATTGGAGGAAAAAGCAGAAGGATATGTGCTGCCCTATGGTGACAGCCCTCTGGATGATGAAAATGTAGGAGAGCTGGTATATATGGATATTCTGAATACAGCCAGGGACTATGTACATATTATGACTCCCTATCTGATTCTGGACCATGAAATGATCACAGCTCTGACATATGCGGCGAAAAGAGGTATAGATGTTAAAATCATTATGCCGGGTATCCCGGATAAACCTTATGCGTTTGCGTTAGGTAAGACATACTATCCGGAACTTTTGCGTGCAGGGGTAGAAATTTATCAGTATGTACCGGGATTTGTTCATGCCAAAGTATTTACTTCGGATGACAGAAAAGCAGTGGTGGGAACAATCAATCTGGATTATCGCAGCCTGTATTTGCATTTTGAATGTGCTACACTGATGTATCAGGTGGATGAGATAGTAAAGATTGAGGAAGATTTCCAGGAAACATTGAAAAAATGCAAAAAAATCACCATGGAAGACTATAAAAAAGAAAAACTGATCACACGATTTTTTGGAAAGGTACTCAGGTTGTTTGCACCGCTGATGTAAAGAAAAGGGAAACTGAAGAAACCGATGTGATATGGATACAGAATACTATGAAATAAAATGACAGGAGACGAGAGTTATGCCTATTAAAATACAGAGCGATTTGCCGGTAAAAGAAATATTGGAACATGAAAATATATTTGTAATGGACGAGACGAGAGCTATGCATCAGGATATTCGTCCGATTCAAATACTTATTTTGAATCTGATGCCGCTGAAAGAGGAGACGGAACTCCAGCTGCTTCGTTCTCTTTCTAATACACCACTCCAGATTGATGTGACTTTTATGGCAGTCAGCAGCCATGAGTCCAAAAACACATCCAGAAGTCATCTGAATAAATTTTATGTGGAGTTTCCACAGGTAAAGAGTCAGAAGTTTGATGGGATGATCATCACAGGTGCTCCTGTAGAACAGATAGAATTTGAAGAAGTGGATTACTGGGAAGAATTGACAGAAATCATGGAGTGGACCAAGACCCATGTAACATCCACAATTCATCTCTGCTGGGGTGCTCAGGCAGGGTTGTATTATCACTACGGTCTGCAGAAAAAACCACTTTCTCAGAAAATGTTCGGATTGTTCTGGCATCGGGTGAAAAATCGTAAGATTCCGCTGGTACGAGGGTTTGACGATGCTTTTCTTGCACCTCATTCCCGTCATACGGAAGTTCCGGCAGAAGATATACATAATTGCGATGCCTTGACTGTACTGGCAGAATCAGATGAGGCAGGAGTATTTCTGTGTATGGCGATGGATGGAAGACAAATTTTTGTGATGGGACATCCGGAGTATGACCGTGTTACCCTGGATGGAGAATATAAGAGAGACAAAGGAAAAGGATTGGATATCCAGCTGCCGAAAAACTATTATCCGGATGGTAATCCGGAAAATAAACCACTTCTTTTGTGGAGAGCGCATGCAAATAATCTGTATACGAACTGGCTGAATTATTATGTGTATCAGACAACGCCATATGATCTGGATGGGACACCGTTCTAGAGCCTTGTTTCCGGAAATTTAACAAAATGGTGTAAAAAGCAAAGTGATGATATAGAGTAATATGTATAGGCATATCAGATGTTAAAGTCCGATATGCCATTTTTTTGTTTTTAAAAGCTCATTGCTATGTTATAATAGGCAGGAATGAGTTAATGGAAGAGAGAGGTGAGTACAATGTATCTGATCGCATGTGTTGATGATCGTATGGGAATGATGTTTAATCACCGAAGGGTGAGTCAGGATAAAGTGGTAAGCAAGGAAATAATGGATATGTGCAAAAATCATAGCATATACATGCAGGAATATTCAGCTCCGCTATTTTCACATGGCAATGTTTGCAAGATCAAAATTGTGAATGAGTTACCTTATAGAGATTTGATCGGACAGTATGTTTTTGTGGAGAATCCGGCAGTTGTAGAAGAAGGTTCTGTTGAGAAAATAATCCTTTATCGTTGGAATCGTAAATATCCGGCTGATCAATACTTTCCGATAGACTTAACTGAATGGGTATTGTCTGAGACTAAGGAATTTTCAGGTAATTCACATGAAAAAATTACAAAAGAAATATACGTGAGGAAATAATTAATGAAGAATAATAAGCATTACCTTTGTAGATTGACTTGCATATTGACTTTGCTTCTGACATTAATGGGTTGCTCAGTATTTGATTTACAGAAGAATGATGATATTGGCAGTACTAGTATTTCGATGGAAGAAATACCGGAATACAGCGGTGAACCGTATGTTGTAATAAATGATAATATCCCGTTTTTTTCGGAAACTGAGATCACGGATCAATCGTTTGAGCAATATAATGACTTGGATAGCCTTGGTCGTTGCGGTACAGCTATTGCCAGTATAGGACGTGATTTAATGCCAACGGAAGAAAGAGGTTCTATTGGTCAGGTGAAACCTACAGGATGGCATACCGTAAAATATGATAATGTGGATGGAAAGTATCTCTATAACCGTTGTCATTTGATCGGGTATCAGTTAACGGCAGAGAATGCAAATCAGTTGAATCTGATCACCGGAACGAGGTATATGAACGTCGATGGTATGCTGCCATTTGAAAATATGGTTGCTGATTACATCAAAGAAACGGGCCATCATGTGCTTTATAGAGTAACACCTGTTTTTGAAGGAGATAATCTATTGGCTTCCGGTGTGCTGATGGAAGCTTTGTCTGTGGAAGATAATGGAGAAGGTATTTCATATAATGTCTATGTTTACAATGTCCAGCCCGGAATAAACTTAGATTATGCAACTGGTGAAAGTAGTCCGGAAGATAGTACAAATATTTCTGAATCAGAAACAGGTGAGATTCGTGGAAATTCTAATTCCAAAATATATCATTGCCCAGGTCAGGCCGCATATGATCAGATGGCAGATTCGAAAAACCTGGTAATATTTTCATCGGAAGAAGAGGCACAGAAGGCAGGTTACAGAAAAGCAAAGAGATAAGGAAAATAGGACGTCGGTGAGAGCTGATGTCCTATTTTTTTACGGGTCCCAAAGTCATGTCATATAATGTTGTAATATGTCTGCCAAGGTTGGACGATTTATTAAGAGAATAGTCATAAGTGGTTGAAAAGACTATTTTCAATATATTAAAATAGATACAAGAATAATGTCTGAAAACAAACGGCAGCATGTAAGTTGAAAAGAATTGTTAGCTACATGTTGCCATTTTTTTAAGAAAGGAGTGGTGTTAATGTGCGGAAGAATTTTGTTTTCTTCATATTAGATTACTTAAGAGGAAAGAATAGTGAATAAAGAACTATGCCTAAAAATTTATGAAGAAAACAAGGATTGCATTTATTGGTATTTAACGAAGAAATGCACTTGGCTATCAGAAGATGACGTGCATGATATCATGCTTGTTGTGTGGTTAGAACTTTCTTCAAATATTCAGGAGGTTTATAACTTATCAAACAAGACAATGCAATCGGCATGGCTGCTATCCGTAACTCATCGTCAAGCATTACATTATAAGAAAGGGAACTAATGGGGAAAAAGAATCAAATTCAGGATAGCCCTGAGTATAAATACTTTGAAGAAAATTTTGACGCACTTATGAGTGAAATGGAACAGGATAAAAAAAGTGAAAAATTTGAAATACCAGATGAATGGGATCAGGAATTTCGGAAAGTTATCAAAGAAAGAATAAAGAAAAATGAAGGACAACGTGAAAAAAGAAGAAAGGGTTTTTTAAAAGTTGTAGGAATCGTAACTGCTGCAATGTTTGTTTTGCTTGTTGGTAACTTCACAGTGGAACAAGTGAATGGTGAAGGGTTGTTGGAGATATTTCAGAATAGTTTTATATTAGGTGATAAACAACATACGATGTATGGAACAAATAATGAAATCGAGTTTGATACAGACAATGATTCTAGCTACATTTACTTTTCAGGTACTACACTAGAGGAAGTCTGTGATCAGATTCGTAAAGAAATAAAGTGTCCTATTTTTTCTTTGGGTTATATACCTGAAGGGTTTGTTGTTGAAGATGCTACATATGAAAAAACATATAGGATGATAAATATTAGACTTGCGAAAGGGAAGGATTACATTTATATTTACCAGCAAAAGCAAATTGGAGATACTTCATTCGGATTTGTGGAAGAAGAAAAAAGAGAAAATACTTTACTGAATAATGATAAACTAAATATGCAGATTCAGATATATGAAGGATATCAAGATCATAGTTGGTCGTTTAATATTATGAAGAATAATGATGTACTTTCTGTTGATGCTTCTATATCAAAAGAAGAATTTATAAAGATTGCAGAAAACGTTGAATATCTTTAAAAAAGGAGAGGTTTATGAAAACAAAAAAAATAATGGCTTTCGTATTAGTAGTGTTGATGTTGTTTATACAAATGGTGCCTGTGTATGCGGAAGAAAACAATGGAAATGAATGGTATGAACTTGTAGAAGAAGACTTTGATCTGGATTATGAAACAGAACAATTAGTTAATCCATATTCATTATACATAATGAATTTATATGCATCGATTGCGAAAATAAACTCTAGTAAAGTGGGCATGCGTGCAGATGTTCCTTGTTCAGCTGTAATGCAACAGATAACTGTTACGTTTTACTTGCAGAAATTGTCCGGTACATCTTGGAATACTGTTGGCACTACTACAGTATATGCATATAATACGTCAAGTACTTCAAAAAGTATTACTGCATCGAATGTGAGTAGTGGTACATATAGAACTAAGGTATTAGCAAAAGTTACTGCATCTAATGGGTATTCAGAGACGCTTACAAGTTATAGCGGAAGTATTAATCTGCCATAATAATTACAGTTATTTAATTATTAATCTGTAAATATGTGAATTTTGGGGTGCTGTCGGTTAATTGCGATTTTTGCCCCTGATATGTAAGAAGGAGATAGACCCTCAGAAAATCAGGCTTTTTCAAAGCACTGGATTTTTACCGGACTGTCTCCTTCTTTTATCAGTATCTGTTTCAGAGCGCAGAACTCCTTTGTTTGGATTTTGAGTAGTTCTCCTTTGCCTAAGCTGCTTTCTGCTCCTTTTTCCTTTCATATTATTCAGTTTCTGCATAATGAAATCGAATAATATGGAAGAAAAAAAGACACTGAAACTGCATAAAAATGCATCTGTAAAAATACAGTCACAGGGATTTTTTACACCAAAATCAGAACAGGAAAACAAGAAGACATCCCCGACAGCTCCTTGGGTTTTAGAAAACATAAAAATTGAGATGTAATTAACATTTCTGGCGGATAGCCCATGGAGGAATTCATTATATCGATGAAAAGATAAAAGTTAAAGGATAGAAGTTTATGAATTTCTTATCTTATCTGCCTGATTTTAGAAGGAAAACATCATTTTTTTAACGAGAATTCCTAAAAATTGAATGCCTATCTGCCCAAAACAGCCTATTTTGTAGGATTTTATAATCGATATCTTTAAAAATAAAAGTTTCTATCTGCCTATATACGTAAAAATCACCATTTTTACTTGATTTTTATCAGATATATCTTTGAAAATCTCTTTATATAGATGTCAGCATCAAAGCCAGAAATACAGAATATTGATTTTAATCTTCGCGATCTGCCGAAAGAGTCTTTTTCTATTATAATCGGACAGATAATACTATACTATTTATTCGAAAACTTTTATTTACATTGAACTAATGAAAGAATAGTATCGATATACAATATAATCATTTTGAGTTCCCAAGGAACATATCATTTTTTTGCCTCTTTTTTTGGTAATTTCATTTCAATATATTTTGTTTTCACCACGACAGTAAGTGGC
>JBJFCH010000061.1:0-19932 GCA_051888835.1 Oliverpabstia sp. | reverse complement strand
TAAGTAGTACCGTTACATTCCAAAAAGAGGCGGTGGACGAATAAAAAAATGAGATATGTAGTTGTTGAGATTAAAAATCCATGGTAAACTAATCATAGCAGTTCTTAAATAGTATGAGATTGTTGTGTGTGGTAGCTTAACAATACATCATAAATTTAAAAACTGCTATTTTTTTATGAAAAAAGTAGTGGTTTCACGTACTTAGGGCTAGCCGTCGCGCCAGCGACTTGGTACAATCAACATCAAAATGAACATCGGAAAGGAATGAACAATATGTCAGAAGAAATGAACACCACACCGGTTACAGAAGAGAAATCCTCTATGGCCGATTTTGAACAGGAGCTGGAAGCTTCTTTTAAGAAAATAGAAGAAGGTGATATGATCACAGGTACGGTTATCGCTGTGGATGAGGAAGAGATCACACTTGATCTTAAGTATTACACCGAAGGAATTATTAAAGTCAGTGATTACAGCCGTGAACCGGATTTTATGGTAAAAGAAGTCGTTCATGTAGGTGATGAGGTATCTGCAACTGTTATCGGACGTGATAATAAAAGAGGCTGTATCCTTTTATCCAGAGTAGAGGCAAATGATATTCTTGCCTGGGATAAGCTGCGTCAGCTGAAAGAAGAAAAAACGATTCTTAACGTAACAGTAAAAGGTATTGTAAATGCCGGTGTTATCGCTTATGTGGAAGGAATCCGCGGATTTATCCCTGCTTCCAAGCTCGCCCTGAATTATGTAGAAGATCTGAATGAATACCTGAACAAAAATATTCAGGTACAGGTTTTTGATGTAGAGGAAGAAAATAAACGTCTGATTCTCTCCGCACGGGAAATTCTGAGAGAAAAAGCTGAAGAAGAAAGAAAAGCAAAAGTTTCCAATGTGGAAGTGGGTCTTGTGACCGAAGGTACGGTTGAAAGCCTACAGCCTTATGGAGCATTTGTCAATCTGGGCAATGGTCTGTCCGGGTTGGTTCACATCTCTCAGATCAGCGAAAAACGCATCAAACATCCCTCTGCTGTACTGGCTGTTGGAGATAAAGTAAAAGTAAAAGTGATTGCAGTAAAAGATGGTAAGCTGAGTCTCAGTATGAAAGCACTACAGGATGTGGCTGCCGAAGAAATTGTGGAAGAGACCTTTGAACTTCCGAAAGCAGAGGAAGCTACCACCACATTAGGATCACTGTTTGCGAATATCAAATTAAACTGATAGAAAAATTAAGGATTAAAATATTAAATACATAAAAAACCACCCTTTCTCGGATATGTCCTTGGCAAATCACCAAAAACATATCCGTGCGGGGTGGTTTTTTTATACTTTCCTCATTAAATTTTTTTGTAAAATACCCTTGCATTTTTCGCATGATAAGTTTATGATATATACATCACATAGTTTTTAAAACTACTTGTTGAATTTTGTCAGTTTCATGTTGAGATGGGAGATGTTATTATGAAATTTAAACTGAAAGATCCTGGAAGTGCAATTACTCATTTTATTGGTATGGTACTGGTCATACTGGCTGCCGCACCGCTGCTTCTCAAAGCCGCAAGAGAACCGGACACGCTGCATCTGATCGCACTGTCCATATTTATTCTCAGTATGGTGCTTCTTTATATGGCAAGTACCGTTTATCACTCTCTGGATATCAATGAAAATGTGAATCGAAAGTTAAGAAAAATAGATCACATGATGATTTTTATACTGATTGCCGGAAGTTATACTCCGGTTTGCCTGATCGCTCTTCAGGGAAAGACCGGTAAGTATCTCTGTGCACTGGTATGGGCGGTTGCATTAGTAGGAATTTTGATTAAAGCGCTCTGGATTAACTGCCCCAAATGGTTTTCTTCTGTTATCTATATTGGAATGGGCTGGCTGTGTGTTCTGGCATTTTCTCAGATTTTCCACGCCCTGTCCAAACCGGCATTCGGGTGGCTGCTTGCCGGAGGAATTATCTACACGATCGGCGGTATCATTTATGCACTGAAAGTGCCTCTGTTTGATTCCAGACACAAAAACTTTGGATCCCATGAGATATTTCATCTGTTTGTAATGGGAGGAAGTGCCTGCCATTTTGTTACCATGTTCCTGTTGGCATAAAAAGTTTTAAATACGAAGCAACAACTTTCCTATACGAAAAAAGAGTTTCTGACAGCTGATTTTTCAGATGTAACCAGAAACTCTTTTTTATGCCGACGGTAAGTAATTTTCCTTTTTTATTACACATTTTTTACCGTGCATTGATAGAATCCTCTGACATATTTTTATATGATAAAGCTGTTCCAATTGGAAAACATTCTCGAAGGAGGACACAAAATGAAAAAACGAATTATGGCGGCAGTATTATCCGCAGCTACACTTTTTGCATTTCCCATGACTTCCATGGCTGCAGAATCATCCTCGCAGGCTATCTCTGTAGTATTAACGGCTGAACCAGAATATACCATTACGATTCCGGAAAGTGTATCCATGGGAAATGAAGGCACGACAGTCAATGTTGAAGCATCTAACGTAAAGAATATTCCAGAGGGAAAGAGAATTTCCGTTACCATCGCCGGAACAAGCGGTTACAAAAATCAGATGGTTCTTGAAGCAGATACCTCTCCCAGAACATCCATCCGTTATCAGATCATCAATGAAAATAATGAACTGATTGAAACAAACGCATCCACCGGTGCAGTAGGTGTCGGTAAAGAAGTTGTTTCTTTCACAGAAAACGGAACAAAGCAATATCAGATCAAACCTGTAATTGCCGGAAGATATGAATATGGTGCAGAGTACACCGGAAGCATCACCTTTGGAATTGAGCTTCTGTAACAATTTAATTATTAATATCAGCAAACCATTTCATTTCTAAGAAAAAACATAGAAAGTGTAAGTAAATCATATGCAAAATCAAGATAAAAAGAAGAAATACTTAATTATATTACTTATCATTGCCATACTTTTTCTGACTTTCGGAATTGCCTTTGCAGCCTATCGTGCAGGACAGGAAAAATCCGATATAAATGCAAAAGGTGTTGTGATTGATGAAAATGCATCCGAATGGGACAAGGATCTGGAGAATGTTTCCGGTGAACAAAAAGGAATCCAAATTCCCGGTTACGGCGAAATAACGATCCCAGCCGGTGAAACCAACTGGAAAATCACTCTGGCAAATCCCAAAGACAATGACTGCTATTTTCAATACAGCATTACCATTGACGATGATGAAACACCAATCTATGAGTCCGACTATATAGAACCGGGAAAGGCAATTACAGAATTTGAAGTATCAAAACCATTGGAAGCCGGTGAATATTCTATCTATATGAATATTGCAACTTTTTCTATGGATGGCAATAATGAACGTCTGAACGGTGCCAGTGTCAAAGCGGATCTGCATGTGATTGAATAATCTTATGAAATGAGATTCCAGAAAAATGAGGAGAACATCATGAAAAAAAGAATCGTAACTTTAATTGCAGTATTAGCAACTAGTATTATGAGCATCACCCCTGTATTCGCGGCAAACACTGAGAGCGGACATACAGATATTACTCTTTTTGTACCAAATGACCCGGTATATACCATTACCGTTCCCGAAACTGTCGCAATCAACGCCACCGAACATACTCAGGTCCCAATCACCGCAAGTGATGTAAAATATATTCCGGAAGGAAAGAAAATTTCTGTTACATACCAAAAAGGAAACGGTAACTTTGGCAGACTCTATATGCAGGGAACAAATGAAGAAACTGGGAAAAAGTATCTGATGACACTGCAGATTAAAGGTACCGAAGGTGTGTTCAAGAGCGGTGCCCTGGAAAAACAGATTAAAGGTATGGAACTGGCCTCCTTTACTGAGGACGGAACCATGAATTATGAACTGTATCCATGTTCTCAGGATTATCCTCAATATGAAGGCAAAGACAGCAATCTTGCCATCCAGAAAGGTGTTCATTACTCTGCATGGATAGATTATGGTATCGCTCTTGTCGATACAGAAGTGTCTGAATAAGTGTATATTAATCATGTACAGAGGTCTTATTCAATAAACAACCTATTGGATAAGACCTTTTTAATTGAATAATTTCTCCTTTTCCCCTCTTTTCATCTGTTTGATTTCCCATTCTCTTCGCATGGCTTCTTCTTTTGTCTGAAAGCTTTCATAATATACCAGCGTTACCGGACGTCTGGTCTTGGTGTATTTGGCACCTTTCCCTTCATTATGAGTTTTTATGCGCTTTTCAATATCATTGGTCCATCCGGTATAGTATGTCCCGTCACTGCAGCGCACAATATATGTGTAATTCATGATAATCCTCTTTTGTTTTTCACTTATTATTTTTTATCATACCAGTTTTCTGTTTTATATGTAAAGCCCCTGCTGCCCAAAAAGCAGCAGAAAGCCTTCTATGTCAAGCAATCGACACCACAGTACTTCACCCGCTCCGAACGCCTGATGCCTCCGGAAGAAAATTTGATGTCATGAGTCAGAAGATTATAGAACAACCTTTCCAGTCCAGACAGTATCTGATATATTTTCGATTGCGGATTTTATCTATACTTTATCTTATGCAGAAAAAGTATTTTTGCTCCGGTCTGGCAGTTTTTTATTCGGTCTCTGTCTCGATATAGATCATGGGATCAATAATCTCACCGTCTTTTCTCATGGCAAAGTAAAGATTGGCTCCTTCTTTTACATAGTATTTTGTAGGCTCATTTACATAACCGATGATCGTTCCGGCTGACACCGTCTGTCCTTCACTGACAGTGAGCTCTTTCAGCTGTCCATATATTGCCTGATACCCATTTCCCAGATCCATCGTAAGTGTAGTTCCTGTCTCTTCATTTTCGATAATAGAAAGAACCTGGCCGTTTGCTGCTGCCTGAACCGGTTCATCAACCGCAGAGCCAAGAATCAGAGCCGAATTACATTTGTACTGATCAAGTGTCTGAAAATAAGTAGTTGCGTCCATGCTATAATCAATCAAAACTTCACCACTTACCGGCCACAACATTGTACTGTCTTCACTGAAGTTCAGTTCCGGCTGTGCCAGAGCCGCTGTATCTGCCGTTTCCTCCCCTGCTGTTTCAGCAGCTGCCGCACTTTCTTCGGTCTGCTCCTCAGCAGATGTTTCTGGTTCCCCCGTAGCTTCAGGTGCTGCAGTTACTCCCACATTCTGGTCGGAAGACGCATCTTCTCCCAGATTCTGTGTATTTTCTGCCTGCGCATCATTTGCAGTCACATCTGCTGTCTCCGGAATCTCCTCTTCCGACTGCTGTTCTTCCGTCAACTGCTGCTCCTCTTCCTGCTGTTTCGCCTGCTCTTCTCCGCCATTATCTGAACGGTACATGGTAATCCCTGCTGCCACAACTGCCAACAGCAATGCGCCGGAAAACGCAATCTTTAATGTTTTGTCTTTTTTCATCATACCTTTCACCTCTAACAATCTCTAATCGTTCACATTCATAGGATTGCCAGAAATGCGAAATCTATACCTCACGAACCAAAATTCACACTTTTCAATATCACATCCGGAAAGTATGTAAATAAAATCTGTTCATATGTTTTTCCCTCTTTTGCCAGTTCATTGCCCCCATACTGGGACAGTCCCAGTCCATGACCCAGCCCTTTGCACAAAAAGCGGATTTTCCCATCCAGATTCTGCACGGTAAAATTGCTGGACGAAAGTTCCAGATTGTTTCTGAATTCTTCTCCCGGAACTGTAAGATTTCCCACCCTGATTTCCAGAACATATTCCTGACTGTCTCTTTTTTCCACAACTATCTGCTCTGTCAGCGGCTGATCTGACAGTTCAATATCCGGATAAATTTCCAAAAGTCGGTCTTTCAATGCTTCTTCTGTAAAATAATGGCCATGCAGATAATCCTCCGATTGAATATCCTGACTGCTGTCCACGCTCTTTAAAAATGACATTTTTGTATCCTGAAGTACCTCACTGCCTTCTCTGGTCTGCCCGGCACTTACTCTGTGGAATACACCGGAACAGATTTCTCCCTGATAACTGATCACCTGACCTTTTGTGGCATTTACTGCTTTTTCCATCCTTTTATAAGCCATCTGATACTGCTCTTTTTGTGAATTGTTTTTATAGTTTTCCAGATTTTCTTTCAGTTCAGTCTGATCCAGTTCTTTATTCTCAAGACGCAGATACAGGCTGCTCCGAATCAGAACAGCCTGTGCTTTCAGCATCTCTTCCTCATAATCCCAGGGTATTTCCCGGCAAAGCATCATAGGAAGATATACTTCCATATCCTTCTGTTTATTTATCTCGATTGCGTCTTTTCCTGAAATCAGAGCCGTAAACCCCAGTGGAAGCAACAGCATCCCTAAAATAGCAAGCATGATATTTCCAGTCTGATGCTTCATGAATCCTCCTGATTGATAGATATCATTACACATTCTATGAAATTTCATAACATTTCATGTATTTCCACCAGAATTTTTTTCTCCTGCTCATTCCCTGTACAAGAAATACTGCTATTTTCCGATAAAAAGCGTAACTTTCCTGTCTCTGTTCTTCTGTCATTCTCTCCCGACCATACGCGGCCTGCTGTGTCAGACGGATAAATTGCACATATTCTCCGCTCTCTATACCTTCCAGCTTTTCTTCCATTCTACGGGCATATTCCACGTCATCCAAACACTCATCCAGTCCAATCTGGGCGACTCCCGCATCTTTCAGCATCTGTGACAATCCATAAGAAATCTCGCAGATTCCTTTATTTTGATTTTTCTGAAAAAATTCAGATCTGCGTCTTTTCAATATCCTCTTCCTGTTTGCCAGTATCAGCCCCCATACTGCCGTCAACAGCAGCGCAATCGCAACAAGTGATAATAGAATATTCTGTTTCTCCTGCTCCGGGCTGACTTTTTCCCCATCTTCTGATTCCTGCAGATCGGACATCAAAGTATCCTGCTGTTCCGATTCATCCGGCGTTTCCGGTGCAGGTGTCACAGGATTTGCTTCCGGTGTGGGCAATGTTTCTGCTGGAGTCGGCTGAGGAATCGTATCTTCCATACCATCTCCATTTTCATCACCATTTACACCGGTACCATAACCCGGAGTCACCTCCAATGGAATCCATCCCTTACCGTTTCGGTAAATTTCCACCCAGGCGTGTGCCTGCGTATCCGGTATCTCTGCCGTATATCCATCTCCGTTTTCTTCAAATTCTTCCGGCGATACCACATATCCGGTTACATATCTTGCCGGTACTCCCAACAGACGAAACATCAAAACAGCAGTGGTAGCATAATGAATACAGTATCCTTTTTGTTGTTCGAAGAAAAAATATTCTGCAAAATCTTCTCCCTCCGGCACAGGATCAAGATCCATACTATAGCTTTTTCCCTCCTGCACCACAGGCACCACAAAATCTATTACTTCCTGTACACTGGACAACTCCTGCTGCCTGCAGTATTCTTTCAGCCTTTCCAATCCATTCACCGGAACTTTCAAGTATTGGCTGGCTACATAATTTCGATATTGTTCTTCCAGCTCCGATTCCGGCTGCCCTGCCGCTCCTTCTCCGATCCATTGCTTCCAGTTTACATAACCTGTATATGTATTTTCTTTTTCCGCACTGGAATAGTAACTGTCACCATACACATTGGCATCATCCGGAGTCGCAAAGCCATACGGTACATATCCGTACTCTCCGCCCGGATCCAGTCGTTCCACTGTAATGGTTTTTTCCGGCTGCTCAGACTGGGTTTTTATATATCGATACAAAATATTCTGTATCTGATACGCCGCATCTTCCTGAGGAAACACTTTTTCAAATTCTTTCTCATCAATTCCATGCCAGTAAGTCCCCTCGTAAGTGTCCCCTACAAATCCTCTCAGATACAGATTGTACTCCGGTTTTTCATCCAGTGTAACCTTAAGATCCGTTTTCTGATCCTGATCTACAGGATAATTGTTGAGACTTCCGTCTGCCGTGGGTGTATGATTACCAAATAGACCGTTCTGACTGTTCACTGCAGAAGCAAGCTTATTTGTTCCCTGCTGTATCATATCGTACAGTTTTGTGTTCATCTCTTCTGCATGACGATACAGAACCGGACCGACCACCAGTCCACAGAACAACGTCAGACTCAGAACGATTCCCATCGCCCACAGACCGGTTTTATACAGAGCATTCTGATTGCGATTTTCTTTTCGATATCCCATGGCAAACAGGCTCAAAATACTGCCTGCCATCAGATACGCTCCCATTTTCTGAAATCTGCATCCACATAAAAGTTCCAAAGAAAACAGAAGCACCATTACCAGGGTCATCATGGCAATACGGCCTCTTTTCACTACAAGATTTCCCAAAATAGCAATCAGAAGAGAAAATACCAGAAATACGAACCATTCTCCTTTTTCATTTTCCAGTTTTCTCAGTGCCAGACTGATTCCATAATATCCATTTATTTTTTCGCGGATTCCATTTTCCACTGCCAGATATCCGCCAAATACCTGCTTCCAGCGAAAACATCCCAATCCAAAGATCAGTATATTCCAGCCATAATAACAGAACTTCCAACGACCGCCCCATACTTCTCCGATTCCCAGAATCAGACAGTCTGCACCTATACCGATCATCACATACAGTATGTTCAGTTCAAAACCGAAAGCTTCTGCAGCCATCAAAAGAGCTCCTGCCATACACATAAAAAAGCAGAGGCACCGTAGAATCATTAATCCATTTCTTTTATATAATAATTTCATTTTCCAGTATATCCCTGGCATGTCCGGATAACTCTGCTTCCAGTTCCCCATCTTTCCACAGCTCTTTTTTCAGATTCAAAAGAATCTGTGTATGCCAGGTTTCCCCTCTGTATTTATCCCGATACAGTTCTTCCATCTCAACATCATCCTGATACGGACCCGACGAAAAAATCCTCTCTGTCACCAGATAACGATCATCTGTTTCTTTCACTGCTATCCTTTCCAGATCCTGACGTTTCCGGTCAAACCAAACAACGTAATGCTCACATCCCGCTTCCAGAAGTCCCTGAGAAACGGCCAGTCCGGACTCAATAAATTCATCCAGATACCCATAATTTTCTCCGGATTGATACCTCATATCCAAAAATAATACTACCGGTGTCCCCGTGGGAAGACTGTATTCTTTCACCATCAACTCATCAGTGCGGGCACTCAGCTTCCAGTGAATACTCTGCATCCGATCTCCACTTCTGTACTCTCTGACCTGAAAAATCTCTGAAGGGTCATCTCCCGGTTTATTTTTATCATATTCTTCACTCTCCGCAAGAAAATCCTTCATATTTTCCTGAAGGGTTATATCAGCCGTATAATATTCCGGCAGTACCGCAAGCACTTCTTTCCCTGATACAGCAATTTTTTTCGAAAACAGCCGGAAAATATCGTACACCTGCACTTCCTGAATTTCCAGAAGCATGGGACCACAGTGTTCACCGGAAATAGCGGTTTTCAGTCTGGTCCGGGATTTTCCGTCTGCCATTCCCCTTAAAATGATCTGTTCTTCCTGGGGATAAAACAGATTTCTCACTTTCATCTTTACCTGAATCTGTGGAAGAGGGATTCTGCTTTTTGTCTGAATCTCAATTCCCCCGTTTACCGGCTGATTTTTTTCCGTCACACCTATGGGAAGATATATTTTTGCCTGTACTTTCCTTGCTGCTTTCCATAAAAGCAATGCCGAAACAACCGGAAGAAATATTTCCAATGCCGCCAGACCCAGCAGGGTACCGCTGTAATATAAAATTCCCAGATACACCGTAACTGTCCAGATCAGAAAATATATTATTTTACTTTTCATACTTACTGTTTCCTCACAACAGAAGGCTTCTGCGTACCATCCAGAATATCTTTCAATACATTTTCTGCTGTCACATGATTAACTCTGGCTTTCGCATTCATCCGGATTCTGTGAGTCTCCACATCCAAAAATACATCCTCCACATCTTCGGGAAGCACATATTTTCTTCCCCTGAGAAATGCCAGTGCCTGTACCATCTTTGCAAGAGCAATGGTTCCTCTGGGGCTGACGCCAAGCTCGATCAGCGAATGATTTCTGGTGGCTGTCACCAATTTCCCGATATAACGGTAAACCGCATCATGAATAAAAATATCGCCTGTCTGTGCCTGCATTCTCAAAAGATCCTGTCCACTCATGACCGGTTCTACCAGATCCAGCGGATTGGTATTGATTTTGCCTTTTACGATTTCCAGTTCATATTCCATATCCGGATATCCCATACTCATACAGATCATAAAACGATCCAACTGGGATTCCGGCAGCATGGAGGTTCCCGCACTTCCTACCGGATTCTGCGTAGCAATCACCACAAACGGTTTGGGAAGCTCTCGGGTCACATGATCCACCGTCACCTTTCCTTCCTCCATTACTTCCAGAAGCGCAGCCTGCGTTTTCGGTGATGTCCGGTTGATCTCATCTGCCAGCAAAATATTGCACATCACTGCTCCCGGCTGATAGACAAACTGACTGGTATCCTTCTGATACAAAGAAAATCCCGTCACATCTGCCGGAAGTACATCCGGAGTAAACTGAATCCTGTTCTGTTTGAGATTCAGTGCTCTGGAAAATGCCAGTGCCATCGTTGTTTTTCCCACTCCCGGAATATCTTCTATTAATATATGACCGCCTGCAAGAATGGCTGTCATCACTTTGACAATACAATCATCTTTTCCTATTACCGCTTTTTTTATCTCCGCTATCGCACGGATCATCGGATGCTCCTTCTGATTCATATACTCCCTCCTATGTTCTGTCCGTTATGAACAGTGTAGCAGTTTTTAATTATAGGAACAACCGTCAATTTTCTTACAACAATATATTCCAATGACAAAATCTGCCAGCTATGATACTATAATCCTATCATATTTTTGGAGGAACGATATGAATACCTATACATTGTATTACAACAAACCTGCTGACCACTGGATGGATGCTCTTCCCCTGGGAAATGGCTCTCTCGGTGCTATGTGTTATTCCGGTGTAGAATCTGACAAAATTTCTCTCAACCATGATACCCTCTGGTCCGGACATCCTCGAAAGGTAACAAAAGAAGGAGCATTCGAATCCTACCAAAAAGCTCAGAAACTGGCTTTGGAAGGAAACTATACGAAAACTCACGAAGAGCTGCAGCAAAATTTTCTTACCTGCTGGTCGCAGGCTTATCTTCCATTTGGAGATCTTGTCCTGACCTTCGATAAAAAAGATGTCGAAAATTATGAGCGCCGACTGGACCTGTCAAATGCTGTCCTGACAAGCAGTTATAACAGCAACGGAAAAACGTATAAAAAGACAGCATTTATCTCTTACCCGCATGATGTCTTTGTCTATCGGATTACATCTGAAGAAAAAGAACCTTTCTCTTTTTCTCTGAATATAAACTGTCCTCTGAAATCTCAGGTTTATATCGATGAAAATATCCTGATCGTAGATGGAGAGTGTCCGGGGGATGCTGATACCCACAGCCCCATATATCCCTGCAACAGCCTGATATACTCGGATAATCCCAAAGAACGTGGAATTTTGTTCCGGGGTGCTGTAAAAGTGGACTGCAACGGAGATCTGATCTCTGATGGGGACAGACTTTCGATTCAAAACGCAACCGATACCATTATTTATTTCACCATCAAGTCCAGCTACAATGGCTTTGACAAATATCCGTTTTTTGAGGGCCGAGAATATAAAAATCGTTGTCTGGAAACACTGGACAAAGCTTTTCATCTCGGTTTCGATGTACTGAAAAAAGAGCATATTGCCGACTATAAGTCCTACTATGACCGCGTTTCTCTCAACCTGGGCGGAAACAGCAATACTCTGATTTCTACAGATGAAAGGCTGCAGAATTTTGGAAAAGATTCATCGGATATCGGTCTGTATACTTTGTTATTTAATTTTGGCAGATATCTTCTGATTTCTTCTTCCAGAAAGGGAACTCTGGCAACAAATCTCCAGGGAATCTGGAATAACAGTACTACCCCGCCCTGGAACTCAAACTACACGACTAATATCAATACAGAGATGAATTACTGGCCTGTTCTGGCATGCGGTATGCCGGAACTTATGGAACCTCTGGTTCACCTGATCAAAGATCTGTCCGTCACAGGACATGAAACTGCAAAAGAGTTCTATCACGCAGATGGATTTGTCGTACATCACAATGCAGATATCTGGGGTCACTCCGTTCCCATATGCGGCAATCCCAGCTGGGGATTTTGGTCCGGTGCATCCGGTTGGCTCTGTCGCTCCCTTTACGAACTCTATGAATATACGCTGGATAAAGAATATCTTGCCGATACTGCCTTCCCTCTGATGAAAGAAGCCGCTGTTTTCTATCTGGATATTCTGATACAGGATAAGGACGGAAGCCTGATCATTTGTCCTGCTACCTCCCCGGAAAATATCTTTGCTGTAGACGGCTCTATGGCTGCCACTGCAAAAAGTACAGCTATGATGAACTCTATCGTTCTGGATCTGTTCACCAATTGTAAAAAATCCTGTGAAATACTGGGAATCCATGATGATTTTTATGAAAAACTTTGTGATGCGATGATCAAAATCAAACCACTTTCTATCGGTGAAAATGGAACTATTCTGGAATGGAATGAAGAACTGGAAGAGACAGAAGTACATCACCGTCATGTTTCCCACCTTTATGCCCTGCATCCGGCTGACCTGATTACTGCAGAAAAACAGAAAGACCTGTTTGATGCCTGCAGAAAAACACTGGAGCAAAGAGGAGATGACGGAACAGGCTGGAGTCTGGCATGGAAAGTTAATTTCTGGGCAAGACTTCGCGACGGAGACCGTGCTTTACATCTGATAGACAAACAGTTAAATCCTGTTCCTTCTGCTGCCAATGAGGACATGAACTATGTAAATGGAGGCGGAACTTTCCCGAATCTGTTTGATGCTCACCCGCCTTTCCAGATTGACGGAAATTTCGGCGTTACTTCCGGAATCTGTGAAATGTTGCTGCAGTCAGATGAAAACACCATCTATCTTCTCCCGGCCCTTCCATCTCGTTGGAAAGATGGTTCTGTAAAAGGACTCGCTGCACGGGGAAATGTGAAAGTTGATATTGAATGGAAAGATGGAAAAATCACAGACTATACGATTCACGGAGATGTGGGAGACAGAAAGGTTATTTTATGTAGCTGAATTTGTATGTAATCTGTGTTTAATTTATCAAAAAATCTCCCTCCATACCTATTATGTTTAATATAATGGTATCTGGAGGGAGAATTCTTTTATATATACGCCCAAAATAGCTACTATTCTATTTATGCATGTGCAATATCGGTAAACTCTGATATTTCTCTGCTGATGGTACAAAGATCATCCACACTCAGATCATGTACATTCTCATGTCCGGTAATCCGTGCAAAGGTTTTCAGCTCTTCTTTTGTACAGTTCAGGAAGTTTGCTGTTCTCTGAGCTGCCGCTTCTACTTTCAGACGTTTGCGAAGCTCAGGATCCTGTGTTGCACCACCGATCGGACATTTCCCTGATCCACAGATCCGGTACTGCTGACATCCCGCTGCAATCAATGCTGCTGAAGCAATTGCCACTGCATCTGCCCCCATAGCCAGTGCTTTGGCAAAATCGGAAGATACACGAAGTCCTCCGGTGATCACCAGATCAATATCCGAACCCACTTTGTCCAGATATTTTCTTGCTCTATGAAGTGCATAGATTGTCGGAACACTGGTAGCATCCCGCACCAATTTCGGACTTGCTCCTGTTGCGCCGCCTCTTCCGTCTATGGTAATGAAATCCGGTTCCGCAAATACACAATATTCCAGATCTTTTTCGATTCTTCCCGCAGCGATCTTGATTCCGATCGGTTTGCCGTCTGTAGAATAGCGAAGCTGCTGTACCAGATCTCTCAATTCCTCTTTTGTTGTTACATCAGGAAATTTGGATGGACTGATTACATCCTGTCCCAGAGGTTTATTTCTGATTTTCGCTATTTCCGGTGTTACTTTTTCTCCCGGCAGATGACCTCCCATACCAGGTTTGGTTCCCTGACCGATCTTGATCTCCACCGCATCTGCTTCCATCAGATTTTCCGGTGTAACACTGTATTTGTTAGGTACATACTCAAATATGTATTTATAAGCGGCAGCCTTTTCCTCCGGAAGAATTCCTCCCTCACCGCTGCACATCGCTGTCTTTGCCATGGCGCTTCCTTTTGCCAGAGCCTCTTTCATCTCCTTGGACATGGCTCCGAATGACATATGAGAGATGTACACCGGCATATCAAGCACCATCGGATGCTTTGCATGCTTACCGATGATCGTAGTAGAATCTACCGGATCATCCTCCATCAGCGGCGGCGGATTCAGCTGTGCCCCCAAAATCAGAATCTCATCCCAGGATGGCATCGGCATCTGTGTTCCCATAGCTTCAATAATCGGTTTTCCTGTAAGTGCCATCTCATGAATCTCTGCCATATAACGGCAGTTTTCATCATGGCGCACAAACTCTGCCGGATACGCCAGCGGATTCTCATTTTCTTTTCCTTTGTCTTCCTTAAGTTTTTCCGCTGTTTCCACTTTCTGGAACTTGCTGGGAGACTGACCGCATACCGGACACTCTACCAAGTCTTCGAAACATTTGTTTTCTGTTTCCTCAAAAACATACCCACATACACTACATTTGTATTTTGCCATATTGTTCCTCCTCCTTTTTTATTTAAGTGCCTTTTTTGTACTTTTATTTTGCCATGCGATAGATATTTTCTATATCCTGCCTGTTCAGTACTTTAAACTGGCCAATGGTACGTTTATCCATAAAACTACATTTGTAAGCCAGTTCCTGAATCTGTTCCTCTGTCAGATCCACACCCAGTTCATGGATGGATACCGGCATATCAATTGCATGGTAAAATTCCTCCATTCGTTTGATTCCCTCCAGAGCAGTTTTTTCAGGATGGGAATCATCATTGGCCACGCCCATCACATTCACTGCGAATTGAGCGAACCGTTCCGGTTTTTCTTTATACACATATCTTGCCCAACTTCCCCATACAGCTGCAAGACCTGCACCGTGAGCCACATCAAACATTCCGCCCAGTTCATGTTCCAGCTGGTGGCTGGCCCAGTCCCCTACCGTGCCACAGCCTGTCAGACCATTATGGGACAGACTTCCGGCCCACATTACCTGCGCTCTGGCATCATAAGTCTCCGGATTCTCCTTAAGTATACGGGCACTGTTCATCACTGTCCGTATCAGAGCTTCACCGATTCCGTCTGTCAGGGCGGTATCCGTTTCTTTTGTAAAATAGCGCTCCATGGTATGCATCATAATGTCCACACATCCGCTGGCTGTCTGATAAGCCGGCAATGTATACGTCAGTTCCGGATTCATCACTGCGAACCGGCATCGGCATATATCATCATTGTATCCTCTTTTCAACCATCCATCTTCGTTGGTGATAACAGAAGAATTACTCATCTCACTCCCTGCAGCTGCTATCGTCAGTACCGCACCAATCGGCAGGCACGCTTTGGGGACTCTGGTTTTTGCATAAAAATCCCATACTTCGCCTTCATTGGCAACCCCATAGCCTATCGCCTTTCCGGAATCTATGACACTTCCTCCGCCGACTGCCAGGATAAAATCCACACCCTCTTTTTTACAAAGCGCAATGCCTTCATGCACTTTTCCCAAATGCGGATTGGGAACTACTCCGCCCAGAGTCACAAAATCAATTCCTGCTTTTTCCAGAGATTTACAGATACGATCCAGCAATCCACTTCTTTTTGCACTGTTCCCTCCATAATGAACCAGAACTTTTTTACACCCCTGCGCTTTTACCAGTTCTCCCGTCTTTTCCTCTGCATTCTTTCCAAATATCACTTTTGTCGGAGTATAATATTCAAAATTTACCATGGGTATCCCTTCTTTCTGAAATTTCTTATTTCACTCCTGTAACTTTCATCTGAAGCCGACAGTTTCCAAAATCGGCTCTTTCTTCCGTCTCTGCAAGAAGTTCATAATCACTGTCAGTGGATACACAGTATAAACCAATTCCCTGTCCGTCTTTTGCCTTACTTGTAAGCTCCAGCACATAGGTTTTTCCTTCCTGTACCTCCACAGATCCATTCACAAAAGAATATAAGGCAGAATTATTTTTAAATTCGTCTGTTTCCTTTATTCCTTCATATATGACTTTCCCTGTATCTTTTTCTTTTATTTTTACAAAAATCTGATCTGAAATACTCTGTTCTCCGTTCCATACACGGATCTTTATCTTTGACAATTTGCTGCCGTCGGCTATGATCTCCTGGCTTACCACGGAATTCTCATCTATCTCTATAATATTATTTTGTTCAAGATTTCTCAAGCTGGTATCTGAAAAAACAATCTGTCCCTGGAACATGGCAGCGGCACAGATTCCCAACGGCACTACATACGCCAGCACCCCAAAAAGAAAGGCGGAGCGAATCTGCCAGATCAAACCGCTCGATATGATCGTTCCTTTTCGATTGTGATACCGGGGATGACCAAACACTACATAAGCAAGAAGAACCACCCACATGGCTGTACAGAGAAGTTTTTCATCATGGAACATGTATACATCCCACATCCGCACGGCAAATTCCTGGCTGGGAAGAATGTATTTGAAAATACCGCAGTTTAATACATTTTCACCCACCATGGTCTGGCTGCTGAAAATATACAATGCCAGGACGAATATGTTGGTTATCATCACCATCATATTTCCATTTTCATTCATCATAATATTCAGCACCAAAAACGGAACCATGATCAAAAGCCACTGTGGATTCCATGATGCCATTCCAAATATGGCAAAACTCATGGATACGGAGAAAAACATTGCCCATGAAAATAAATCTTCTCCGTCTCTGGTTCGGCGCTGATACGCCCATAACAAAATAAAAGCTGCTGCCGCCGCTACCAGATTGATTCCATCAAAAAATCCAATGGAAAATGCTTTCTGGACAAATTTTAAAGCACCAAATCCAAGAACATTTCTGCGGAAATAAACAGAACCGATATTAGGCAGTACTTCCACAAGAACAGGCACTGCCATAACAATTGTATACTTAATCCAATTACGGATTTTCTTTTCTTTCAGTACCAGAAGTACCAGATAATACAAAACTGCCTGATACTTAAACGTCGTCGCAAATCCAAACAGGAATGCAAATTTCCACATGTCGTCTTTCAGATAAAAATATAGCCCCAGCACCATAAAAAATACGGTGAAAATATCGTACTGACTGAAAATAAACTGGCTGAACACCGCAACCGGAAATACCAGAAAAGCGAATTTACATAACCTGGATTTTTTCTCCCCGAATCCGACTTCTACGCCAATCTTATACAGAAAATGTCCTGTTGCATAATACAGTAAAACAGGAAGCAGTTTGTACCACATAATGTTTACAAAACTGTTGGTCAGAATTGCTTCCGGCACATGACCCGTCAGATACAGCGGCAGATTCCAGATTGCATAAGCGATAAAAGTACTTGGCAGATAATTGGCGTAATATCCACCGGACTGTTCATAACTGGCCTTATAAAAATCCGTAAAATGCTCGTACATAAGGAAAGACCTGTTTCCTGTCAGACGAATATCACCCTGCACACAGGAAACAAATAAAATGAGAAGGATCACACTGGAAAGAATCCAATCCAGTTTACATAAGTTCTCATTTTCCCAAAGCTTCATACTGCTCCAGTTACTCTTCCATTTTACTGTCGGTAATTTTCTCTGTTCCACACGATTTTTTTTCATCTGATGCTGTCTCCTCATCTTCCTCAAAATTAATTCTCTCTTCTTCCACAACCAATGGTCGATCCAGGACTCTGGTATTGATACTCAACACATACTCTCCCAAAAAACCGATAAAGAATAACTGCATGGCTCCCAGGAAAAAGACTCCGATCAACATCGGCGCAACTCCTGCGGAAAACCGATCCCAGTACATCAGTTTTAAGACAAAGTATACAATACCGGCGATCAGACTGACTCCACCCACAATAAATCCCATGAATGTTGCCATTCGAAGTACCACTTTAGAATACGATGTAATTCCGATCATGGCATAATCATACAGACTGTAAAAATTATTTTTACTCTTTCCGGCTTTTCTCTTCTGCTGCTCATAAGGAATGGATTTATAGTCATATCCCAACTCTGCAATAATTCCTCTCAGATATGGCATAGGGTCATGCAGCTTTCTTACCACATCCACAAACGCTTTATCATACAACCCAAATCCGGTAAAATGTTCTATGTGATCAATATCTGTTATCTTTCTTATTAATTTATAATAACAGGTACGAATCCAGTACATTATCTTTTTTTCCTTACTGGATTTCTTGATGCCGATCACGATCTTCCAACCTTTTTCCCACTCACGGACAAATTTTACAATCATATCCACCGGATCCTGAAAATCTGCACACATTCGGATCACACAGTCACCGGTTGCCTGTTTCAGGCCATAAACAGGGGAGCGGATCTGACCAAAATTTCTGGCATTAAAGATTGCCTTTATTTTTTTATTGTCTCCACAGAGCTGACGCAGAAACAGCCGTGTCTTATCCTGTGAATGATTGTCGATAAATAAAATCTCATAATCATATTCAGGAAGTTCCTTTTCCATAACATTTACAATTGCCTGCGCCAGTGGCTTAACATTTCCCTCTTCGTTGTATGTAGGAATCACCACAGATATCTTTTTCTTCATGTGCCTCACTCCTCGATTCACTCTTTTTGTCTTTCCTTTATCCAGCAGACCATCTCTGAAATCCCCTCTGAAAATTCATATTCCGGGAGAAATCCGGTATCTTCCGTAAGACTGCTGATGTCCGCACACAGTCTCATCACCGGCTGCGCAGGGTATGGCTTTTTGCCGATCCCCGGGTTGGCTGACGATGCTGCAATATCCCGGATTTTCAATATATATTCTTTCAGAGGCCGGGAATGTCCACTTCCCACACAATAAACAGACCCGTTTTTCCCTTTTTCACCGATCAAATAAAAAGCCTTTCCTGCATCTTTACTGTAAAGATAATCCCACTGCTGCTCTCCCGGTGTAAATGCTGTCTCTTCTCCTTTCATAAACTGATGAAGAGCGGTCATCACCATCGTACTCTCTTTATCATAAATCCCATAAACACTGAATATTCTGGGCCATATCCATTCCATGCCAAGCTCCTCACAGAGAAGTCGGGAAAGTTTACCGGCCGAGAGCTTACTCACACCATAAGGTGTTGTGGGATGTTCCGGCGCATCCGGTCCGATTTTTTCCTGATCCAGCGGTCCATACTCTGCCTGGGAGCCTGCTCCGATAAAACGTGTACAGCCAAGTTTTGATGCCGCCTGTACTGCTTTCAGCGTATAATCAATATTTTTACTCTGAAGCAGAACACTCTTATTTCTCGTTGCTCCGGTATATCCCCAGGCTATATGATAAAAGGTGTCCCATTTTCCACTTATAATTTCCGGCAGCCTTTCTATTTCTTCCAGACTGCATTCTGCCAGCTGCAGATTCGGATGTTCGGGAAGTCTGTCTCTCCTCCCTGTATTCTGACGGATTACCGCACAGACCTGAACTCCATGCTCCAGACATTCCTGGATCAAAGCCTGACCGATCATGCTGGTAGCGCCCGTCACTATGACTTTCTTCATCTCTGATTTCCTCACATTTCACTCATGATTTCTTCCATCTCTTCTCTGGAAAGAAATGGATACATATCTTCCAAAGATGCAGATACCATTGTACCATCCGGCAATTGTCTGGATGCCAGTTTCGGTTCTGTCTTCTGTTGTTTGGTAACAAATACCTGACAGACACAGGGGCTGGGACCACTCAATACTCTCTCCAGATCTTCCCGAAGGGTTTTGCTGTCCTGGCAGCTGTCGTAGGCAATCCC
>JBJFCH010000060.1:18951-20067 GCA_051888835.1 Oliverpabstia sp. | reverse complement strand
TGTATTTACACGGTTAGTCTGCCATTGTAATCTTGGAAGATAGAGTTCTTCCCAGGCGTTTCTGTCTATTAATGATGTGCCGATCACGGAAGGAATAGAAACGATTCCCGGTTTTTCCAAAACGAGGAGTCCCTGTTCATCACGCATAATACGGCTGCCATCCGGCTTTTCTTCTATAAGAGTTTTTTCAAAAGGAGGAACAAGTTCACTATTGGTTGATATACAAGAATTCCAGTTAAAATCAAATCCCAATCGTTTCATAATGGACTGGTCAGCTTCTGAATTATCATCATATTTTGCATATCCTTCCGCTTCCTCTGGAGTGATGTGTTTTTCTCGTGCCCATTTTTCGAGTGTTTCATTCCAATAGCCAAAAGATACAACGGGGAAATTATCATAATTTTGATAATGTAAAATTGCCATTACGTTTTCTCTAAAAGTCATAGACAAACCTCCTGCAGTAAAATATTTATTATATTCCGAAAAATAATTATTATATAGTATTAAGTATATAGTATAATAAAGGCAATTCAATCCTAAAAGTAGATTAAAAATACTGAAATATTGCTATTGTTAAATTTGAATAATAGTTTGCATGAATTGATGATATGAAGTGGAGGTATAGTATGTATTTGCAATATGAAATGGGAGATCAATCGTTCCAGAGAACAATACCTTTATCGGAAACAAAACAGACTTCAGTGTTACCATTTGCTGTGACTTCTTTAGGCGATTATACCTGCGATGAAAGATATTATACAAAACGAAAGGGTGTTAAAGAATGCTTGTTACTTTATTCGGTAGAGGGGGAAGGTATTATTGAATATGATGGACAACAGACTATATTATTTCCGGGGCAAATAATGGTAATGGATTGCCGAAACTATCAATATTATGCAGCAAACGGAAAAAAATGGACTTTTCTGTGGATACATTTCAACGGAAAATGTGCATTCGATTTTGTGAATATCTTAAACGAAGGCGGCGCTGCAGTTATTAATACAAATGGAAGAATTTCATTTCGTAATTATTTTGATAAAATAGTTTCATGTGTTGCAGAATTTGATTTGAAGAAAGAACTGGAAATTTCGGTAATCATGCAGCAATTACTTACCA
>JBJFCH010000060.1:0-18851 GCA_051888835.1 Oliverpabstia sp. | reverse complement strand
TTTGATTTGAAGAAAGAACTGGAAATTTCGGTAATCATGCAGCAATTACTTACCATATTGATCAATTTAAAAAAAAGCGAAGAATTTGTAATCAAATATGGTAATCATCGTAATGAATTAGAAAACAGTATTGCTTTTATGCAAAAGAATTTCAGTGAAAAAATATCTGTTGAGCAATTAGCGCAGATTTGTCATGTGAGTAAATGTTATTACATTAAAATATTTAAAGCGTATACCGGCCAAACACCATATGAGTATTTGCAGAATGTTCGTCTTCAACATTCTAAATTAAGTCTTATGGAAAATATAAAAAGTGTGGAGGAAATTGCACAGGAGAGTGGATTTTCAGAGAGTAAAAATTTTATTGCCAGTTTTAAAGTAAAAGTTGGAATGACTCCAATGCAATTTCGAAAGCAAAATCGGTTTTGATTATATTTGTAATGTTTAGAAAACAGTTTATTAATTCTATGATTGATGGAGCAATCAAAGGATAATGGAGGAAATACCGATGACTGGAAGAGAAAGACTTTTGACGGCACTGGACAGAAAATGTCCTGACAGACTGCCGGTTACAACACATCATATAATGGAATATTTTTTGAATACCTATATGGGCGGAGCAGACAATCAGCAGTTTTTTAAAGAGATGGGGCTGGATCCCATCTTCTGGGTGGAAGATTTTCAGTATTCAGAAGAGCAGAAGGAAAATTGGAGAATCGAAAAAGAAGTTCTCAGTGATCCCAAGTATTATACAGAAAGATATTATATTCATACGCCGGCTAAAACATTGACAATGGTATTGCAGTCAAACCAGTATACGGGCTGGGTGTCTGAACATTTGCTGAAAGAGAAAAAGGATATTGAGATTCTGGAACGTTATATGCCTAGCCCGAAAGCAGGAAAAAAGACTATTAACCGTGGGGCAGAAGAACATCCGGATTGTCTGATCCGGGGATCGGTTCCAAGTTTTGATATTTTCGGACAGCCGGGATGTTGGCAGGATCTTGCTTGTATCTACGGGATTCAGGATTTAATCATGGAGACTTTTGATGATCCGGAATGGGTGGAAGAAGCTCTCAAAATTATACAGAAAAGAAAATTAGATTATATTGATACACTGGATGGATGCCAATATGATATACTGGAATTAGGTGGCGGTGACGCATCTACCACAGTAATCTCACCGGGGATTTTCGATGAGTTTGTGGCTCCGTTTGATACTCCGATTATCAAAGCGGTGCAGGAAAAAGGAATCCGTGTGGTCTATCATACCTGTGGGGGAATGATGCCAATATTGGAAAATATTGCAGATATGGGACCGAATGCCATGGAAACATTTACTCCCGTGGATATGGGTGGAGACATGGATCTGGCAGAGGCAAAACGCAGAATCGGTCATCGGGTATGTATGATCGGAGGATTTGATCAATTTCACTATTTTACCGGATGTACACCCGAACAGACACGAAAGAAAGTGAGGGAGTGTTTTGAAGCTGCAGGAGAAGGAGGAGGGTTTATTCTTTCCCCATCGGATCATTTCTTTGATGCGGAGCCGGAACTGATACGGGCATTTGCGGATGAAGCCGCTAAATGCATCTATAAATAGGAAATATGGAGAAAAAATCTCAAATAGAATCCGGCGGAAAGGATGGCATATCATTATGGAAAAATATCTGGAAATGAAGAAAAAGACAGGGAATCAATATTGGGCACAGAGAATCCTTACACAGACAGGATATCTTCTGAAAATCATAGAGGCTGAAGAACGTCCGATTCCGGAGGTGCTTTCAAAAACGGAAGACTGGTTGTATGAGAAATTTATGGAAGAAGGAACCATTTCCAAATCCTGTGCACTCGAGGCGGAGGAAAAACTGAAAAGTCTGGCAGATGATGCAAAAAGATATCATATTATTTTTGCAGGTCATGCGCATATTGATATGAACTGGATGTGGGGGTATCAGGAGACGGTAAATCTGACCATCGATACATTTCAGACGATGCTGAACCTGATGGAAGAATATCCCCAGTTCACGTTTTCCCAGTCTCAGGCCTCTGTTTATGAGATTATTGAAAAGTATTGTCCGTCTATGCTGCCGGAGATCAGAAAAAGAGTGCAGGAAGGACGCTGGGAAGTGACGGCATCCACCTGGGTGGAACCGGATAAGAATATGAGTGGAACAGAAAGTCAGGTCCGCCATATTCTGTATACAAAACAATATTTGTCCAGGCTTCTGGGTATTGATCCGGATTCTCTGGAACTGGACTTTGAGCCGGACACATTTGGACATAGCACGTGTATTCCTGAGATTTTATCTCAGGGAGGGATTAAGTACTATTATCATTGCAGAGGATTTGAAGATTACATTTTATATCGTTGGCGTGCACCATCAGGGAAAGAAGTACTGGTAAACCGGGAATATGCATGGTATCTGGGACCGGTTGAATATAACAGGGTATTATATCTGCCGGAATACAGTAAAAAGAGCCATTGTAATACTTCCCTGTATGTGTACGGAGTGGGAGATCACGGCGGCGGACCGACACGGAGAGACATCGAAAAAATTCTGGACATGAAGAAATGGCCGCTGATGCCGGAGATTCGATTTGGAACTATGCATGAGTTTTTCCATGAGGCAGAAAAGGATAAAGACAAATTCCCAGTGGTGGATCATGAACTGAATTTTGTGCTTACCGGATGCTATACCACCCAATCGAGGATTAAAATGGCTAACAGAACGGGAGAGGATCGGCTGTATGACAGTGAGATGCTCAGTGCAGTCGGTGAATCTGTAGATAAAAAGTATCATCTGTCCGAAAGAATGGATCAGGCGTGGAAAAAGGTATTGTTTAATCAGTTTCATGATATTTTGCCGGGTTCCGGTGTGATTGAGACGAGAGAATATGCTATGGGACAGTTCCAGGAAGCCATGTCTTTTGCCGGAGCCAATGCCAACAGGGCGATGAAAGTAGTAGGGGATCAGATTGATACGACTTTCTGGGGTGGTCTCAAGGATATAGACTCCCGCTCGGAAGGTGCAGGTGTAGGGTACGGGACAGGAATTACTACCGGACAGTGGGGTAATGCAGGAAGCAGTGAGTTTGGATTTACTCATACCCACAGAGGCTCCGGGGATACACGGATTTATACGATATTCAATACTACCCAGTATGAGCGACAAGAAGCGGCAGTAATTACTTTATGGGACTGGGAATACCGTGAGGAAGAAATAACGGTACTGGATGAGCAAAACCGGGAACTCTCTGTTCAGATTCTGGAACATGGAACCCATTACTGGCAGCATCAGTATATCAAACTGATTTTTATGGCTAAGGTTCCTGCTTTCGGATACAGTACCTATTGTATCAAGAGAAAACCACTGCAGACGGAGATCCTGCCTTTGGTGCCGGATCCCAGGGTGCATCGGATGGCCGATGGCAAGATTATATTGGAAAACAAAAAAATCCGTAGTATGTTTGATTCGGAAACTATGAAAATCATTTCGCTTAAAGATAAAGAGAGCGGTGAAGAACTACTGAAAGAACCTTCGGGATATTTCCGGTTTGTGGAAGAGGACGATGTGAATCAGATGACGGCATGGATCGTGGGTGGCTATACAAAAGTGACTGATTTGAATGCAGCTGTTCCGGTTCGTATTCTGGAACGTCAGCTGGAAGGAATCCGCAAATGGATTATTTATGAGATGAAGTTTTTGAGATCTTCTATTCAGGCGAAAATAATTTTGGATGAAGGCAGCAGTATGCTCCGTTTTGAAATCACCGTAGACTGGCAGGAAACCGGAAAACAGGGAGAAAAAATTCCGCAGCTTCAGTTTTATGCACCGGTAGGATATGAGGTGAAGGATTATTTTTATGATATTCCGGCAGGAAGTCTGAAGCGGGAAGCGATGGGACATGATGTGCCGGCAATCTATTTTGCGGCGGCGGTTCCTGAAAATAATAATCAGAATACTCTCTGGCTGACAAGTAATTGCAAATATGGTTACAGAGGTGACGGACAGGCTCTTGTTCTAAATCTTTTACGTGGCGCATATGATCCGGATCCATATCCGGATTTGGGTGTTCATGTGATGAATCTGGGGCTGGGCATTGAAAAGGAATGTACATGGGAAACATTGATTCGGGAGGGATTTTTATTTGCTCATCCGCTGTATCCATATTCGAATACGATACATCATGGAAAATCCTCTCTTAGTCATAGTTTTCTGAATGTGGATGGAAACGTGAAAGTTGCTGCATGGAAATACGGAGAGGATAAAAACTCCTGGATACTGCGGCTGTATCATTGCAGTGATCAACCGGAAAAAGTGACAGTTACAGCAGACAAGAAAATACTGAAAGCGGAGATTACGGATATTCTGGAACGTTCACGGGAAGAAATCTGTGTGAAGGCAAAATCAGAAAATCAAGTAGAAATCATAATTCCGCAGTGTAGTATCCGGACAGTTCGACTTGTTTTTTGAAAGGAGAAAGAAATGCAGAGCAGAGTATTAATCAATCAGACGTTGGACAGAAAAAATACAGGTATCAATGGTTTCTGGGTAGGACATCCGTCAGATGCGGCCAAAGAAATGTATTATCGTGCAGTGGGAATAAAGGATGCAGAAATCATACTTTCGGAAACGGAGAGTAAGAGAACTGGAAAAAATAAAAAAAGTGCCGGAAAGACAGAGGTAGATTTTAACAAAAAAATTGGCTCTGATATGATCTGGCTCAGCCCGGAGCTGAGTTCAGATGCCTGGAAGCATCCGGAAGGAAAGCCCATGTGGGATTGTTTTACCGAAGAACATAAAAGTTTAAATAGTGGCTGCATTTTTCAGGATTGTGAAGATGTGGAAGAAATAGAGAAATTTGACTGGCCCAATCCTGATTATCTGGATTTTACCGAATGCATTGAGGATACCCGATATGCATATGACCAAGGGCTTGCAGTTTTTGGAGGTATGTGGTGCCCGTTTTTTCATGTTATGTGTGACTTCTTTGGCATGGAAAATTATTTTATAAAAATGTATACAGATCCGGAGGTAGTTCATGCGGCAACACGGAAGATCGTGGATTTTTATCTGGAGACCAATAAACGTTATTTATTACAGGTGGCTCCCTATCTCAGTGCAGCTTTTTTCGGGAATGATCTGGGTACACAGAGAAGCCTTCTGATCAGTCCGGAATGCTTTGATGAATTTGTGCTTCCATATATGCGAGAAATTATTCAGCAGATTAAAGGAATGGGACTGAAAGTAGCGATGCATTCCTGTGGTTCGATTGATCTGATCATACCAAGACTCATAGATGCAGGTGTAGATATTTTGCATCCGCTTCAGGCAAAAGCAGCAGACATGGATGCAGAAAATCTGGCTAAGAAATATGGTGGAAAGATAACGTTCCTTGGAGGCGTGGATACCCAGCAGCTTCTTCCTTTTGGCACTCCAGAGCAGGTGCGGGAGGAGGTCCTGCGGCTAAGAGACTTATTTAAGGGAGATTTTATCGTATCGCCTAGTCATGAGGCACTGCTTCCTAATGTGCCCTTTGAAAATGTTATGGCTATGAGCCGGGCAGCAAAAGAATGAAAGGTCAGGAGGAATAAGAAAGCAGTCGTTGACGGAGAAAATGCAGTACCATGATGCTGCAGTAAATCAGGGCAAACAGCCATGCAATGGGATTGGCCAGGCAGATACCGGTAAAACCAAGCTGAACGGAAGGATTGGAGAATTATAGAGTGAAGATTTGTTATCCTGAATGGCTTCGGGGTGGACGTTATATTTATCTGATGCGTCATCGAACACGTGTGTTGACACAGGCTGCACAGCAGCTGCAAAAAAGGATTTTGAATATTGAGGAGGAAAAGGAAAAATGAAACTGATCATACAATATATTCGGCGTCATATATGGTCTTTCTGTGCAGCTATCTTTTTCCTGACGGTGGAAGCTATGGCGGATCTTTTGCAGCCTACCTTTATGTCGCACATTGTAGATGATGGCGTAAAAAATATGGATATCCAGCGGATTTTGATATATGGAGTTATTATGTTCGCAATCGCACTGGTGGGTGCCTTTGGGGCTGTGATGCGGAATCTGTTTGCCAGCAGGACTTCCCAGACCATCGGAAAAGAGATGAGGTCGGATATGTTTCGGAAAGTACAGAGTCTTTCTCTGGAAAATATTGACCGTCTGCAGCCGGCTTCCATCATTACACGAATTACCAATGATGTGACACAGGTACAGGAATTTATCAATGGATGTATGCGTATCATGGTAAAAGCACCGATCACCTGCATTGGTGCTATTGTTCTGGTTATTATTCAGACACCGCAGCAGATTCCCGTTCTGGTTGTGATTCTTGTGGCAGCTTTTGGAATGGTTGCTGCAAATATGAAGCTGGGATATCCGCTGTTCGGAATTCTTCAGGGAAAACTGGATCGACTGAATAATGTCAGCAGGGAATTTCTTTCTTCCATCCGGGTGGTGAAAGCATTTAATGCGGAAAGTCAGGAACAGGCAAAGTTTGAAACTGCTGCCCGCGAACTGGCGGGGGCAGGAACTTCTGCCATGCGTGTGATGGCTGTGTTTGGACCAATGATCAATTTGACCGTGAATTTTGGGATTGTGGTGCTTTTGTGGCTGTCCCAGAATCAGAACAGTATGGAGATCGGTCGTCTGATGGCATCCGTAAATTATATGACACAGATTTTATTTGCTATGGGTATGATTTCTAATATTCTGAACTCAGCAGTGCGGGCAGTGGCATCTTCCGGGCGTATACGGGAGGTATTGGAAGAAGAACCTGCACAGGAAATGGCTGACAAACCGATAACACCGAACTGGAAAGGGGAAGTTACGTTTGAGGATGTTTCTTTTGCTTATGCAGGGGCAGGAAATGAAGCATTGAGTCATGTAAGCTTTTGTGTACAGCCGGGAGAGACGATTGGTATTATCGGATCTACAGGTTCGGGAAAATCTACTCTGGTTAATTTGGTACCGAGATTTTATGATACTACCAGGGGAAAAGTATGTATTGATGGGATAGATGTGAAACAAATGGAGGAAAAAGAGCTTCGCAAAGCGATTGCTGTTGTACCACAGAAAGCTCTTTTGTTTTATGGAACGATTCTTGAGAATCTTCGCTGGGGCAGAAAGGAAGCGACAAAGGAAGAATTGAAACAGGCAGCAGAGATTGCCTGTGCAGATTCTTTTATTATGCAGACGGAAAATGGTTATAATACCCTGCTGGGGCAGGGAGGAGTGAATCTGTCCGGTGGACAAAAGCAGCGTCTTGCGTTGGCGAGAGCTCTGGTACGGAATCCCAAAGTGCTGATTCTGGATGATTGCACCAGCGCTTTGGATGCGGAGACTGAGGCAGCAGTGCTTTCAGGACTCCGCAGGCATTTGCAGAAAGTGACAGTACTATTAATCAGTCAGAGAATCTCCACAGTCAGAAGAGCGGATCGTATTCTATGTCTTGAAAATGGTACAGTTCAAGGAATCGGTTCGCATGAAGAATTGATGATAAAGTGTCCGACTTATCGGGCAATTTATCATTCACAGATTGGAGGTGGGGAAAATGGCTGATCATAACAATATTCCACCGGCTACTGCCGGAATGAAAGGTCCCCACAGGGGGCTGCATCGTCCTGTAGAAAAACCGCGGGATCTTAGAGGAACACTTTTACGTCTCTGGAAATTGACTAAGGGCAGCAGGAAAGGATTAGGATGGATTCTTATTCTGTCTGCTCTGGCTTCTGCCTCTGCCATACTTTCTCCGCTTGTAATCGGTCGTGCGGTGAACATGGTAGACAGCGGTAATCCTGTGACAACTGTTCTTTTGCTCCTGGCAGGTCTTTATCTGTGCGATTGGTTTGTGCGCTTTTCACAGCAGTTTCTCATGGCTTCTGTCGGACAGAAAATGATCTGTCAGATTCGTATCACTTTGTTTAATGCTATGAAGAAACTGCCCCTTGCCTTTTTTGACAGACGGCAGCACGGGGAATTAATGAGTCGTCTGACTAATGATGTAGATAATATCAGTACAACAATCTCCAATTCTCTGACACAGATGCTGACATATATATTCACAATCATAGGTATTTTTTGTATCATGGTGTCTCTCAGCCCACTGTTGACGGTGGTTTCTCTCGTTGGAGTGGGGTTGATTTTTATTCTGACCCGTACAGTGACTTCACACACACGAAAGCTGTTCTCCAGACAGCAGAAGATTCTAGGAAAATTGAACGGTCAGATTGAGGAGACGATCTCCGGTGAGAATATTGTAAAAGCTTTTTGCCGTGAGGAGGATGTGATTGAACAATTTGAAGAGAGTAATGAAGAATTGTGTAAAACGGCTACCCGCGCCCTGATCTGGTCCGGTTATCTGATGCCGCTGACCAATGTGATCAACAATTTAAGTTATGTGGGGATTTCCATTGTCAGTGGGGTGATGGCGGTAAACGGAGACCTTTCGATCGGAATGATCTCGAGTTTTCTCCTTTATGTACGGCAATTTTCACGTCCATTTGTAGATATGGCAAATATTTATAATAATTTCCAGACAGCAGTGGCGGGTGCGGAAAGGATTCTGGATATACTGGATGAGCCTTCGGAGCCGGAGGATGCTTCGGATGCACGTCCCCTTGTATCACCAAAAGGGGAAATTGAACTGCAGAATGTGACGTTTGAGTATATGACAGGGGTACCGATTCTAAAAGATATTTCTCTGAAAATACCTGCCGGTACCAGAACTGCCATTGTAGGGACTACAGGAGCCGGAAAAACAACAATTATTAATCTATTGACTCGGTTTTATGACGTGACCGGTGGGAGAATTCTGCTGGACGGGCATGATTTGCGGGATTATCGTATGGTGGATCTGAGAAATTCTTTTGGTGTTGTTTTACAGGATTCGGCTCTGTTTGCCACGTCTGTTCGCGAGAATATCAGTTATGGCCGAGAAAAAACAAAAATTGCGGAGATTGAAGCCGCAGCAGAGGCAGTTGGTGCAGATGCTTTTATAAAAAGACTTCCGCAGGGATATGAAACAGTGCTTACCCAGGGTGGAACAGAACTCAGTCAGGGGGAACGGCAGCTTTTAACGATTGCCCGTGCCATGCTGACAGATGCTCCTATTCTGATCCTGGATGAAGCCACCAGTTCTGTGGATACAGTGACAGAACAGAGAATCCGGGATGCCGTGCTTCAGATGACAGCAGGCAGAACTTCTTTTATTATTGCACATCGCTTATCAACGATTAAGGATTCCGACCTGATTCTCTTGCTGGAAAACGGGCAGATTGCAGAGAAAGGAAATCATGAAGAGCTGATGGCACTCAATGGAAAATACGCTTCCATGTACAGGACACAGATGGGATGAAAAATATAGTTGCACGCAAAATAAAAGCGTGCTATTATAAAAATGACCAAACAAAAGGCACGCATTAAGCACGCGCGAGTTTTGAGTTGAAAGGAGAACTTGAAACGTCATCCTTTAATCGGTTTGGAATTCAGAAAGATATTGAGGAGAGATACAAAGAATCATGGAAATGCATTTATCGAAGACTCAGAAAAGCCACAGGCTCTTGATGATGATATTTGGAGCGTTTGCTATTTTTTTCACCGGATATCCTCATGTGTGGTCTGTTTATCAGCCTTATGTAATGGAGCAGGCCGGCTGGTCTCAAAGCCAGGCATCCCTTTGCTTTTATCTTGCTCTGGCAGCCTTTGTATTTGGGAATATTGTAGGTGGAAGAATGCAGGATAAAAAGAATCCAAGACTTGTGGTATTCATTGGAGGTGCAGTGTTTACAGCCGGCATTATTCTGTCATCATTTTTGATTATTCCATCGCCGATTCCCATGTATGTAACATATGGTGTCATGCAGGGATTTGGGCAGGGAATGATTTATACCACGATTATTTCTACCGCACAGAAATGGTTTCCGGGGCGTACCGGATTTGCCTCAGGTATCGTGGTAACAGCCAATGGGCTGTGTGGATTTTTCCTTGCACCCATAAGCAGAATACTTTTGGAGAAGACCGGTGCTTCCGTTACCCTGCTTGCCGTAGGAATTGTAATCGGGATATCCTGGATTTTAAGCAGTATCTTTTTCTATGTGCCGGATGATAACTGGAGAATGGACATGGAACGGAAACTTACAAAGCAGTCTGGAGATTCTAAGGTACATGCTGTGAAAGAATATACTTCCGGAGAAATGATGAAGACAAAACGTTTTTATTATCTTCTGGCAACCATGCTCTTTGGATTGATTTCGTACTTTTTGGTATCTCCGGTATCTCAGACCTATCAGATCAGCATGGGAATTCCGGCTTCTGTGGCAGTCAGCGCAGTCATGATCGGTTCTGTTGTCAATGCTTCAACGAGACTGATTCTTCCCACGATTGCAGACAAGGCAGGGCGAATTGTCTGTATCAAGATTGTTATTGTGGTATCCATTGTGGCTATGGCAGTACTTTCATTTACCGGTTCTTACAGCATTACAGCTGCAATCATTGTAATGTATGGCTGTTACGGTGGTATTATGGGAAGTTTTCCTTCTTTTACAAGTTCGATTTTCGGAATGGAGCACTCCGGAGAAAATTACGGATACGTGATGTTTGGGATTGTGATTGCAACTTTCGGAGCACCGGCATTGACATCATTGCTCACAGGTAAAGGAATGGGGATGCAGATGGTATTTGCTGCGGGGGCAGTATTTGCGGCAGTGGCATTGATTTGTTTGATTCTTCTGGAAAAAGATATTAAGAAATCTTCTGACGATACATTGACAAAATAATAACAAAGTGTTATTGTATATTCATACAAGTAAAAGGGAGTAGCTAAACATCTGAAAAGATGGATTTGCGACCGTCATCCGATGTCGAGAGGCATCCGTAACAAATGAGATAGCAAGACTTTTATTGTGGCAAATGTCATGATAAAAGTCTTTTTTTATACCATTTATATGCAGGAAGGAGGAATTACCAAGTTAATACAATTACAGAAACTTAATGTTACATATTCTGAAAGAGAAAGGAAATTATTATGTTTGAAAGAAATAATCAAAATGGTATGCAGCAGATGAGAGATAATCATCGCAATTCAGGAAAGATGAATGTGGGAAAGATTAAGAAAATAACAATTGGTGTGGCAGCTGGAATTTTTGCAGGTATCACGGTGTCACAGTCGATGTATTCTCTGCAGGAGGATGAATATGCGGTGGTACAGACCTTTGGGTATGCCCAGGTTGTGGAAACGCCGGGTATTAAATTTAAAATCCCCTATATTCAGAATGTATACAAAGTAAGCAAAGCATCGAAACAATTTGCCGTAGGCTACAATCTTGAGACGGATGAAAGCATAGATAAAGAGTCATTTATGATTACCAGTGATTATAATTTTGTGAATGTGGATTTCTATTTTGAATATCAGATTACAGATCCTATAAAATATTTTTACGCTTCTGAAGAACCGGAAGTAATCGTAAAAAATCTGGCGCAAAGTTACATACGTGATACGGTAGGCAGCCATGGTGTGGATGAAGTCCTGACCACCGGAAAATATGCGATTCAGTCAGAAATCAAAACAAAGCTGCAGGAGAGGATGGAACTGGAGGATATCGGTATTCAGATTACCAACGCGGTGATTCAGGATGCGGAAGTTCCTACAACGGAAGTGGCACAGGCTTTTAAAAATGTGGAAGATGCAAAGCAGGGTATGGAGACAGCCATCAACAATGCGAATGCGGATGCAAATACCAGAATACCGGCAGCAAATGCCCAGGCAGATAAAATCATAAAAGATGCCCAGGCTCAGAAAGAAGCACTGATTGCAGAGGCAGAAGGACAAGTTGCACGATTCAATTCTCTGTATGAGGAATATATCAAGTTCCCATTGATAACAAAAGAGCGTATGTTTTATGAGACACTGGAGGAAGTACTTCCTGGTATGAATATTTATATTACGGATGGTTCTACTCAGACAGTATTGCCGTTGGAGCCATTTTCTACAGTAGAAACGAATAACGAAGATAATACAAAAGGAGAGGAATAGCTATGAAGAAAAAAATATTTGTGATTCCCTGTGCGGTTTTGGCTTTGTTTTTAGGAGTATCAGCAACCGTTGTGACAAAACCGGGAGAATATCGGGTGATTAAACAGTTTGGTAAAATTGTACGTGTAGAAGAAAATGATGGTTCACAAAGTGGAGTAAGCTGGAAAATTCCTTTTATCCAGACAGAGACAGCAATCAGCTCGAAAATTCAGTTAAGTGATCTTCCGGCCAGTGATGTTATGACTTCGGATAAAAAATCTATGATTTCTGATTGCTTTGTATTGTGGAGAATCAGTGATCCGGTAAAATTTACGCAAAAACTAAGCGGATCGGAGCAGAATGCAGAGTCACGAATCAGTTCCAATGTATACAATGCTTTGAAGAACGTAATCAGTAGCTTAAGTCAGGAAGAAGTGATTTCAGGACGGGATGGAGAACTGGCAAATTTACTTACTGAGAAACTGGGAACAAACCTGGAGTCTTATGGTATTAAAGTAGAAAAAATTGAAACAAAGATGCTGGATCTTCCCAATGAAAATAAGGATGCAGTATACAGTCGTATGATATCTGAGAGAAACAACATTGCAGCATCTTATACGGCCCAGGGAGAACAGAAAGCACAGGAGATCAAGAACGATACCAATGAGCAGGTAACTGTTCTTCTTGCTCAGGCTCAGAAACAGGCAGATACGACCATTGCGGAAGGTGAGGCAGAGTACATGAAAATCCTGAGTAATGCCTACAATGATGAAAGCAAAGCGGATTTCTATGGATTTGTAAGGCAGCTGGACGCTGTGAAAGCAACACTGAAAGATGGGGAAAACACCATTGTTCTGGATAAAGATTCGCCGATTGCGGAGGTATTTTATCACAATTAAAGTTGAGAATGAAGATACTTGTTGGAAGGGCTGTTGGTTAATACAGATTCTTAAGCTCTTCATTTAAGGCAAAGAATATCCCGTGGAATTCGGTGCTTTTCAGCACATGAACCTCCACGGGATGTTTTTATCTTGAATTTCCGAAACGACCTTTTTCCTAAGTGTTGGTAAATTTAAACAAAAACAAAGAAAAAAATTAGAAAAAAAGGCAATAGACAATAGTATATAAAAAGTATATAGTAAAGGCATCAAAAAGAGCACGAGCTCGTAAAGCTACAAATTTTGTATAATAAAAATATAATAAAGTTTCAAGGATTTTAATAAAATCCATTTTTTATACAAATTAAAGAGCACGAGCTCGTATAATAACAGGAGGATATAGTAATGAAAAAAAATGAAATGTTAAGAGTGGGTGTTGTAGGTGTAGGCGCAATCGGAAGAACGCATATTGAAAGAATCAATAATAAGCTTCAGGGAGCAAAAGTGGTTGCATGTGCGGATGTGAATGTAGAATTCGGAAAATCAGTTGCAGAGAAATATGGATGTGAATTTTATGCAAATGGTGAAGAAATGATTGCTTCAGATGATGTTGATGCAGTTATCGTTACCACTATTGATCCATTCCATGAGCAGTATGTAATGGCAGCAATAAAAGCAGGAAAATATGTTTTCTGTGAAAAACCACTTGCTCCGGAAGCAGATGCATGCAAACGTATCGTAGAAGCTGAGATTGCAGGCGGAAAACAGCTGGTACAGGTCGGATTCATGAGAAGATATGATCAGGGATATCGTCAGTTAAAAGAAGCAATTAAAAATCGTACTTATGGAGAGCCATTGCTGTTACACTGCGCACACAGAAATCCGGCGGTAGATGAAAGCTACACAACTCCGATGGCAGTAGAAAATTCTATGATTCATGAAATCGATGTTCTCAGATGGCTGCTTGATGAAGATTATGCAACAGCAGAAGTAAAATTTGCAAAGAATACAAGACGTACCCATGCAAATCTGATGGATCCGCAGATTATGATCCTGACAACAAAATCAGGTGTAAGAATTGATGTAGAAGCTTTTGTTAACACTGGACACTGCTACGATATTAAGTGTGAAGTATGCTGCGAAGATGCAATCCTGAATCTGCCGCAGCCGGCAACTATTGAAGTGTGTGCAGACGCTGTAAGAGGACATGCAATTGACCGTGACTGGTCCACACGTTTTGTAGAAGCATACAATGTAGAAGTTCAGGAGTGGATCAATGCAACAAAAGAGGGGCGTGTAGACGGACCTACTGCATGGGATGGATATGTAGGACAGGTAACTGCAAAAGCCGCATCCAAAGCGCGTGATACACAGACGGTTGTAAATATTGAAATGGAAGAAATGCCGGAATTCTATAAAAAATAAGAGAGGTGAATCCATATGAAAATAGCTTTTGATGTAGATGTACTTGCAAAACAGATGGATATTAACAGAATGGTTCACCAGGTAGCTGACTGGGGATATAAATATATTGAACAGTCTCCGCATCCAAGAATCAATCCGTTTTACAAACATCCTCTTTTTTCAAAAGAGTGTGAAGCAGAATACAAGAAAGCGTTAAAAGAAACGGGTGTTGAAATCTCTTCTTTTATCGTGGTATATCGTTGGTCCGGACCAACGGAAGAACAGAGACAATTTGCAGTAGCAAACTGGAAACGAATGATAGAGATTGCGGTAGATATGGGAGTACCGGTTATCAATACGGAACTTTCCGGAGATCCCAATCAGCAGGAAATCTGTAATGGTATGTGGTTCCGCTCTATGGAAGAACTGCTTCCGATTATTGAACGTGAAGGACTGCGTGTGGAAATCCAGTCTCATCCGTATGATTTTTGCGAACTGAACAACGAAACCTGTGATATGGTTAAATCTTTCCGTTCGAAAAATCTGGGTTATGTCTATTCCTCTCCTCATGGATTCTTTTATGATGAAGGAAAAGGTGATGTACGCTCTATGCTTCGCTATGCAGGTGATGAACTGACACATGTTCTCTTTGCTGATACATTTAATCAGACACTGGACTGCCGATATATTGCGAATCCACCTTGGCTGAATGCAAGAGGTAAATCAGATGTAACGATTCATCAGCATCTGGCTATGGGTGAAGGAGATGTGGATTTTGACGGTATCTTTGAAACGCTTCGTGAGATGGACTTTGCAAATAAACAGTTAAGAGAGGATGCTCCAAAGGTTGGAGGAGATAATATTGCCTGCGTTTCTATGTTTGGTTTTCCGGAAAAAATGAATAAGCAGGCACCGGAAGCAAGAGAGAGAATTGAAAGAGAATTATTGGGAAAATAAAATACATATTAGATGGAGGAAAAGGTATGAAACTTGCGATTTGTACAGATGTTTTTGCTGATCTGTCTTATACAGACATGCTTGATAAAGTAAAGTCACTGGGAATTGATGCTGTGGAAATGACAGCAGGAGGATGGGGTGCGCGTAAGCACTGCAATACTGCTGAATTGTTGGCTGACGAAGGAAAACGGAAAGAGTTTATGGGAGAGTTGGAAAAGAGAGGAATGAGGATCTCTGCACTTAATACATCCTGTAATCCACTTTGGCCATCTGAGACAGGTGAAGAATATAAAAAATCCATGTATGCATGTGCTGAGCTAGCAGGACTTCTGGGTGTGAAAAAAATTGTTGCCATGGCTGGACTTCCGGCGGGAAATGAAACAGATACCACACCAAACTGGATTACATCCACGGTATCCTGGCCAGATTTTATGGCACCTGCATATGAATATCAGTGGAAGGTTACCATTGAATTCTGGAAAGAATTTGCAGCACACTGCAAAAAATGTGGAGTAGAAAAAATTGCAATTGAAGAATTCCCTGGAACTATGGTATGGTCTGCAGAAACTTTACTGAAATTGAGAAATGCAACAGATCCGATGATTGGTATCAATCTGGATCCTTCTCATATGATGGTGCTTGGAGCGGATCCGATTGCTGCGGCAAGAGCACTCAAAGGATGCATTTTCCATGTACATGGAAAGGATGCTCGTATTGAAAGAGGATTGTCAGATGTAAATGGACTTCTGGAACCGAAGCCGGTTACTGAGTCTGCAGACAGGGTATGGAATTATGTTGCTGTTGGCTGTGGAAAGGATCTGCAGTGGTGGAAAGAATTCTTTTCCGTTCTCAGCATGATGGGATATGACGGAGATGTATCTCTGGAAATGGAAGATCTGACGATGTCTGTGGATGCAGGAGTACGTACATCAATTGATGCACTGAACCAGACAATCAGTAAATAAATGGAAAGAGAGGTACACAAATGAATCTGAATGGTTTTAATAAACTGATCCAAAAGGATCGGGTATCCGGATTTGAAAAATTTGCGTACGGATGTGGAGAAATCTCAACGAACATTGTGTTTACTATTTCTACCAGTCTTCTGGTAATGTTTTATACAGATGTTGCTCATGTATCTGCTGCAGTAATCGGTATGATCATTGCAATATCACAGGTATTTAATGGTGTTTCCGATATAATGGCAGGGTTTATCGTAGACAGGACACGTTCCAAATATGGACGTGCCCGTGTCTGGATGCTGAGAATGTCGATTCCGTATGCAATTGCAGCGGTCCTTTTGATGACAGTACCGCAGATAGGAACATTCGCACAGGCAATTTACATATTTATTACATATAATCTGATGTTGACGGTTGTATATACGCTGTTCCAGCTTCCTTTTGCTACAACAATGACATATATGACCCGTGATCAGTCAGAACGTGCAAGTATCAATATTATCCGTATGGCTATGAGTCCGATCGGAAATATTCTGGTTACACTTTTATTTACCAGAATACTGAATATGATGCCTGACGGAGGAATGTCCTCTCAGAAAAACTGGATTATTCTTACAGCAATTTATGCATTTGGGGCAGCGTTGATGATGTTATTCTGCTTTGCCTGTGTCCGAGAACGAGTTGAAGTAATGGATGAAGTGGGTGGTGAAAAAATACCGCTGAAACAGGCGATTCCGGCATTATTTAAAAATAAATATTTTATTATGCTGTTTCTGTTCTTTGTCTTTTTTGCTATGTATCAGACTTTTTCTGGAACGATGGCAACCTATTACTGTAAATGGATTGTTGGTGATACTAATATTATCGGTAATGTAAATACAGCATGTTATGGTATTACCATTTTTGCAACGTTGGCACTGGGAAAATTCATGTACTTAACCAGTAAAAGAAACTGGTGTGTTTTGGGGGCACTTTTCATAATTGGTGGTTCACTGATACTTTTGATTAGTCCTGAAAACGTAGCACTGGTGACGTTTGGCGGTTTGCTGAGAGGAATAGGAATGACTCCGATTCTGGGAATGATCTTTACTATGATTGCAGATGCAATTGAATATGGTCAATGGAAAACAGGACTTCGTACTGCAGGAGCGATTCAGTCAGCTACCACATCCGGACAGAAATTCGGTCAGGGAATCGGATCTGCTTTGATTGGTTTTATTATGGAGAGTGCAGGATATGAAGGAAGCCTTGCTGCTCAGTCTGAGACAGCGCTTGCGACAATTCAAAATCTGTTTATCTATGGAGTTTCTTTATTAGGAATCATTATGATTATTATTTTGCTGTTCTATAAACTTGATAAAGAATATCCGGTGATTATGAAGGAACTTCTGGAAAGAGAAGAAAAACAAAAAGCAAAGTTGGGAAATAAATAAAATCGAGAAACTGATATATTCTTTTTCGGATTCTTTTCATTTAGTATAATTGATGTTATAATATTCTTAAGAGTTCGTACTCGTACATGAAAAGAGTTTTAGGAGAATGAATATGGGAGTTACAATAAAAGAAATAGCTCAGATGGCAGGAGTACACAGATCAACGGTAGATAAGGTGATTCATAATCGGCCGGGCGTCAGTGATCCTGTCAGACAGAGAATACAGAAAATTCTTGATGAATGTCATTATGAAGCCAATCCGATTGGAAAAGCTCTGCAGATGCAGGATAAAACGCTGCATATTCGTGCAGTCATGTTAGAAGTAGATGCCTATGATTTTCTTAAAAAAGGAATAGAAGAAGGATTAAATAATTATACTTCTTTTCAGATAGAAATAAATTATCAGATGACAGAGTATTCTGATGTGGAAGCACAGGCAGAGGCTCTGGACAAATGTATCGAAGACAGACTGGATGGAATTATTTTGAGCCCTGTCAATACACCGAAGATTGTAGAAAAGATTAACCAATGTACGGCAGCTGGTATTCCTGTTATCACTGTAAATACAGATATCAAAGGAAGTCAGAGATTGTGCTATATTGGTCAGGATGGTTTTAAAGCAGGGCGTGTAGCAGGTCGGCTGATGGGAGAGTTCTTACAGGGAAAAGGAAAAGTAGCTGTTTTTACCAGTGACAGTGACAATTACCAGTCATTTCCGTTTGGAACGCGCGAAGGTGGTTTCCGGGAAATAGTAACAGAGAAATATTCTGGTCTGGAAATTTTGCCTAATATTTATACAAAAGAAAAGACGCAAATCATTCATCGGGAGATGCGGAAACTTTGTGAAAGAGAACCGGAACTGGCAGGTGTGTTTATTACCTGTGGCGGAGTGAAGGCTGTTGGGGATGTAATTGAAGAATATGAGAGAAAAAATATAAAGCTTATATGCTTTGAGAGTTATCCCGAGATTCAGGAACTGTTAAAAAATGATATTGTTCTGGCAACACTCGACAGTGAGATAGAAGATCAGGGAAAACAGGCGGTGGAAATTTTGCTTGATTTCCTTATCTATAATAAACGACCGTCCAGAAAACATTTGTATTCAGAAATTAAAATAATATTGAAAGAATGTCTGTAGCTGCATTGGAGGCAGGAATTGCATTTAACAATGCATCCGTAACTC
>JBJFCH010000059.1:16735-20370 GCA_051888835.1 Oliverpabstia sp. | reverse complement strand
AGGTTCAACCCTTCCGGAAACCGGTGGTATGGGTACCACGATCTTCTACGTGATTGGTGCGATTCTGGTTATCGGAGCAGGTGTTGTATTGATCACCAGAAAACGTATGAGTGCAAGCAAATAATCATCAGTTTGTGAAACACCATAATAAAAATCCGTGAATCGTCAGATTCCGGGATAAGAAGTTACCTCGGATACCTGAGGGCTGTACAGAACCTTGTGTTCATGCAGCCCCCGGTATCGGTGGTTTTCTTCTATGAAAGGATAGAACAGCAAGGAGAGACTTATGAGATGGATTAAAAAAAATCTTTCATCAATTATATTGGTTTTGATTTTTATCATAGGGTTGTCCTTACTGCTGTATCCCAGTTTCAGTGATTACTGGAATTCTTTCCATCAAAGTCGTGCCATCGCCAGTTATGCCCAGACGGTGACCACGATCGATGATGATCAGTATGAAAAGATGTGGGCACAAGCCCAGGAGTATAATACCACATTGGCAAAGAAACAGAATCGTTGGGTTCTGTCTGAGGAGGAATATGAAGAATACGAAAGCCTGCTGAATATAGGCGGAACCGGCATTATCGGATATATAGAAATCCCGAATATCAAGGTGTCTCTGCCGATTTATCATGGAGTGGATGAAGCTGTGCTGCAGATTGCAGTGGGGCATATCGAAGGCAGTTCTCTTCCGGTAGGAGGAGAAGGAACCCACTGTGTGATCTCCGGGCATCGGGGACTTCCTTCTGCCAAGCTGTTTACCAATCTTGATGAGATGGAAGAAGGGGATCTTTTCATGATGCGTGTATTGGACGAGACACTGACCTATGAAGTGGATCAGATTCGTATCGTGGAACCGGAAGATCTGTCGGCATTGGAGATAGAAGAAGGAAAAGACCTGTGCACGCTGGTAACCTGTACCCCTTATGGAATCAATAGTCATCGTCTTCTGGTACGGGGGCACAGGGTAGAAAATATGGAAAGTGCCAACTCGATTCGAGTGACTGCAGACGCTATGCAGATCGATCCGGTGATGGTAGCGCCGGTGATTGCAGTACCCATTTTATTGATTTTGCTGATATGGCTGTTGGTACATTATCGGAAACGCAGATAATAGAAGTCATATATTGGACAAGGAGGAGAAAAAGTGAAAGGAAAGATAAAAAAAGAATTGCAAAGGATTGGCAGACTTCTCGCATTTTGTCTTATGGCACTGCTGTTGCCTGTGCAGGTAATGGCATCTCAGGGTGCGCCGGAGACAGCGGTTACCAGTCTGACCATTCATTATAAATACGGACAAGCCACATTTACCTTTTATAAAGTAGCAGATTTCTCCGAGACCGGTATATTTCAGTTGGTAGAACCATTTGCCGGATATAAAGAAACCGTTACGGATCTGGACCGGCTGGAGGAACTGAATGCGGAAGAGTGGAGAGCTCTGGCTATCACACTGGACAGCTGCGTGAGCAGCGATAATTCCATAAAACAGATCTATCAGGGACAGACAGATGAAGCTGGTACGATGGTATGGAATAATCTGGAAAAAGGGCTGTACCTGATCGTGGGAGAAATGACACAGGATGAGCAAAAGATCTATAAGCCGATTCCCACACTGGTGACGGTTCCCGGTCGGGATGCACAGGGTGCATGGAATCTGCAGGTAGTTGTGGAGCATGATAAAGCAGAGGTGGAAGAAATCCCGGAAGCAACACAGGAGTATAAAGTACTGAAAGTCTGGAAAGATACCGGATATGAGAAAAAACGTCCGGAAGAGATAGAAGTTACACTGTTGAAGGATGGGACTGTCTATGATAAGGTAATACTGAATAAAGAAAATAACTGGGAATATTGTTGGAAAGACCTGGAAGCGGGCCATGAATGGAAAGTGGATGAGGTAACTGTTCCCGCCGGTTATAAGAAAAGTATAGAAAAAAATTGTCAGCAATATGTGATTACCAATACGTATCAGACACCGAAGACGCCCTCTTCCCCCACGAACTCTGCTTCTTCGGGAGGCGGAGGAAGCAGCAAGCTTCCTCAGACAGGTCAGTTGTGGTGGCCGGTTCCGCTTCTGGCAGTGTTGGGTATCGCAGCTTTTATGATTGGATGGGTACGGAGAAAAACAGATAAAGGATAACAGATTTATAGACGGAGAGAAATAGAATGCAGCATAAGAGACAATACCGTCGTTCAAAGAAAAAAGGCACAATCTGGATGACCGGAGGGCTGTTGCTGTTGGCAGCGGCCCTTTTTTTGACTGCCTGGAATCTGTACGAGGGAAAGCAGGCAGGCGACGCTTCGGACGAAGTGGTGGAACGTCTGACATATGAGATAGAAACAAGAAAACAGGATGAGCACAAAGAACAGGAAGGGCAGCAGGATACGAACAAAGAGAAGAATATTTTGAGCGTGGAAGAAATCCCGGATTATGTACTGTATCCGGATAAAGAGATGCCGGAGATTGAGATTGACGGGAACCGCTATATCGGAATCCTGCAGGTTCCGAACCTGAATCTGCAGCTTCCGGTGATGGCTGGTGAATGGAGTTATCCCAAATTACGTATTGCACCATGCCGTTATTCCGGTTCTATTTATCAGAATAATCTGGTGGTGGCAGCACATAATTATACAAGACACTTTGGAAATCTACGCGGACTTCCTGTAGGGACAGAGATTTCCTTTATAGATGCGGACGGTAATCTATTTGAATATGAAATTGCGTGGATCGAAACCCTTGGAAAATACGATGGGGAAGATATGGTCAGCGGAGATGACTGGGATCTGACCCTTTTTACCTGCGTATACAGCGGCAGACAACGCTATACCATACGGTGTGTAAGAAAGGATTCAGCCACATAAAATATCGTAAACCGATAATTTTTTTGTGATTTTTATGGTACAACGCTATTACATCTGTTAAAATTACAGTATAGCAGAGATTCGTTTTCTGTATCTTACGCAGGCATATATTTGCCCATACAGGAGAAAGAAGGGGACAGTGAATAAAAACAATATCGGGACACCTTATGATGATGTGTTTCGGACATTGGTGAATGATTGTACCAGTCTGATGATTCCTGTTGTAAATGAAGTGTTTGGGGAACACTATACGGGAGCGGAGAAAGTCACAATTCTCCCGGGAGAACATTTCATTAAGCGGCAGGGTACAGATACAAAAGAGAAAATAACGGATTCCTGTTTTGAGATTCATGGAATAACAATAAAAAGATACCATATGGAATGTCAGAGTACAGCAGACCACAGTATGCTGATTCGGATGTTCGAGTATGATTCTCAAATAGCATTGGATAATGGAGAGGTCATCGGAAATTGTCTGACATTAACATTTCCCTGCTCTGCAGTGCTGTATTTGAGGCATACAAAGAATACACCGGATGTGATGACATTAGAGATAAAAACACCGGGAGGGGATATATCCTATGAGATACCGGTGTTAAAGACACAAAAATACACAATTGAGGAAATATTTGACAAGAAAAGTAATTGAGCAGCTTGCATCGAAGTATGCAAAAGTCAGGAAGGAAGTGACATCTGTAATGGGTGGAAAGATTCTGGAATATGAAGCAAAGACAATTCTGCAGCGTGGAATACAGGCTGGATTACAGGAAGGCCGT
>JBJFCH010000059.1:0-16635 GCA_051888835.1 Oliverpabstia sp. | reverse complement strand
CGTTTGCAGAGCTATATTGAAATGGTAAAGGAAGGTTTTTTGCCTGTCAGTGAAGCGGCAAAGCGACTGAATATGAAAGAAGAGGAACTGAAGAAGTATTTGGATACCTGAGAGATGGGTGAATCGTAAGTTGAAGTGACTGTATAAGATAGTACAGAGACGAATATCTGTGAAATAAATATGCAAAAGATAAAATTCTTCTGAAATTGCAGTGTTGTATTTTGTGGTTTTCATCTACAATTCCTGCACATATTTTCAAATTCCTGGGACATATTAAAGCTGAATACTTTAATGTGAAGCCAAGGAGGAAAAAATATGGCAGCAGATTTTAGCAGCAGTGAAACGAAAGACAATCTTATGCGGGCATTTGCAGGAGAGAGTCAGGCAAGAAACCGATATACTTTTGCGGCAGGCGAGGCGAAAAAGCAAAAAGAGCATACGATTGCGCAGGTGTTTTTGTATACAGCCGGTCAGGAAAAGGAACACGCAGAGATTTTTTATAAACACCTGAAGAAAATGGCAGGAGAAAATATACATGTGGATGGAAAGTATCCGGTGGATCTGTCTGATGATTTGGAAGTACTTCTCCGCATGGCACAGCACAATGAATATGAAGAGCATGATGTGGTATACAAAAGTTTTGGTGATAAGGCAAAAGAGGAAGGATTCCCTGCAATCGCCAATTCATTCTACATGATTGCCGAGATTGAAAAATATCATGGGGATCGCTTCGGAAAATTTGCCAGTTGGCTGGAAGAGAAGAAACTGTATGTTTCCGATGTGAAACGGGGATGGATTTGCCTGGAATGTGGATATATCTATGAAGGAGAAAAAGTTCCATCCCAGTGTCCGGTGTGCGGAAAAGACCGTGGATACTTTGTCAGATTGGAACTCTCACCATTTGCATGAAAAACAAAATGCGGCACGGAAATCCCGTGCCGTTTTGTATTAGTAATAAGAGTAATTTTGTGCAGTAAACAATTTATCGACTTATACCCCTTCCTGTGCTATAATTAATTGGATTATAGACGACAGAAAGGGGTATTTTTGGTGAATAATACATCGAAGAATAAACCTGAAAAATATATATGTGCGGGCATTGTAGCCCATGTAGATGCAGGGAAGACTACGCTGTCGGAAAGTATACTGTATACCAGCGGAGCAATCAGAAAAATGGGAAGAGTGGATCATGGTGATGCATTTCTTGATACTTACGAATTGGAAAGAAGCAGAGGAATCACGATCTTTTCCAAGCAGGCGCTTTTTTCTCTGGGAGATGCGCAGATCACACTTCTTGACACTCCCGGTCATGTGGATTTTTCCGCAGAGATGGAGCGTACGCTGCAGGTGTTGGATTATGCGATTTTGCTGATCAGCGGTGCGGATGGTGTTCAGGGGCATACGTTGACTCTATGGAAGTTATTGAAGAGATATCAGATACCCACATTTCTCTTTGTTAATAAAATGGATCAGCCGGGAACAGATGAAAAAGCATTGATGGAAGAATTGAAAAAAAGGCTGGATGGGAACTGTGTGGATTTTTCAGAGGATAGAGATACGCAAGAGTGGCAGGAGCAGCTGGCTATGTGCGATGAGACCCTGCTGGAGAGATATCTGGAGGAAGGAACTGTGGAGGAAGGGGAGATTCCCCGTCTGATCAATGAGAGAAAATTATTTCCCTGTTTTTTTGGTTCGGCACTGAAGATGACCGGAGTACAGGAGTTTCTGCAGGGCTTGGAAAAATATATAAAGATGCCGGAGTATCCCCGGGAATTTGGCGCAAAAGTATTTAAGATTGCCAGAGACAGTCAGGGAAATCGTCTCACGTATATGAAAATCACGGGCGGCAGCCTGAAAGTGAAGACGATTCTGCGGGGGCAGAAGGATGGAGAAGAGCGAGAGGAAAAAGCTGATCAGATTCGTATCTATTCCGGAGAAAAATATGAGATGGTAAATGAAGCTTCTGCCGGGATGGTATGTGCCGTAACAGGTCTTACCTTTACTTATCCCGGTCAGGGGCTGGGAAGAGAAGCAGCTTCCGATATGCCGCTGCTGGAGCCGGTATTGACTTACCAGATCCAGCTTCCACCGGAATGTGATGTACATAAGATGCTTTTGAACCTGCGGCAGCTGGAAGAGGAAGAACCTCTTTTACATATTGTGTGGAATGAGGAACTGGGAGAGATTCATGCACAGGTCATGGGAGAGGTTCAGATAGAAATCCTGAAAAGCCTGATCAAAGAACGATTTGGTGCTGTGGTGGATTTTGGTTCCGGGAATATTGTATATAAAGAAACCATCAAAACACCCGTGGAAGGCGTGGGGCACTTTGAACCCCTGCGTCATTATGCGGAAGTACATCTTTTGCTTGAGCCGGGAGAGGCGGGGAGCGGGATGCAGTTTTACACAGACTGCAGCGAGGATGAGCTGGATAAGAACTGGCAGCGTCTCATTCTGACCCATCTGGAAGAAAAAGAACATCGGGGAGTGCTTACCGGTTCCCCGATCACAGATATGAGGATTACATTGGTAGCAGGCCGCGCTCACCTGAAGCATACAGAAGGCGGAGATTTTCGACAGGCTACTTACCGTGCGGTACGACAGGGACTGAGGAAAGCGGAAAGTGTGCTGCTGGAGCCCTATTATGATTTTCGGCTGGAAGTACCGGCAGATATGATAGGACGGGGAATGGCGGATATCCAGAGGATGTGCGGAGAATTTCAGCCACCGCAGATAGAAGGAGAGACAGCTGTATTGACCGGGTCTGCTCCTGTAGTTATGATGAGAGATTACCAGAACGAAGTGATCTCTTATACCAGAGGTATGGGGCGTTTGTTCTGTACACTGAAAGGATATTTCCCCTGTCATAATCAGGAAGAAGTGGTACAGGCATTTTGTTATGATCCCGAAGCGGATTTGGAAAATCCTACAGGGTCTGTGTTTTGTGCCCATGGTGCCGGTTTTGTAGTGAACTGGGATCAGGTAGAGGAGTATATGCATGTGGAGAGTGGTCTCCTTCTGGAGCCGGTGGAAAGAAAGCCGGAGCCGGTGGAGGTCAGAAAGAAAAGCTGGAAAGAAGAAAGAGATACTTATCAGGCGACAGAAAAAGAGCTGGAAGAAATCTTTATTCGAACTTACGGTCCGATCAGATCCCGGGTGGGTGATGAGAATCTGCCCCGAAGGTCTGTGAAAGGCTGGAAACGAAGTCATGCCCGCATGGATGATACAAGCTCCTCTTATGTAAGTCGGACGAAAAACCGGAATACACCACCGGAAAAAGAATACCTTTTGGTGGACGGTTATAATATAATATTTGCATGGGAGGATTTGAAAGACCTGGCAGATGCCAATATTGATGCGGCAAGAGATAAGCTCACAGATATGTTGTGCAATTATCAGGGATATAAAAAATGTGTCCTGATTCTGGTGTTTGATGCCTATAAAGTGAAAGGAAATCCGGGAAGCGTACAGAAATATCATAATATTCATGTGGTCTATACAAAAGAAGCAGAGACAGCCGATCAGTATATCGAAAAGACGGTACACGAGATCGGAAGAAAAAATCATGTGACGGTGGCGACTTCGGACAGGCTGGAACAGGTGATCATTCTGGGGCAGGGCGGCACAAGAATGTCGGCCAGAGAACTCCGGGAGGATATGGAACTGGTTGCAGGTCAGATCCGTGAGGAGACCGGAAAAAGGCGGATGAGCGATAAAAATTATCTGTTTGACGGACTGGATCAGGATGCAGCAGAGTATATTGAAGCAGTACGTCTCGGGAAAAAGGAGACGGATCGATGAAGTTTTATATGGCACCGCTGGAGGAAGTAACAGGATACGTTTATCGGAATGCGTACCACGCATTTTTTCATCCCCTGGACAAGTATTTTGCCCCTTTTATCGCCGCAAAACCCAACAGGGGACGATTGTTTAACTATAAAGAGAAAAATGATATTTTGCCGGAGCATAACAGGGGACTTTTTCTTGTGCCCCAGATCCTTACAAATTCCGCAGATGATTTTATCCGGACAGCGAAAGGGCTGCAGGAATATGGTTATGAGGAAGTCAATCTGAATCTGGGATGTCCATCACGTCCGGTGGTGAATGGTGGAAGAGGTTCCGGATTTCTGGAGAGAAGACAGGATCTGGATCATTTTCTGGAAGAAATATTTGAAAAGCTGGACATGAAGATATCGATCAAGACACGGCTTGGCAGGTATGAACCGGAAGAGATAGAAGCTCTGATGGAAATCTTTAACCAGTATCCGCTGGAAGAATTGATCATTCATCCTCGGGTACAGACCGATTATTACCGGGGAGAACCGAGGCTTTCCGGATTTGAATATGCGTATGAACACAAAAATCAGCCATTGTGTTATAACGGTGACATTTTTCGAAAGGAAGATTATGTACGCATATCAGAAAAATTTCCCGGGATTCAGGCTGTGATGCTGGGCAGGGGAATTTTGGCAGACCCGGGTCTTGTGGGAAGAATCTTAGGTGACCCGGAGCCTTCCCATGATGTCTGGAGGGCTTTTCTGGATAGACTGCATGATGATTTCTGTCGGGTGTCGGTGAATGAAGAAAAGGCACTGTTTAAGTTAAAAGAAATCTGGTGTTATTTACGTTATTCCTTTCCGGATTCGGATCTATGGGATAAAAGTATCAAAAGAGCACAAAGTCTGAGAGAATATGAGCAAATAATAGAGTATTTATAAGAGGTGAGTGGAATGGGAGAGCGTCTGACAAAGCAGGATGTAGAAAAAATAGAGAAAGAGATTGAACACAGAAAACTTGTGGTCCGTAAGGAAGCTATCGAAGCGGTAAAGGAAGCACGGGCACAGGGAGATCTCAGCGAGAATTTTGAGTATTATGCCGCAAAAAGAGAAAAGAATCAGAATGAGAGCAGAATCCGTTATCTGGAAAGAATGCTGAAAAATGCGGAGGTAATCTCGGAGGAGTCGAAGGATGATGAAGTAGGGCTGAATAATACAGTCACACTTTATATTGAGGATGACGATGAGGAAGAGACGTATCGTCTGGTGACGTCCATCAGAGGAAATTCGCTGGCAGGTCTCATCAGTACGGAATCACCTATCGGAAAGGCGATTCTGAGACATAAGGTAGGAGATAGAGTTTATGTAAAGGTGAATGATCAGTTTGGATACTATGTGGTAATCCGGGCGATTGAAAATACACAGAGTGAAGAGGATGATAAGATACGCAGCTTCTAAACTGTGAAAATAAAAAACAGGAGGTTTTTATAAATAATGAGTGGAAAGTTTCGATTTGGTATTATGGGGGCGGGCAATATAGCTGAGGAATTTTGCGCCGCAGTAAAAGAACAGGGTGAGGGGGTCGTGGCTGCAATTGCCAGCCGCAGCATGGAACGTGCCAGGGCTTTTGCTGATAAGCATGGAATCCCGAAAGCATATGGCAGCTATGAACAGATGCTTGAGGAAGAACCTTTGGATGGAGTGTATGTGGCGGTTACTACCAATGCACATTATAAGCTGGTAATGCTGTGCCTGGATCATAGGATGCCGGTGTTGTGCGAAAAAGCTATGTGTGTAAACAGCCGGGATGCAGAAGAGATTTTCACACGAGCAAAGGAACTGGGCGTTTTTGTGATGGAGGGAATGTGGTCAAGATTCCTTCCGAAAATGCAGCAGGTGAAACAATGGCTTGCAGAGGAGAAAATAGGGAAAGTTTCATTGGTAACCTGCGGAATTGGTTTCAATGCACCGAAAGATGCAGCCAACAGATATTATAATCCAGAACTGGGCGGTGGTGCCACATACGATATTCTTGTGTATGGATATGATATTGTGACGTATTTCTTTGAACAGCCCCCGATACAATGTCTCTGCACTTCTGACTGGTCAGCTTCCGGCGTGGATCAGACAGATGTGGTGGTACTTAAATATCCTGGATGTATGGCACAGATCATCACAACGTTCCAGGGTGATATCCGGGAAGAGATGGTCTTCTATGGAGAGAAAGGAAGAATCGTCCTGCCTCATCCGCACTATGCACCGGAATGCTGGCTATATGTGGACGGAGAGGAACCATACTGTTATCAGGAGGATAAAGTAGAGCATGGCTTTGCTTATGAAATTGGTGAGATGATTCGTTGTGTGCGGGAAGGAAAAATCGAAAGTGACATAGCATCGCATCGAATGACCATAGAAGCAAGCCGCCTGTATGATGAGATTTTGTCCCAGAAACCGGTTGTTGACGGAAAGACAGAAAGGAGACTGCCATGAAACTGAAACTAACAAAACTGGAGAGAGCCTGGATAATGTATGATATTGGAAATTCCGCATTCGTTCTGTTGGTAGCAACGATTATTCCCATCTATTTTAATTATCTGGCTGATATGAAAAATATAAGTTCTGCCAATTACCTGGCATACTGGGGTTATGCTACCTCGGTTGCCACCTTGATTGTGGCGGTGATCGGACCGATTTTCGGGACTGTTGCGGATACAAAAAATATGAAGAAAAAAATATTTATGGCATGTCTTATGGTCGGTACAATAAGCTGTGCAGTACTGGGATTGATTACCCACTGGTTGGTATTTCTTGTGGTCTTTGTGATTGCCAAAGTCGGATTTTCCTCCAGCCTCGTGTTTTATGATGCCATGCTGACGGATGTGACGACAGAGGAACGTATGGATGATGTGTCTTCTCAGGGATATGCCTGGGGATATATCGGAAGCTGTATTCCGTTTATTATTGGTCTTTGTCTCGTTTTGTTTGGAGATAAGGTCGGACTTTCCATGCAGATGTCTATGGCGATTACATTCTTGATTACGGCAGTCTGGTGGTTTGCGATTACACTGCCGCTTTTGGAGCAATATAAACAGACCCATTATGTGGAAAATCAGGGGGCGATTATCCGAAAAAGCTTCGGACGTCTCTGGAATTCCCTGAAAGAAATGAAAAAAGAAAAGCATATTTTTATGTTTTTACTTGCTTTCTTCTTTTATATTGATGGTGTGTATACCATTATTGATATGGCTACAGCATATGGAGAATCTCTGGGACTGGACAGTACCGGTCTTCTGCTGGCTTTGCTGGTGACTCAGATTGTGGCATTCCCGTTCTGTCTGATTTTTGGGACACTGGCAAAAAAAATATCAGGCTCTACATTGATAACAGTGTGTATTGGGGCATATTTCTTTATTGTCCTGTATGCGATCCAGCTGGATAAGCAGTATGAATTCTGGATTCTTGCCGTCTGTGTCGGTATGTTCCAGGGAGGTATTCAGGCGCTTTCCCGTTCCTATTTTGCAAAGATTATTCCGCCTGAAAAATCCGGTGAGTATTTTGGTCTGCTGGATATCTGCGGAAAGGGAGCTTCATTTTTGGGAACCACATTGGTGAGTGTGGTAAGCCAGGTTACCGGTAAGGTAAATATTGGCGTGGGTGCCATCGCAGTTATTTTTGTGATTGGCTTCGTATTGTTCCGAAAAGCTGTGGCACTGAATCCTGGAAAATAAAAGAAAATGCATAAAACATGTTCGAAAATTCATTGAATTCTGTCAGGGATGATGCTACACTTATATTTACAGGAGAAGTTCCTGCTGAAAGATAGGTTCAATTTCTTAAGGAGGGTGTAAAAGATGAGAATTTTAGTAACAGGCGGTGCAGGCTATATCGGAAGCCATACATGTGTGGAATTGCTGAATGCAGGATATGACGTAGTGGTTGTGGATAATCTGTACAATGCCAGCGAAAAAGCTTTGGATCGTGTAGAAGAGATTACAGGAAAGAAAGTAACGTTCTACAATGCAGATATTCGTGATAAAGCGGCTATGGATGATATTTTCGGAAAAGAAAAGGTAGAAGCAGTCATTCATTTTGCCGGTTTGAAGGCAGTTGGTGAGTCTGTTGTAAAACCGGTAGAGTATTATGAGAACAATATCGCCGGTACACTGAATCTTGTAGACGCTATGAGAAAAAATGGAGTAAAGAATATTATCTTCAGTTCCTCTGCAACAGTTTACGGAGATCCGGCGTTTATTCCGATTACAGAAGAGTGCCCGAAGGGAACATGTACCAATCCTTATGGATGGACAAAATGGATGTTGGAACAGATTCTTACAGATCTTCATACTGCTGATCCGGAGTGGAATGTGATCCTGCTTCGTTACTTCAATCCGATCGGTGCTCACAAGAGTGGTATGATCGGTGAAGATCCAAAAGGAATTCCGAACAATCTGCTTCCTTACATAGCACAGGTTGCAATCGGAAAGCGGGAGTGCCTGGGTGTATTCGGTAATGATTATGATACTCCGGACGGAACCGGTGTTCGCGATTATATCCATGTAGTGGATCTGGCAGTCGGACATGTAAAAGCTGTAAAAAAACTGGAAGATAAAGAAGGTGTCAGTGTATATAATCTGGGAACCGGACATGGCTATAGTGTAATGGAAGTGCTTCATGCATTCGAGAAAGCATGCGGTCATGAACTGAAATATGAGATCAAACCGAGAAGAGCAGGCGACATCGCTATGTGCTACTGTGATCCTACAAAAGCTAAGAATGAGCTGGGATGGGAAGCACAGTATGGTATCGAAGAAATGTGTCAGGATTCCTGGAGATGGCAGAGCCAGAATCCGGATGGATATGCTACAGAAAAGTAAAATATAAAGATCCTGTAGAAAGTCTATGTTTCAGGCATATGATTTTCTACAGGATCTTTTTATTCCCTTTCAGGACAACCGCATTTAGCTGACCATATGTTTTATGAGTTATACGAAATGCAAGATGACTTTAGTGTATAATTGACTTGTGTTCGTACTTTGGCTCAGATGTAAGCTGGATTCCCAGACGTTTAAATGTCCGTACATCTACCTGAGAAAGCATAACGGAAGTATGCACCTGGCATCCTTTCAGTTTCGGAAGCTGGTTCAGTGCCAGTTTAGCATCTTCACTGGAAGCTGCGCTGCTGGACAGTGCAATCAATACTTCATCCGTATGAAGCCGTGGATTTTTGCTTCCCAGATAAGCGGTTTTCAGTGTCTGGATCGGTTCGATGGAAGCCGGTGAAATCACATGGATTTTGTGGTCAATGCCTGCCAGTTCTTTCAGGGCATTCAATAGCAAAGCAGCAGAAGCCCCAAGAAGATCAGAAGTTTTACCACAGATGATGCGGCCGTCAGGTAATTCCATGGCTGCTGCGGGAGAACCTGTCTCTTTTGCCTTTTCCAGTGCAGGGGTAACTACTTTTCGGTCCGTGACAGTAATATGTGCCTGCTTCATCAACAGTTCAATCTTGAAAGCTTCTTCTTCTTTTCTTGAACCATCCACGAGACCGGCTTTTGCTTCATAATAGCGGCGGATGATCTCCTGGCGGGATGCCTCTTTACAAACTTCATCATCTATGATACAGTTGCCTGCCATATTTACCCCCATGTCTGTAGGAGACTTATATGGGCATTCTCCGAAGATTTTCTCAAACATGGCTTCCAGTACAGGGAAAATTTCCACATCACGGTTATAATTGACTGTGGTTTCTCCATAAGCCTCCAAATGGAAAGGATCGATCATATTGACATCGTTCAGATCGGCAGTAGCAGCCTCATAAGCCAGATTCACCGGATGCTTCAGCGGTATATTCCAGATCGGGAAGGTCTCAAACTTGGCATAACCGGCACGAATTCCCCGTTTTTGCTCATGATAAAGCTGAGAAAGACAAGTTGCCATTTTTCCGCTTCCCGGACCCGGTGCAGTGATGACAACCAGAGGTCTGGTGGTTTTGATGTAATCATTTCTACCGTATCCTTCATCGCTGACGATGAGAGGCACATTGTTTGGATAACCATCTATAGAATAAAGAATATAAACCGGAATTCCCATCTTTTCCAGTTTTTTCTTAAACTGATCTGCGCTGTTCTGACCGGTATACTGTGTGATTGCTACGCTTCCCACATAAAGTCCCATACCGGTAAAAGCTTCCATAAGGCGCAGCACATCTGTATCATAAGTAATTCCCAGGTCACCGCGGATTTTATTTTTTTCAATATCGCCTGCACTGATGACGATGACAATCTCTGCCTGATCGGAAAGCTGCATCAACATCTGCAGTTTACTGTCGGGAGCAAACCCCGGAAGTACTCTGGAAGCGTGATAGTCATCAAATAATTTTCCGCCAAATTCCAGATACAGTTTATTATCAAACTGATTAATCCGTTCCCGGATATGCTCAGACTGCATGGAAAGATATTTCTGATTATCAAATCCTATTTTCATTTAGCCTGTCCTCCTGTGTATTATTCAGTAAAAACTACAAAAATACGCTAATTAGTATACTACAAATGATTCCCTAATTGCTACTATAAATGTGAAAAAAATATGAAAAAATATATTTAGCAAAGAGAAACAATGGAAAAGAGTTGATTTATCCGGGGGGAATCTTTATAATAATATAGAATTATAAGGAGGAGATTATGGATCAGAAACCAAATAATTATAATAATGGACCGAATGGAATCGGTCCGGGCGGAGGCAATGGCCCGGGCGGTCCGAAAAATAAATCATCTCTGCTGGTACTGCTCATTTGTATACTGGCAACTTTGCTGATCTGGACATTGTTCAGTAATATCATGGAGGGTTCCACCTCAAAGGAAATTACCTATGATAAATTTATTGAGATGTTGGATGAGGGCAAAGTTCAATCTGTAGAATTGCAGGATGGTATGTTGACGATTATCCCGAGAGAGCAGAAAGTGGAGGGAATTGAATTTCAGTATTCTACTGCGGCGATGGAAGACAGTACAGCACTGATTGCCCGTCTGACGGAAGCAGAAGAGAAAAATGATCAGGATATTACGTTTAACGAGATCAATGACCCGACAGGTTCTGTGATTTATACAATCATTACCCTGATCGTTCCGTTTGTTATACTTATCATACTCATGAATTGGCTGATGAAAAAAATGAGTGTTTTAAGTCAGGGAGGCGGAGTAGGAAAAAGCAAAGCGAAGGCTTATGTTCAGAAGGAGACCGGTGTCACTTTCAAAGACGTAGCTGGAGAAGATGAAGCAAAAGAATCTCTTCAGGAAGTGGTCGATTTTCTACACAATCCGGCGAAGTATACACAGATCGGTGCAAAGCTTCCGAAAGGTGCACTTCTGGTAGGCCCTCCGGGAACCGGTAAAACTCTGCTGGCAAAAGCGGTGGCAGGAGAGGCACATGTGCCGTTCTTTTCGTTGTCTGGATCTGATTTTGTTGAAATGTTTGTAGGTGTGGGTGCGTCCCGTGTCCGTGACCTTTTTGAAGAAGCAAAGAAAAATGCTCCATGTATCATATTTATTGATGAGGTGGACGCCATCGGAAAAAGCCGTGACAGCCGCTACGGCGGAGGCAATGATGAGAGAGAGCAGACTTTGAATCAGCTTCTTGCCGAGATGGATGGCTTCGATTCTTCCAAAGGAATTTTGATTCTGGCGGCTACCAACCGTCCGGAGATACTGGATCCGGCACTTCTCCGTCCGGGACGCTTTGACAGAAGGATTATCGTGGAACGTCCCGATTTGAAAGGGCGTGTGAATATTCTGAAAGTCCATGCCAAGGATGTATCTTTGGATGAGACGGTAGATTTGGATGCCATAGCGTTGGCAACATCGGGAGCGGTAGGTTCCGATCTGGCAAATATGATCAATGAAGCCGCGATTCTTGCAGTAAAAAACGGAAGAAAAGCTGTTTCGCAGAAAGATCTTTATGAAGCGGTAGAAGTAGTTCTTGTAGGAAAAGAGAAGAAAGACCGTATCCTCAGTCAGGAAGAAAGACGTATTGTGTCTTATCATGAGGTTGGACATGCATTGGTAAGTGCACTTCAGAAGGATGCAGAACCGGTGCAGAAGATTACGATTGTTCCAAGGACGATGGGAGCTCTGGGATACGTAATGCAGGTGCCTGAAGAAGAAAAATATCTGAATACAAAAAGTGAATTGGAAGCCATGCTTGTGGGTCTTTTGGCCGGACGGGCTGCAGAAGAGCTTGTATTTGGGAATGTTACTACAGGAGCTTCCAATGATATTGAGAAAGCAACTCAGATTGCAAGAGCCATGATCACTCAGTATGGTATGTCTGAAAAGTTCGGACTTATGGGACTGGCTACGGTGGAAGACCAGTATCTGAGCGGACGTGCCACTTTAAATTGTGGTGATGCGACAGCGACAGAGATCGATCATGAGGTTATGCTTATGTTGAAAGATTCCTATGAGCAGGCAAAAGTCATTTTGAATGAACACAGGAAAGCACTGGATCATATTGCAGGATTCCTGATTGAGAGAGAAACGATCACCGGAAAAGAATTTATGGAAATCCTTCGGGATGTAGAAAATGAAAATAAGATAGAAGATGGCCTGTTGCAGTAGTAACGGCCATTCTTTTTTATAAGGAGATAGATATGTTTGATATTCAAGAAGAATTGAAAAAACTGCCGGCGAAACCCGGAGTTTATATCATGCATGATGAAAGGGATACCATTATCTATGTGGGAAAGGCAATCAGTCTGAAAAACAGGGTGCGTCAGTACTTTCAAAGCAGCAGAAATCTTGGAATAAAAAAAGAGCAAATGGTACAGCAGATTGCCCGTTTTGAGTATATAATCACGGATTCTGAACTGGAGGCTCTGGTACTGGAATGTAATCTCATCAAAGAGCATCGACCAAAGTATAATACTATGCTGAAGGATGATAAAAGCTATCCTTTTATCAAAGTGACGGTAAATGAAGAATATCCCCGGGTGCTTTTTGCAAGGCAGATGAAGAAGGATAAAAGTAAGTATTTTGGCCCTTACACAAGTGTAGGAGCGGTAAAAGATTCTCTGGAACTGATTCGAAAATTGTATCATGTGCGTACCTGTAACCGGAATTTACCGAAAGATATCGGGAAAGAAAGACCTTGTCTTTATTATCATATCAAGCAGTGTAAAGCACCGTGTCAAGGATATATCAGTCAGGAAGAATACCGAAGACAGATTGATGGAGTGCTGGATTTTTTGAACGGTGATTATAAAAAGCTTCTGAAGGAACTCGAGGAGAAGATGCTGCAGGCCTCGGAGGAACTGCGGTTTGAAGATGCCGCAGAATATCGTGATCTGATGCAGAACATAGAAAAAATAGGAGAAAGACAGAAGATTACCGGAAGCCAGGGGGAGGACAAAGATGTGATCGCCATGGCTGCTGACGAGGAAGATGCAGTAGTACAAGTCTTCTTTATTCGTGATGGAAAAATGATCGGTCGGGATCATTTTTATCTAAAAATAGCAGCGGATTCCACCTCCGGTCAGGTACTTTTGAATTTTGTCAAACAGTTCTATGCAGGAACCCCATTTATTCCTAAAGAGCTTATGCTGCAGGAAGAAATCGAAGAGACAGCAGTTTTGGAAGAGTGGCTTACGAAAAAGCGAGGACAGAAGGTGCATATCCGGGTTCCCAAAAAGGGTACTAAGGAGAAACTGGTGGAACTGGCAGCGAGAAATGCACAAATGGTATTGAGCCAGGACAGAGAAAAATTAAAAAGAGAAGAGGGCAGAACCATCGGAGCGATGAAAGAAATCTGTCAGCTTCTTGAACTGGATGATATTACCCGTGTGGAATCTTATGATATTTCCAATATCAGCGGATTTGAATCGGTTGGTTCCATGGTCGTTTATGAAAAAGGAAAGCCTAAAAGAAATGATTATCGTAAATTCAAAATCAAATCCGTGAAAGGACCGGATGACTATGCCAGCATGGAAGAAGTACTTACCCGTAGATTTCAGCGGGGACTTCGGGAGCAGGGAGATTGTGAGGAAACAGGAGGCTTCAGTCTGTTCCCGGATCTGATTCTGATGGATGGAGGAAAGGGTCAGGTGCATATCGCAGAAAATGTTTTGGAAAAGCTGGGAATATCCATTCCGGTCTGCGGTATGGTCAAGGATGATAACCACAGGACCAGAGGATTGTACTATCATGACAGAGAAATTCCTATCGATCATTCTACGGAAGGATTTAAACTGATCACCAGAATACAGGATGAAGTGCATCGATTTGCCATTGAATATCACCGTCTGCTGCGTAGTAAGGGTCAGATTCATTCTGTTCTGGATGATATCGAAGGTATCGGACCTGCGCGAAGAAAAGCTTTGATGAAGCAGTTTAAATCCATAGAAGCCATACGGGAAGCATCGGTGGAAGAATTAAAAAATGCCCCGTCCATGAACATACAGGCGGCAGAAAAAGTGTATGAGTTTTTTCATTCCTGAATTATGTTTTATTGCAGTCACAAAAACCATGTGGTAAAATAATAATAGAATGTTTTGGAAAAGGAGGCCAATTATGAAGGCTGTTAAACTGACGAAATTGGTTGAGGAACTGAACCTGAAAAATATGACTTCAGAGCTGGATATGGATAATGTACGGATAACAGTTCCGGATATCAACCGCCCGGCTCTTCAGCTGACAGGATATTTTGAGCATTTTGCTTCGGAACGGGTACAGATTATCGGGTATGTGGAGTTTACATATCTGATGCATCTGGAACGGGAACAGAAAATATACTGCTTCGAACAGTTTATTTCAAAAAAAATACCGTGTGTCATTTTCACCACAATGACGGAACCGGATGAAGATATGCTGAATCTGGGTATCAAGTACGGAGTGCCGATATTGGTGACGGAGCGTACCACATCCAACTTTATGGCTGAGATTATTCGTTGGCTGAATGTTCAGCTGGCACCATGCATTTCGATTCATGGAGTTCTGGTGGATGTTTACGGTGAAGGTGTTCTGATCATGGGCGAGAGCGGTATTGGTAAAAGTGAGGCGGCTCTGGAACTGATTAAAAGAGGACATCGTCTGGTCAGCGATGACGTAGTGGAGATCAGTAAAGTGAGTGATGTGACACTGGTGGGTACAGCACCGGATATCACCCGCCATTTTATTGAACTCAGAGGTATCGGTATTATCGATGTGAAGACCTTGTTCGGTGTGGAAAGTGTTAAGAATACCCAGTCCATTGATCTGGTGATCAAACTGGAAGAGTGGGATCGGGATAAAGAGTATGATCGCCTGGGCTTAAAAGAAGAGTATACAGAAATCCTTGGAAATAAAATCGTCTGCCATTCACTACCTATTCGTCCGGGAAGAAATCTGGCAGTAATCGTAGAGTCAGCGGCTGTCAACCATCGTCAGAAGAAGATGGGTTATAACGCAGCTCAGGAACTGTATAATCGTGTACAGGCAAATTTGTCGAGAAAGAAGGAGGACTAAAAAGATGACATCATATTGCTTTGGAATTGATATTGGAGGAACTACAGTAAAATGCGGTCTGTTTCAGACCAATGGAGAACTCTGCGAAAAATGGGAGATTGTGACACGGACAGAAGAGAATGGAAAAGCAATTCTTCCGGATGTGGCAAAGGCGATTCTTGATAAAATGGCAGAAAAGCAGATTGATAAAGACCAGGTAAGCGGTGTAGGTGTAGGCGTACCGGGACCGGTAATCAGAGAGCGTGAAGTTGCTGTTGCAGTTAATCTTCATTGGGGTTATACAATGCTGGCGGATGAACTGGAGTCTCTTCTGGGAGGAATTCCGGTAAAAGTAGGAAATGATGCCAATGTAGCAGCTTTGGGAGAAATGTGGAAAGGCGGCGGTGAAGGTACGAAAAACCTGATTATGGCTACTCTTGGAACCGGTGTTGGCGGAGGCATTATCGTGGATGGTAAGATTATTACCGGTTCTCATGGTGCAGGCGGAGAGATTGGACATGCCTGTGTGGATCCGGAAGAGACGGAAAGCTGTAATTGCGGAAATAAAGGATGTCTGGAACAGATGGCATCTGCTACCGGTATCGTTCGTCTCGGCAATAAAGTTCTGGCAGAATCCAGTGAAAAAACGATCTTGAAAAAAGACAGACTGAATGCAAAGGTAATCTTTGATGCATATAAAGAGGGAGATGCAGTTGCTGCAAAAATCGTTGACAAATTCGCCGGTTATCTTGGAAATGCCCTGGCAATCTTTGCATGTGTCGTGGATCCGGAAGTCATCGTTATCGGTGGCGGTGTTTCCAAAGCCGGTCAGCCATTGATTGATGCCATCGAAAAATATTTCCACCGAGATGCATTTGTTACCTGCAAAGATACACCGATCGTCTTGGCAAAATTGGATAATGATGCGGGAATCTTTGGAGCGGCAAAACTGGTGGTAGAAGATTAAGAATTAAATTATAGTTTGGCAAGATATCTATAGGATAATAGGGTAGAGGGAGAATAGTTATCTCGCCCCTCCCATTGAACCGTACATACGGGTCTCGTATACGGCTCTACAACTTATATTCCAACTTTCACTAAGTAATAGGATAAGGGATTGAGCAGACCAGCTCCATCTTTTATCCTATTTTCAAGTAAATCTTTACTGATAATGAAATTCACTACGTTCATTCCACTTCTTTTGTACCATCCAAGTCTTGAGTTCGCAACTTTATAAATATCTTCCTGACTAAACCCATTTCGGTTTTTCCAGTTTAGATAACTTAGGTTTCTGTATATGGTCTTCGGCTTCTTCCATTGCTTCATGATTATCACTCTTATTTTGTGTCTTAGCCATTGCCCGAACTCTTCCATAAATTGCTTCATCA
>JBJFCH010000058.1:0-20498 GCA_051888835.1 Oliverpabstia sp. | reverse complement strand
GAGAATAATCGTAATACCTCTGCTGGGAGTAGCACTGTGTTGCGTAGGACTCTGTACTTGTTGATGTTTATGGTGAAGGACTTTTAATTATGGGCGAAAGCGGTATCGGTAAGAGCGAGGCAGCATTGGAATTAGTAAAGCGCGGGCATCGACTGGTAACGGATGACGTAGTAGAAATCCGTAAGATTAACGAGCATACTTTGATTGGAACCTCGCCGGATATCACCAGATACTTTATCGAATTACGAGGTATAGGTATTATCGATGTGAAGACCTTGTTCGGCGTCGAGTGTGTAAAAGAAAAACAGCAGATTGACCTTGTCATTAAGTTGGAAGACTGGAAGAAGGATAATGAATATGACCGTCTTGGTTTAGAAGAGGAATATACAGAATTTCTGGGCAATAAAGTGGTATGCCATTCATTGCCAATCCGTCCGGGACGTAACCTTGCGGTTATCTGTGAGGCGGCGGCAGTCAACCATAGACAGAAGAAGATGGGGTATAACGCAGCACAGGAGTTGTACCGTCGCGTGCAGGCGAATTTGACGAAAAAGTCTGACGAAGATGACGAATAGCAATGAGCAGTGCCAGCCTGCAAAGATTAACAGAAATAAAGAAAACATAAAGGAGCAATTAGCATGGAACGAATGAATGCATGGGAGAAATATCCGGAAGGAAAAAAGCGAGATGAGGTATACAGCTTTGCGGAGGGATATCGCAAGTTTATTTCCGAATGCAAGACGGAGCGTGAGTGTGTAACTGCGCTTGTTGCAGAGGCAGAGAGAGCCGGATTTAAGAATTTAGAGAAGATTATCGAGAAAGGTAAGAAGTTAAAGGCAGGCGATAAAGTATACGCAAACAACATGGGCAAAGGCTTGGCACTGTTTGTCCTTGGCAAAAAAGATTTAGAGCATGGCATGAATATTCTTGGTGCACATATTGATTCTCCGAGAATGGATTTGAAGCAGGATCCACTATATGAGGACAGTGATTTTGCAATGCTTGATACACATTATTATGGTGGTATCAAAAAATATCAGTGGGTAACACTTCCTTTGGCACTTCACGGAGTAATTGCGAAGAAAGACGGTACACTCGTACAGGTGAATATCGGTGATAAACCGGGAGATCCTGTTTTTGGCGTAAGTGATTTGCTGGTTCATCTTTCCGGTGAGCAGCTGGAGAAAAAGGCAGCAAAGGTTATCGAGGGTGAGAACTTAGATTTGATAATCGGAAGCATTCCTGCATCTGAGAAAAAGGATGACAAGGAATCTACACAACCAGAAGAAACTGTCCGAGAAAAAGTAAAAGCAAATATCATGAAAATCCTTGAGAAAGAATATGGTATAGAAGAGGAGGACTTCCTCTCTGCGGAGATTGAAGTTGTACCTGCAGGCGATGCACGTGATTATGGTTTTGACCGCAGCATGATTATGGGATATGGACATGATGACCGTGTGTGTGCTTACCCATCCTTTATGGCAATCTGCGCAATGGAGAAGCCGGAGCTTACCAGTGTTTGCCTTTTAGTGGACAAGGAAGAAATCGGAAGCGTTGGTGCCAGTGGAATGCAGTCACGTTTCTTTGAGAATACGGTGGCAGAGGTAATGAATGCAACAGGAACATATTCCGAACTTGCATTAAGACGTGCACTTAAAAATTCGAGTGTACTTTCTTCCGATGTATCCGCAGCATTTGACCCGAACTTCCCATCTGTGATGACGAAGCGTAATACAGCCTACTTCGGCAGAGGTTTGGTATTTAATAAGTATACCGGATCAAGAGGAAAATCCGGTTCAAACGATGCAAATGCAGAATATGTAGGCGAGTTGCGAGCAATCATGGATAGGAATGAAGTGGCATTCCAGACAGCGGAGCTTGGAAAAGTAGATCAGGGCGGTGGCGGAACCATTGCTTATATCCTTGCAAATTATGGGATGAGAGTAATTGACAGTGGTGTTGCAGTGCTTAATATGCATGCACCATGGGAGATTATCAGCAAAGTAGACTTATATGAGGCATATCGTGGGTATGTCGCATTCTTAAACGAGCAGGCATAATTATCAGGAGACAGATTATGAACCAGAAGTTTATTGAGGAGTTACAGGAAATTGTGGGGAAAGAAAACATGCGGCGGATGGAGCTGATGAGTAAACACACGACATTCCGTGTGGGTGGCCCTGCAGATGTGATGGTGTGGCCGAAAGGCGACATGCTGTCGCAGGTAATTCGTCTGTGCACACAGCATAAAGAGCCTTATTACATTGTAGGAAATGGCAGTAACCTTCTGGTCGGAGACGGAGGTATCCGGGGCGTTGTCATTGGGATGGGCAAGGGTCAGGATATGCTCTATGTAGAAGAAAATCAAGTTGTGGCAGGAGCGGGAACGCTCCTGTCAAAAGCTGCAAATCTTGCAGCGGAGCATGGACTTAGCGGGATGGAGTTTGCAGCAGGAATTCCGGGAACGATTGGTGGCGCGGTTGTGATGAATGCAGGCGCTTATGGCGGAGAGATGAAAGACATCATCGAACGTGTGACCGTGCTGGAGTCAAATGGCGAGGAGCGAACACTCTCAGCAGAAGAGCTGGATTTGGGATATCGCAGAAGCTGTATTATCGAACGAGGATATATCGTGACTCAGGTGGTGCTAAAGCTCGTACCGGGGGACAAATCGGAAATCTTTGACTATATGAAAGAACTGCGGGAGCAGCGTACGACAAAGCAGCCGTTAGAATATCCGAGCGCGGGAAGTACATTTAAACGTCCGGAAGGACATTTTGCAGGAAAGCTGATACAGGATGCCGGATTGTGCGGATACCGGGTTGGTGGCGCGCAGGTATCGGAAAAACATTGTGGATTTGTGGTTAATTGTGGTGGAGCGACGGCGACAGATATCCGAAAGCTAATTGGGGATGTGCAGACTGAGGTTGAAAAACAGTTTCAGGTGAGACTGGAACCGGAAGTTAAGATGGTAGGGGAATTTTAAGAGGCACTTGGAGGCAAGGCATGAAGTTTGTAATACTTACCGGTATGTCCGGGGCAGGGAAAAGTACGGCGATAAAGATGATGGAGGATATTGGGTTTTATTGTGTGGATAATCTTCCAATTGCATTGCTGGAGAAGTTTGTAGAACTTTCGGATTTGCAACAGAATACGGAATTGCAGAAGGTTGCGGTCGGTATTGATATTCGAAGCGGACAGGCACTGGAAGAATTGCGCGGCGTTTTGGACCGAATCAAGAGCGCAGGGGTCGGATATGAGATCCTTTTTCTGGATGCGGAGGATTCTGTTCTTGTGAAGCGCTACAAGGAGACGAGAAGAAACCATCCGTTATCTGGTGGAGAACGAGTAGACAAAGGAATTGAAGAAGAGCGAAAGAGACTGGCGTTCCTCAAGGAGAGGGCAGATTATATTATAGATACAAGCCGCCTTTTGACGAGAGAGCTGAGAGCGGAGTTGGACAAGATATTTGTACAGAATCAGGATTATAAGAATCTGTTCATTACAATTTTGTCATTTGGATTTAAGTATGGAATCCCAGCGGATTCGGATTTGGTTTTTGATGTGCGATTTTTGCCAAATCCCTATTATGTGGAGGGGCTTCGGGCAAAGACCGGAAATGATAAAGAGATACAGGAGTATGTGCTTCAATTCAAGGAAGCACATGAGTTTATGGAAAAGCTGGAGGATATGTTAAACTTTTTAATTCCGAATTATATTACGGAGGGGAAAAACCAGCTGGTAATTTCCATCGGCTGCACAGGAGGCAAACATCGTTCTGTGACGCTGGCGAATGAGTTATACCGTAAACTTTCCATAAGGAAAGAATATGGCATAAAGATTGAACATCGAGACATCAGTAAAGATGCGTTGCGTGGGAAGTAATTGGGAGAGAAATATGTCGTTTTCAAGTGAAGTCAAAGAAGAACTGGCAAAACACGTGGGAAAGAGTCGACATTGCCAGTTAGCAGAACTGGCGGCGTTGATTGCTTTTGAGTGCAGAGTCAATACGGCAGATTCTGAGAATCAGCCTCTCAAAGAAAAGTATCAGCTGCTGGTACATAAATTGTTTGAAGACAATGGCGCTTTTGGTGCAGGAGATGAAAGGCGGATTCTTGAGGCTGTCAAGATGTGGGATGATATTGAGGGAAGACCTCATCCGACAGAAACAGTCAATGGAATTTTAATACAGCAGAGCTGTTGTAAGAGGGCATTTGTAAGAGGGGCATTTTTGGCAAGTGGCTCCATCAGTGACCCCAATAAGTCTTATCACTTCGAGATTGTGTGCAGAAGTGAAGGGCAGGCAAAGCAACTGTGCGATGTTATCAATAGCTTTGGCATGGATGCGAAGATTGTCGCGCGTAAAAAGTATCAGGTTGTTTATCTCAAGGAAGGTGCACAGATTGTTGACATGCTGAATATCATGGAGGCACATGTGGCACTCATGAATTTAGAGAATGTCAGAATTTTGAAGGAAATGCGTAATTCGGTGAACCGTAAAGTAAACTGTGAGACGGCAAACATCAGTAAGACGGTGAACGCTGCTGTACAGCAATTGCGGGACATTGAATATATAAGGGAGACGATTGGACTTAGCAGTTTGCCGGATAATTTGAGGGAGATGGCGCTGCTTCGATTGGAATATCCCGATGCGCCGCTGAAGGAGCTGGGTACATACTTAAATCCGCCAGTCGGAAAATCAGGTGTGAATCATAGACTCCGTAAAATCAGCGAGATTGCAGAAAGCTTGCGTTAGTAATAATTGTTTTTGGTGAGAAAGGTGAGGAAAATGAAAAAGAGTGTAGTGATTCGGATGCAGGGAGAATTTGAAGCGAGACCGATTGCCAATCTGGTACAGGTGGCGAATAAGTATACCAGTCGGATTTATCTGGAAGTGGATGAAAAGCATGTAAACGCGAAGAGTATTATGGGAATGATGAGCCTGGCGCTCATGAACGGCGATACGGTAGTTTTAGATGTGCAGGGAGAGGATGAAGAAGAGGCAATTGCCGGTTTGGAGAAGTTCCTTACAGAGTAAGAATAGAAATAGAAATAGAAATAGAAATAGGGTGTATAAATAATATGGGTATGAAGAAATTGTTGTTTGTTTTTAATCCTCATTCCGGAAAGGCGCAGATTCGCTCGCAGCTTTTTGAAATTGTCGACACAATGGTTAAGGCAGGTTACGAGGTGACAATCTATCCAACGCAGGCATCCGGCGATGCGACACAGAAGGTGGAGCATGAGGCGGGAAACTATGATTTGGTTGTCTGTAGCGGTGGAGACGGAACCTTGGATGAAGCGGTGACCGGCATGATGTGCCGTGAAAAGAAGGTGCCGCTTGGCTATATTCCGGCAGGCAGTACGAATGATTTTGCAACATCGCTTGGTATACCGAAAGACATGGTAAAAGCGGCGCAGAATGCGGTGAGGGGAAAGGGCTTTGCCTGTGATGTCGGCGCGTTCAATGGGGATTATTTTGTATATGTGGCAGCGTTCGGATTATTTACGGACGTGTCCTACAAGACGAGCCAGGAATGGAAGAATGTACTTGGACATGCAGCATATATTCTCGAAGGAGTAAGAAGCTTACATGATATACCATCGTACCTGATGCAGGTGGAGTGTAATGACACACATATGCAGGACGAGTTTATCTATGGTATGATTAGCAATTCCACTTCAGTCGGTGGGTTTAAAGGAATGACCGGCAAGGACGTGTTGCTGGACGATGGTGTATTTGAGGTTACACTAATTAAAAAGCCGAGAAATCCGATGGAATTGAATGAAATTATCGCTTCTTTGATTAATCTGGTGGATGATACCGATATGGTGTATTCCTTCAAGACGAATAAAGTAAAGTTTATGTCGAAGCAGCCAATCCCGTGGACTTTGGACGGCGAATTCGGAGGGGACCAGACTGAGGTTGTAATTCAAAATATATGCCAGGCAGTACAGATTATGGTTCCGTCTGAGGAAGTACAGGAATAGAGATGGTTATATTTTGACTTTATTTTTTGTATAAAGTAATATATAATACCGTTAGGGTAAAATTGTCGCTTGCGGCGAATAAAAAATTAGGGAGGATTCTAATATGTTAGTATCTGCAAAAGAAATGCTTGAAAAAGCAAAAGCAGGCCACTATGCAGTAGGCCAGTTTAATATCAACAACCTAGAGTGGACAAAGTCCATCCTTTTGACAGCAGAGGAGTGTAAATCTCCGGTTATCCTTGGTGTATCTGAGGGAGCCGGTAAGTACATGACAGGTTATAAGACAGTTGTAGCTATGGTCAAGGCAATGATTGAGGAACTTAACATCACGGTTCCGGTAGCATTGCACCTGGATCATGGTTCTTACGAAGGATGCTTAAAGTGTGTAGAGGCTGGATTCTCGTCCATTATGTTTGATGGTTCTCATTATCCAATTGAGGAGAATGTGGCAAAGACGACAGAGCTTGTTGCATTGGCACATAAGAACGGCATGTCCATCGAAGCAGAAGTTGGTTCTATCGGTGGAGAGGAAGATGGAGTTGTAGGTATGGGCGAGTGCGCAGACCCACAGGAGTGCAAGAAAATTGCAGATCTTGGTGTGGATATGCTTGCAGCAGGTATCGGTAATATCCATGGAAAATATCCGGCAAACTGGGCAGGACTCAGCTTTGAGACATTGGATGCAATTCAGAAGCTGACAGGTAGCATGCCACTGGTACTTCATGGAGGTACAGGAATTCCGGAGGACATGATTAAGAAGGCAATCTCTCTTGGCGTTGCTAAGATTAACGTTAACACAGAGTGCCAGTTGTCTTTCGCAGATGCGACACGTAAATATATCGAGGCTGGTAAGGACTTAGAGGGTAAAGGATTTGACCCGCGTAAGCTTCTTGCTCCGGGTGCAGAAGCAATCAAGGCTACTGTGAAAGAGAAGATGGAACTGTTTGGCTCTGTAGGAAAAGCAAACTAAATGGCAATTAACGACAAAAATTTTGCACTTTGCTTTAAATTATTGTGAATTTTGTAAAAGTTAAAAAAATATAAAATTTTTGCTTGCAATTCGTTTGTAAAAGTATTATCTTAATACCAACAAAACAATGTGAGCGATGAACAAGGGTGTTCCAATAGACTTGGAATGCCCTTTTTTCTGTAATATAGGACAGAAACCGGAACTTCCAGTTGAAATCTATCAGAAAATCGCGTACATTAGAATAAGCAAATCTAGTCTCAGGGGATTAGATAAGTGAAAAGAAAGGATGTAGAAAATGAGCGAAACAGGATATCTTAATGTAACAGAAATCTTTGGCGAGAACGTCTTTAATGATTCTGTGATGCAGGCGCGTCTGCCAAAGAAAGTTTACAAGAAATTAAAAGAAGTTATCGATGAGGGCAAGGAGCTTGATCTTGAGACAGCAGATGTTGTTGCACATGAGATGAAGGAATGGGCAATCGAAAAGGGCGCTACCCATTATACTCATTGGTTCCAGCCACTTACCGGAGTAACTGCTGAGAAGCATGATTCTTTTATTACTGCACCGATGGAGAACGGTAAGGTGTTGATGAGCTTTTCTGGTAAGGAACTGATTAAGGGCGAACCGGATGCATCCTCTTTTCCGTCCGGTGGACTGAGAGCGACATTCGAGGCAAGAGGGTATACCGCGTGGGATTGCACTTCTCCGGCATTCGTAAGACAGGATGCGGCAGGTGCGACTCTTTGTATTCCAACGGCATTTTGCTCTTATACAGGTGATGCGCTTGATCAGAAGACACCGCTGCTTCGTTCTATGGAAGCAATCAATGAACAGTCACTTCGTCTGATTCGTTTGTTTGGAAATACTACATCTAAAAAAGTTACTCCTTCTGTAGGACCGGAGCAGGAATATTTCATCGTAGACAGAGAGAAGTACTTACAGAGAAAAGACTTAATCTTCACTGGACGTACCTTATTTGGTGCGATGCCTCCAAAAGGACAGGAGATGGATGACCATTACTTTGGAGCAATCCGTGAGAGAATTGCAGCATTCATGAAGGATGTGAACGAGGAACTCTGGAAGCTCGGTGTTACTGCCAAGACACAGCATAACGAGGTAGCGCCGGCACAGCATGAGTTGGCTCCTATTTATGCACAGGCAAATGTGGCAGTTGACCATAATCAGCTTGTTATGGAGACCTTAAAGAAAGTGGCAGGACGTCACGGACTACAGTGTCTGCTTCACGAGAAACCATTTGCAGGAGTAAACGGTTCTGGCAAGCACAACAACTGGTCCATTACAACGGATGATGGAATCAACTTGTTAGAGCCGGGTAAGACACCGCACGACAACATACAGTTCCTGTTAGTATTAACATGTATTTTAAAGGCAGTTGATACACATGCAGACCTTCTCAGAGAATCCGCAGCGGATGTTGGAAATGATCACAGACTTGGCGCAAACGAGGCGCCGCCGGCTATTATCTCTATCTATCTGGGCGAACAGTTGCAGGATGTACTTACACAGTTAATCAGCACCGGTGAGGCAACACACAGCATTGCAGGTAAGAAGCTGGAGACTGGCGTTAAGACACTTCCGGATTTCATGAAAGATGCGGCTGACCGTAACAGAACATCGCCGTTTGCATTTACCGGTAATAAGTTTGAGTTCCGTATGGTTGGTTCCCAAGATTCCATCGCGCAGCCGAACGTAGTATTAAATACGATTGTTGCAGAGGCATTTTCCGAGGCATGTGATGTTCTTGAAAAAGCAGATGACTTCGAGATGGCAGTACATGACTTAATTAAGAAGTATGCAACAGAGCATCAGAGAATTGTATTCAATGGAAACGGCTATTCTGATGAGTGGGTTGCAGAGGCAGAGAAACGTGGACTTCCAAATATCAAATCCATGGTAGATGCAATCCCTGCACTGAATACCGAGAAGGCGGTTGCTTTATTTGAGAAGTTCAAGGTATTTACCAAGGCTGAGCTAGATTCCCGTGTAGAGATTGAGTATGAGACCTATGCAAAAGAAATTAACATCGAAGCAAAGGCGATGATTGATATTGCAACCAAGCAGATTATCCCTGCTGTTATCAAGTACACAACTGTATTGGCAGAGTCTATCAATGCAGTGAAAGCAGCATGTGGTGCGGATGTCAGTGTACAGACTGAAATCTTAACAGAAGTGTCTGATTTACTTTCTGATTCCAAGATGGCACTTGCAAAGTTACAGGAAGTAACAGAGAAGGCTGCGGCGATGGAAGAGGGAAGAGAGCAGGCTGTATACTACAGAGATGTTGTAAAAACAGCTATGGATGAACTCAGAGCACCGGTTGATAAACTTGAGATGTTGGTAGATAAGTCTATGTGGCCAATGCCGTCCTACGGAGACTTAATTTTTGAAGTATAAAAAAACTCCCTAAAAGGGAGGATTGCCAGGTAACTTTTGTTACCTGGCAGATTATGAAAAAGTTTTTGTGGGTAGTAACAAATACTGATAACTATCGTTTGTATGGTTATAGTATATGGTGCAGAAATGAAGTTTTCATGTTTACATAATGAAAGAACTTTGAATCTTACATGAATAAATTGTGAACAGAAGAATTTATCAAGTAAAATAAAATAGCGGTACTTTTTTGAACCACGAAGCTGTGGATGAGGGAAAAGTGCCGCTATTTTTGTTTTTCTGAAAGAAGTATTTGAGGAGATGCTTCAGTGAAGAAAAAATAAGGTAATAATAACGAGGAGGATTTGTTATGACGGAAGAAACAATTTTAGAGTTGGTAAGTGGAAATGTTTTTGGCGTCTGGTTCTTAATAGGAGCAGCGCTGGTATTCTGGATGCAGGCAGGATTTGCAATGGTAGAGGCAGGATTTACCAGAGCGAAGAATACCGGAAATATTTTGATGAAGAACCTGATGGATTTTTGTATTGGTACGGTTGTATTCATTCTGATTGGTTTTTCTCTTCTTTTAGGAGAGGACTTAATGGGATTTATCGGAAAACCGGGATTTGACATTTTTACAGCATATGCAGATTTCGATTTTTCCAATTTTGTGTTTAACCTGGTGTTCTGTGCAACCACAGCAACCATTGTATCCGGTGCTATGGCTGAAAGAACCAAGTTCCTATCCTATTGTGTATACTCCGGTGTTATTTCCGGTTTGATTTACCCGATTGAGGCACACTGGATTTGGGGCGGTGGCTGGTTAGCACAGCTCGGATTCCACGATTTCGCAGGCTCTTGTGCGATTCATATGGTTGGCGGTATCTCCGCGTTAATCGGAGCTGCTTTCCTTGGACCACGTATTGGTAAGTTTACGAAAGATAAAGCAGGTAAGATTGTAAAAGTAAATGCATTCCCTGGACATAATCTGGCACTTGGTTGTTTAGGGTGCTTTATTCTTTGGTTTGGATGGTATGGATTCAACGGTGCTGCTTGTACCAGTATTGAGCAGCTCGGTTCTGTATTTCTTACAACAACCGTAGCACCGGCAGTAGCAACCGTGGTATGTATGGTATTCACTTGGGTAAGATATGGAAAGCCGGATGTATCCATGGCTATGAATGCAGCTTTAGCAGGTTTGGTAGCAATTACAGCGCCCTGTGATGTTACAGATTGCTTCGGTGCAATTGTTATCGGCGCAGTTGCAGGTGTCTTAGTGGTATTTGGTGTTTGGTTACTTGATTATAAGCTTCATGTGGATGATCCGGTAGGTGCTGTCGCAGTGCATATGATGAACGGTATCTGGGGAACAATTGCAACCGGTTTATTTGCAACGACGTCTGCACCGGGAAATGACTCTGTTGTAGGTCTCTTTTACGGTGGCGGATTCCAACAGTTAGGAATTCAGTGCTTAGGTGTATTGACAGTTGGAGCATGGGCAGCTATCTGCATTACAATTACATTCCTTGTGATTAAAGCAACAATTGGACTTCGTGTAACGGAGGAAGAGGAAATCATAGGTCTGGATGCAACAGAGCACGGACTTACATCTGCATATGCAGGCTTCTCACTCATGGATATTTCAAACACCATGACGATGGAGATAAACGAAAACACAGACCTTGGCGAATCCGAATTCGAGGAGGCTTCCGAGGCACAGAAGAATGCCGCAATCAAGGTGGAGGCAATGCCTGTTTCTTCCAGCGGTATTTACAAGGTAGTTATCATTTCAAAATTAACAAAGTATGATCACTTAAAGAAGGCAATGAACGAACTTGGTGTAACCGGTATGACCGTGACACAGGTAATGGGTTGTGGTGTGCAGAAAGGCGCTGGCGAGAAATATCGTGGTGTTGAGATGGATGCAACCCTGTTACCAAAGGTAAAGGTAGAAGTGGTTGTAAGCAAGATTCCGGTAGAGAAGGTTATCGAGGCAGCCAAGAAGGCGCTTTACACAGGACATATCGGTGATGGAAAGATTTTTGTATACGATGTGGCTCAGGTAGTAAAGGTTCGTACCGGAGAGGAAGGCGTCGCTGCACTGCAGGATGTGGAATAGCTGCACTGACCTAATTCGATTAGATCAGTGAATCTAATCCCCTTAGTTAGTATATACATCAATAGTAAGACCCCCAGGTGAAAGCCTGGGGGTCTTGCTGTCTTGTCAGTAAGACCAGTGGATGGGGCGATGGAAAGCCTTGAGAATAAAGGCTTTTCTTATGAGTGATACGGGCTTGCCGCATTAGAAAAAAATAGGTGTTTTATGGTATAGCAAAGCTGACGTAAGCCCCCAATATACGAGGATCAGGCAATATAAGGTTGGTGTAAGTCACGCAGTCCGTTTCACTGTTTTCAGTTTGCGATAAGACTGGCTGGAGTGTGTAGTGATAGCCACAACTGCAATTGCCAGCAAACTGATATGGGCGAGGGTATTTAAATTTGTAACAGAGTTTTTATTCCTTACCCACATTCGTTCCTGAACGGTATTTTTGAATCGGAAATTATAACGTTTACATTCGGTGCGGAGAGAATAACAGCTTTTAAAGTATTTACTTTCTCTGTCAACAGAAAGCCTTAAATCATTCGGAATCGTACAGATACTCCTGAACCGAAGATAAATCGAGGTTGAGGAAAGGAGAGTCATAAAATTTAGTAACAGGATGCGAAGTAAAAAGCCTGATGTCTTCAATGATTTCTTGACGGTAGATAGCAATCAGCGCTTTTCAGGTTTGATTGATTTTGGTAGCTTAATTATATCACTAGGAGCTGGTTGTTACTATAGATTTGGAATGACAAAGAGGTTTGCCATGCCTCGCAAACCCGCATAAATACTGGATGTGTGGAGGTTTGCTCATGGCTATTATGATGAATTAGAGGTGGTTATCATGGATCTGAAATTAAAACCAGCAAACGAGTGTACATTTGACGCAGTATCATTAGGTGAGGTAATGCTCAGACTTGATCCTGCGAGGAATGTATCCGCACCGCAAGAGCTTTCCGACAGACGGAATCAGAAGAATCTGCCGTAACGGAATTAGCTTTACAGAGAGAGGATTTGGTATCCGTGGAGCAGTAGGATGTTCAGACCGTGCCAATACCGCAATTTCAAAGGCATCCCGGAAGACTTTACGGCCTGCCTCGGCTTTGAGATTGAAGGAAACGATGCAGATCTGAAGGAATTAAATCTTGACGGATATAAGAAGATGATCAACGAAGCGGCAGCTACTTATCCGAATTTTAAGGTAGCAGCAACAACTCTTCATGCGGTAAAGACCGTAACTGTCAATGACTGGAGTGCAATCTGTTGGGCAGACGGAGAGGTTTATAAAGCCAAAGACTACAAGGAACTTTTGGCAAGTGTCTTGCATCTAAACGTTTAAATAAGTATAATAAGATACAAGATTAGACAGTAGAGAGGAAGAAAAGTATGTTACGTAGAATTTTTGGAATTGATAGCAGTTTTACCAGTGTTATGGGAAAATTAGCAGATATCATTCTGGTGAGTCTTTTGTGGATTGTATGCTCCATCCTGTTGATAACCATTGCGACTTCAGCATCGGCATTTTATTATGCACTGGTTAAGGGTGTACGTAAGGATCGGGGAACACCGACACATGAATTCCTGGATTTTTTCAAGAAGAACTGGAAACAGGGGATTGGAGTGAGCCTGATCTATATCGCACTGGGAGCATTGGCAGCACTAAATTTCTATGTAGTTTCAAAGATGGGAACGGAAAGCGCAATTTATGCCTTTTATGAAATTGAATCATTGTGGGTCATCCTGTTATATATTTTCCTGACGATTTTTCTGTTTCCGGTATTTTCCAGATTTGAATATGGATGCTTTGATGTCGTAAAGACAAGTTTGCTTATGTCTATAAAACATACTTTTAGCTCACTTTGGATGTCTGCGATGTTCATTTGCGTAGCACTTTTTACAGCAAAATATCCAATTTTGACATTAGTACTGCCGGGGATTATGACGGTCGTTTTTTCGCTGCGGATTGAAAAAATATTCCGCAAATATATGAAAAAACCGGAAGACGGAGAGACTCTTCCATGGTACTGGGATGACCGGAAGGGTGTTGTGCAAAATGACGAATAAATGGGAATGCAAAAAAAGATAATTGAACATATTGACAAGGCATAAAGTCTGTATTATAATTAGGTTACATTTACGGCGGATTCCTATTTTTTTTACAAAATATTTAATCGATTAAACACAGGAATTTCAATAAAAGAAGGACTTGAATCCTGTGTAAAAAAATGAAAAAAGTTTAAACGATTAAATAAAAGAAGAATCAAACCAAACAATAAAAGGAGGTTTTATTATGAAAGGGAAAAAGTTATTATCAGTATTGATGGCAGTTACTATGGCTGGCGGATTACTTGCAGGATGTGGGGCTTCTGGGTCTAGTGATGGCGAAAGCAGCAGTGATTCCTCGGAATCTGGCGGGAAGATTACGATCTGCACATGGAATGAACCAAATTCAAACGAAGATCTGAACATGTATGCTCAGTGTGAGAAGGCTACCGGAATTGATCTTGAAGTTACAGTTATTCCGGAAAGCGATTATTCTTCTAAGTTGAATCAGATGGTTGCAACCGGTGACGATTCCATTGATATCTATATCATCTGGGAAAATGATATTTCGAACTTTGCAGAAGCAAGCGGAATCATTACATTAGATAATTATCTGGAAGATTCTGACATTGATACCGATGATTTCATCGATGCAGTAGCACAGCTTTCAGATGGACTTGGCGGAACGTATGGACTTCCGTGGTGTGCGGCAACAGAAATTCTTTACTATAATCAGGATATGTTTGACGAAGCTGGAATTGAATATCCATCAAATGACTGGTCTTATGACGATTTCATTGCAGCAGCAAAGGCACTGACAAAGAAAAATGGCGATGCAACAGATGTGTATGGATGCACTCTTCCAAATGTACAGACATGGTGGGCAGGAATTGGAGGAGCTGGAGACCAGGTTTATGATCCTTCTACAGGAGAACTTGTAATCGGAGACGGAGCAGAAGCTTTCATCAGTGATTGTACAGAGATGGTAAGCGAAGGAGTTATGCCAGAGCCATCTTCTGATACAGCAGACCTGTTTGCGGCAGGGAAAGCAGCTATGGCATGGGCAGGAAGTTGGAATATAGCCACATATGGGGATGAACTTGGATTTAACTGGGATATCGCAACCATTCCTACCAATGTTAAGAAGTACAATACATTGCATACTGGATTCTATACGATCAATGCAAAGAGCAAAAACCAGGATGATGCTTGGAAGGTTATTGAGTATCTGATGGGAGAAGAAGGACAGACCGTCAATTCTAAGGCAAGTGGAAACATGTCTGCATTAAAGACGATTGCTGCAGAAGGAGCATGGAAGGTAGAGTCAGCAACAACTATTGAAAACTGGGAAGCAATGACAGATTCTCTGGAAGCAGGTATCTTTGGTTATACCTGTCTGCCGTCAGGAGTAACAAGTAATGCAGTAAGTAACTTTGAATCTGCCGTAACCGGAAAGATGAGTGCAACAGAAGCAGTTGAGAAATCTTGTGATTATGCAGCGGAGACAATTGGTTATTGATTAGTGTTTATTGATACGAATCTCAAGGGCAATTCCGGAGTGGAGTTGCCCTTTTATAAAAAGAGATTCCATACTCTTTGTCGGTAGGAGTATTTAAAAAGAGGAGGTTTGAAGATGGGGCGTACGAAAACAGTACAGAAATCAACCAGCTGGAAAAAGAAAGAAACGAAAACAGCATATGCATTTATTGCACCATGGATGATCGGATTCTTGTGCTTTACTCTTTTCCCAATCTGCTTTATGTTTTATGTCAGTCTTACAAATCGAAAACTGAACGGAGTATCTGAATTTATTGGATTTACCAATTACATCAATATGTTTCACAGTGATGTGTTTTGGAATTCAGTAAGAGTTACATTGTTTTTCACCATCATTATGGTAATTGTAACGACAATCTGGGCGGTTATTATGGCATTGCTTTTGAATCATAAGCAACGGCTGAATGGAATATTTCAGTTCTGTTATTTCCTTCCATCTGTAATTCCGTCAGTAGCTTTGGCATACGCATTTCGTACCATTTTTGGAAAAGAGGCAGGACTTTTTAATGCACTTTTGTCCATGATCTCAGGGAAAAATGTAGTTATAAACTGGCTGTATGATCACAACACGGTTTATCTGGTTGTTTTCTTTATTACGTTATTTACTTATAATACCGGTCAGATGATGTTGATTTTCCGTTCCGGACTGAATGATGTACCACAGGAACTTTATGAAGCAAGTGAATTAGATGGAGCTGGTGCATTCCGTAAATTCTTTAATATTACATTGCCGATGATCTCTCCGCTGGTACTTTTTAATGGTATAAACGGATGTGTAAGTGCCCTGAATGGTTCTTTCGCCTTGTTGTATCCACTGACTGGTGAGGCAGGAAATCCAGACGGAATGACACAGGTACTCAGCCTTTTGATTTACAAAGAAGCGTTCAGCAATATGAAAGTAGGATATGCATGTGCGCTTTCGGTTATTCTATTCCTGATTGCAGCGGCATTTGGAGGGCTTTTGTTCCTGCTATCCAAGAAACTTGTGTATTATGAGAATTAGGGAGGAACGAGTATGAATAGTGTAAAAACAAAAAGAAGAATTGCAAATATCGTTCTTTATATTATAAAGATTATTGTAGCGATTATTATGTTTCTCCCAATTATATGGATTATTACCGGAGGGTTTAAGACACTGAATGAATTTACTACATCGTCCAGTATTATCCCACAGAATTTTACATTGGAGAATTTTAAGTACATCTTTGAGAACTCAAATATTTTCCTGTACACAAGAAATACGGTGCTTCTGATGTTTGGAACAACGGTGGGTACACTGCTTTCATCCTCGTTGGTAGCATACCCGCTTGCCAGAATGGATTTTAAAGGAAAGAATCTGATCTTTTCTATTATCATTGCAACTATGATGGTTCCGAATATCGCTTTGATTATTCCTCAGTATATTATGTTCGGAAAGATCGGATGGTTGGATTCTCTGCTTCCGATGATTGTACCTGCTTTCTTTGCATATCCGTATAATGTGTTTCTGTTCAGACAATATTTCCGTTCGATTCCGAAGGAACTGGATGAATCAGCCACAATTGATGGATGTAATAAGGCTCAGATATTTTTTAAGGTATTAGCACCATTGTCAAAGCCGACCTATGCAACGATTGCGGTACTGTCCTGCGTATTCTGGTGGAATGAGCTTACACAGCCTGTATTCTACATAAATAGTGATAAGTGGAGAACACTGACTATTGCGCTTATGACGAGTTACATGTATACTTCAGGTAACGCATTTGTTATCAATTGGCCTTCTATTATGGCAGTAGCTACGTTGATGATTATACCTCCAATGTTACTGTATTTCTTTGGAAATCAGTTTCTGGTAGGAGGAATAAAAACGACAGGCTTGAAAGGATGATTCTGACGATTGAAGGCTGAAAAATTTATATAATCTTTGGGAGGGGTACATATGACACTGAAGGAGATTGCCGCTCGTGCTGGAGTATCAGTCGCAACGGTTTCTTATGTGCTGAATGATAGTGCAAAAGTGAGTGAAGAGACGAGGCAGAAAGTGGAGAAGATTGTCCGGGAGACAGGGTATCGTTCAAATATGCTTGCACAAAGCCTGAGGAAAAATCATACATCGCTGGTAGGAGTCGTAGTAGAGGATGTGACGGTATGGCATACGGCTTATATTATTGATGGGATTAATGCCCTGGCGGAGGAAAAAGGATATCAGACGATATTGAGCAATCTGAGACTGCTTACAAAAATTGAATCTCAATTTGAGCACATTTCAAAGTTTAGGGACGATATCGATAAGGCTGTTGATATTCTGCTTGGAATGCAGGTGGATGGAATTATATATGTAGGAATGCACGACCGAGAGATTACGGATGTGCTTCATGCGATTAATAAGCCGGTCGTTTACTGTTACTGTTATACTGCGGGAGAGGGGACTTCTGTTCGTTATAGTAATGAGAAAGCGGCATATCTGATGATCAAGCAGTTCCTTCAGAAGGGACACAGAGATTTTGTGGTCATAAAAGGGAGCGAAAAATCCGAACCCACCTCTCTTAGAATGAAAGGCTTCAAAAGAGCATTGGAAGAGGAAGAGATTGAACTCAAAGAGAAATATATTATTACCGGAGACTGGGATTATAAAAAGACAAGAAGCGCAGTAGAGGTGCTGCTGAAAGACCCAGACTGCCCGAGAGCGTTTATTGCAATGAATGATGAGATGGCAGTTGCGGTGCGGGATGCTGCGTGGGAACTGGGACTTCAGGTGCCGAATGATATTTCCGTATCCGGATTTGATAATTCTGATATTGTACATTATGGAAGACCACGGATTGCTACTGTCGATCGTCCTCTGCAGAAAATGGGATACAAAGCAATGGAAATGCTATTGGATAAAATTGAGAATAATTATAATGGAGATATTAATCTGACTCTTCCGTGCAAAGTTATTGAGGGAACCTCAATAAAAGATTTAAATCAGGGCAAAGCAGGAAAGGATTATTATGAATAATAAAAGACTTACAAATGTGCCGTTAGATAAAATTAACATAAAAGATACATTTTGGAATAAATATATTGACTTAGTGGATGATGTGATTCTTCCTTTTCAGTGGGAGTTAATCAATGATCGGGTGGAAGGCGCTGAGAAGAGTTACTGTATTCAAAATTTCCGGGTTGCGTGTAAAGAGATCGAAGGAACACATCAGGGAAATGTATTTCAGGATACAGATGTTGCAAAATGGCTGGAGGCCGTAGCGTATTCTCTGGCGAAAAAGAAAAATCCAACGCTGGAAGAGATTGCAGACGAAGCAATTGATCTGATCGCACGTGCACAGTGCGAGGATGGATATCTGAATACTTATTTTACAATTACCGGGGAGAAAAGATGGTCTGATCTGTTTGAAGGTCATGAATTATACACGGCAGGTCATATGATAGAGGCAGCAGTCGCATATTACGAGGCAACCGGAAAGGATAAGCTATTAAATGTAATGTGTCGCTTTGCAGATTATATGTGTGAAGTATTTGGAAAAGAGGAAGGGCAGATACATGGATATCCGGGACATCCGGAAGTTGAACTTGCTCTTGTGAAGTTATACAGGGTAACCGGGCAGAAGAAATATCTGGAGCTGGCAGATTATTTTGTTGAGACCAGAGGAGAACAGCCATGTTATTTCCTGAATGAAGCATGTAAAAAAGAGGGAAAATATATTTTCCCGGAATTTGAAGACTTTGATATGGATTATGCGCAGGCACATATGTCGCTGAGGGAACAGGAGAATGCGGAAGGACATGCGGTTCGTGCGGTATATCTTTATAGTGCAATGGCAGATCTTGCGGGAGAAAAGCAGGACGAAGAGCTGTTACAGCAGTGTGAAAAGTTGTGGAATAGCATTACACAGAAGAGAATGTATATTACAGGAAGTATCGGTTCTGCTGCTTACGGAGAACGATTTACGACGGATTATGATCTTCCGAATAACACCAATTATTCGGAAACCTGTGCGACCATAGGTCTTGCAATGTTCTCAAATCGGATGTTCCAGTTGACAAGAGATGGGAAATATACGGATATTGTGGAAAAAGCACTTTATAACACCCTGCTTTCAGGAATTGCGATGGATGGGCAGCATTTCTTCTATGTGAATCCTCTGGAGGTCGTGCCGAGAGTTGCGGAAAAAAATCCATCAATGAGCCATATAAAGACAACCAGACAAATGTGGTTTGGTGTAGCCTGCTGTCCTCCCAATATTGCAAGGACGCTGGCATCCATTGGAAATTACATGTATGCGGTTGATGGGAATATGCTATATTCGAATCTGTTTATTAGTAATGTTATTACAGTTCCAACGGATGAAGGTGAACTAAAGGTACAATTAAAAGCAGACTATCCACGAAATGGAAAAATTACTTATGAAATTCAGACGGATCAGCCGAAAAATATGGTTCTTGCAATCCGCAGACCTGCTTACACGAAAACGGCTACATTGAAATTGAATGGAGAAATATTAGATCTGATTCTTGAAAATGGCTATTATTATCTTGATAGAAAATGGAATCATGGAGACGAAGTAGTGGTGGAATATGATGTTTCATTTCGGTTTGTGCATTGTAATCCGAATGTCAATGATAACATCGGTAAGATTGCATTGATGAAAGGACCATGGGTTTACTGCCTGGAGGAAGCGGATAACGGAGAACATTTAAATTCCATTATGGTTCGTTCAGATGCTCCGGTAACAGAAAAATTTGATGAGTCGTTGCTTGGGGGAACGATGCTTGCGACATTTGAAGGAAAAAGAATTGACTTTGAAACGGCAGATGAAGCATTGTATTCAGAGAGCAAGCCGCAGTATAAGACGATGGAACTTACCGCAGTTCCGTATTGTGGATGGAATAACCGCGGTAAAGGCGAGATGCTTGTGTGGATGAGAGAAGAACTGTAGATGTTCCTGTACGATTTGCTGATCCCAATGACAGGCAATTTAAGAAAAACTATTAAAATTTAATTGAGGGGATGCCGCAAGTCATAAAAATAGAGGATGACTGAGAGGTGTCCCCTTTAAATTTGGTTGAAATTGAGATTATTTAACCTGAATTATTCATGAGCAAATAAAAATGCTCAGAATTACCACACCTTGCTCCAGTTCTTATGAAATCAACCGAATTATCTACAAAAAGGGGTAAACTATTCCCGTGAAATTCGATTGAGTCATTTTGAACTGTCAAGGTACATTAATTGTTGCTATTCCAACTGTACAGTTCGTCGATGGATGTTTTTCAGCGTCCTGTAGAATTCCTTGTTATAAGGACAGCCGCTGCACAGTTTGAAGGTTATATATCTGTTGATCGGATTGCCCTCGCAGCAATCTTCATCGGCTTTAAACGAATGGTATCAACCGCTTGCTTTCGCATATTTGCAGGAAGTACCAGTCGTCTGAACCAATTGAATAAGTTGTAGGCAAGCATGTGAA
>JBJFCH010000057.1:0-3578 GCA_051888835.1 Oliverpabstia sp. | reverse complement strand
CGATTTTGCCTGCTTTCCATCATTCTATAAATCCGAATACAATTCTTCCTGATACAGTCCGTCGCTGATCAGTTTCTTGAAGCTTTCCATAACCGCTTCTTTATCTTCTTTGTATGTAACGCCAAACCATTTATCTTTGGTTTCCAGTACCTTAACTGTATATTTTCCTTCCCGGAGCAGTCCGCCAATCAGGGTCGGAAGTAAATATTCTGCTTTCAGAGGATTCGCCGGAACATCCTTCTCAAAGAAGGTCCGGAACTCTTCTTCCAGAACCGTCAGAAATGCCGGTGCGCATCCGTCTTCTGCCGGGAACCCCCACATATTCATGGAGACATAGGATTCCGGATCGAGCTTCACACCGTCTGCCGATGCTCCGACAGCTCCGGCTTCGTCAACCGTTTTCACAATATTTCCGGTTTCCACCACATCGACAACGTGGGTATGACCATCTTCCACCTTGCAGACGCCTCGCGTCACACCACCGTTATCGGATAATGTATTTTTCAAAATAAATCCCGCCATGGCAATGGCATTGTCTGCATGATCTACTACCAGCCAGTCATGCATCTGACGGTACGCTTCTTTTCCATAATAATCGTCTGCATTGATCACCATGAACGGCTCATGGATCTCATCCTTTGCGGCAAGGACAGCCTGTCCGGTTCCCCACGGCTTGGTGCGGTCCGAAGGTACTTCACCCGGAATGTCGTTCAGATCCTGGAACGCATAGGCTACTTCAACACCCTTTTTCCCACATACAGCTTCAATCCGATTTCCAATTCGCTCGCGGAAATCAGTTTCGATATCCTTGCGGATGACAAAAATAATTTTGTTAAATCCGGCTTCGATCGCATCATGAATGGAATAATCCATGATGATCTCGTCATGCAATCCGACAGGCTCCAATTGTTTGATTCCTCCGCCGAAACGAGAACCGATACCGGCGGCCATGATTAATAATGTTGTTTTTTTCAAAATATAATCTCCTCATTATGTTTTTTAATTTCAAATCTAGAAAAACGCAAACGGATTCTCTGCATCCGGATCATTAAACTGCTCACAATCCGCCTGCCAGATATCCATATCAGACCCAATTACTGAACACAAATATTGATAATCTTCCTTACTGATTTCATCATGATCCAGCATACACTTGTAGAACTTTTTAATACTTGCAGCAGTACTCTTAATTGTTCCCGGAGTTGACCACATACATTTCCGTATAAAAAAGTCCCCAAGGTACTCGCCGATCATACTTATACCCTCTTCCATCGGCAGAGCATCACACCGAAGCAAAAACTCATTGATATAGAACTCTACGTTTTCAAGATGCCTTTTCCGTGTCTTCTCCGTCAGATCACTCATATCATTTTCAAATATCTCAAGTAAACAGGCATTTCTCTCACGGATCACTTTGCATTCTTTTTCATATTCTTCATATTCATTTACTTCTGGCATTTTACAGCGCCTCCCTTAATAATAGAAATATCATCGAATCGAAAGAAATGAGTTCCGACGATGATTTGTAACCAAATTATTACATTACAAATATGTTAGCATAGGCAGGAGCGATTATCAATCTATTTCTCGTATTTCTCAATGATGCAATGATGTTCTTTACTATCGATCTCATAGCTTATTCCCACCAGAAGTATCTCGCCCGTATAATCAGAGATTGAAGTCGGATACTTTTTATCTTTAATTTGCTTCATAGCAGTTTGAACGCTTTTATTCCATTTCAGTTCAGCAACAATTGCCGGATAGTACTGTTTATATTCCGGTTTTGGAATAAAAACGAAATCTGCGAAACCTCGTCCAGTCGGTAATTCACGAATTGGCTTGAAATAATATTGCATTGCACTGAGATACGCAATGGCAAGCACACTACTTAATGAATTCTCATTATTGTATTGAATCGACGAAGCAAAGTCCGTGTGGATTTTTTCAATGCTGTTTGCGACTGCTTCTCCATCCAAATTCAGCGTAGCTTCAAGGAGGCGTTCGGATTCTTTCTGGAAAGAAATCAATTCATTCCACTTTGTGCTTTCTGTTGCAATCGTAAGCTCTTGCCGGATTTCCTCATTCGGTATAAATGCGGTCCGATCAACCTGGTTAAATGCGAGATAACCTAAATGTATCAAATATGTCAGTACATCATCTCTGTTCTTAAAGCTTACTGTATCGTTTTTGAATGTGGCTGTATTTATTTTGACCGAAGCCCCGGATAACATCTCAATAATTGCCGTTTTCAAACCATCAAAGTCCATGTTGATCAAAGGGATAATCGCCTCGTATGATCCTGTCTCTGACCAATAACTTCTGAATTTGCCTTTAAGTAATGTGCTGACAACTGCTTTTGGGTTATATACTTGATAATCCTCCAGGAGATATCCGTCATACCACTTCTTTACTTTTTCAAAATCATTTCCATATTTTTCGCAGAGTTCTTTGACCTCTTCTTCTGTAAATCCAATATACCGGGCCAGATTGGAGGATTCAAGCATGGTGAACTCATCGAAATTATTCAAGGCCGACTGTGTCTTTTCCTTCTTTATTGGAAGAATACCAGTCAGATAAGCCAGTTTGATGTATTTCGTTGGTTCCACACCTTTAAACAAACCTCTTAGGAAATTAATATATTCTTCCTGTACCTTATTATTGGCGGTCACATCACGGATTAAAACATCCCATTCATCAATAATGATAATAAATTTTTTCCCAGTCATCGTATTAATTCGGGACAAGGCTTCCGGCAAAGAACGAATTCCATCTAAAAGTTCATTAGGATAGTATTCTCGTAATTCTTCAATCGTTTTTTCGGTAATATAAGCAACCACTCGTTCCGGTCCACCTGCCGGTTCAAGGCACCACTGGATATCGAGGTGAATTACATCATATTTGTTCAAATGCTTTTTGAAATCCGGGCTTTTACTAATCGAAAGATTTGAGAACATTTCCTCAGAATCACAGCCTTTGCTGTAATAAGCCGTCAACATATTCGCTGTAATCGACTTTCCAAAACGTCTCGGACGACTGTTACAAATATAACCCTGCAACGTGTCCATTACTCTGTTGGTATATTCAATTATCCCTGTTTTATCTATATATATTTCTGAATTCAGCGCAACTTGAAACGCTCCATTACCTGAGTTAACAAACATTCCCATTCGCTATACACTCCTTTCCGAAGCCGCACTTCTGGAAACAAATGCGTGATATGTACAACGCATCCAGTTATCTCGATTGTATCATTGATTCTCACAAATGGCAAGTTTTGGTCTTGCCATAAGAAATCCATAAGAAATCACTGCCGTTTCTTTTTTATACAAGAAGGGGAAATAATATCTGATACTTTCGATAAATAACTTAACGTCTGTTCGAAATATTGCTGTTCTTGAGTACCTAATTTTCTATACATTTCTAATATTCGCTTTTCTGTAGCGGTAATTTGTGCTCCATCCTGAATATATCCTTCTGACTCTAATTCTTCCACAGAAACATTTAAATAGTCCGCGATCTCACTGATATGCTTTCTGTATGACTTTATTCCTGAATATTTCCATTTAGAGACTGCACCA
>JBJFCH010000056.1:0-3579 GCA_051888835.1 Oliverpabstia sp. | reverse complement strand
AGCATTGGAAGTCACCCGGCCACATGGTGTACAAGCTGGTATGCCATACTCCTAATCGATATCTACCCATTCGTATCCAAGATAAGTGGTAAATGCCTCTTTTAAGATTTCTTTCATATGACCAACACCTACCGAAGTGTGATGTTTGAAGCCTCCCCTTGCTAGTTTAATCAGCTTATTCTGTAAATCCGGAATTTCACAGACACCGCCGCACCCGAAGAATGCATCTTCAATCGGATCGTCTGTAAACTGCGCCTCACTTGCATACACAATAATTTTACCGTCCTTGGTCTGGCAGTTGGAGATAGTAGTTGGGAATGCCTTAATTCTTCCTTCGTTACATCCCCATCCTGAACCCGGATCACTTTTTGCAAACATCTTATGCTCAGTAACTGTTCCTTTTTCAGTCATTAAGCTCTGGGCAACTGGTCCACAGTGGAATAAGATCACCTTATTCTCATCATCACCATAGTTATTATTCCAATCCAGTACAGCAGTCGGCTCTTCGCTCGCAAGACTCATGGCACGCATGGTCAATGCAGAACACATATCAATCTCACAGGAAGCAACAATACCTCTGTCATTTAATTCACTTAACAAGACACACGGACATACACGCATATAGGTCTCCATCTCATTCCAACAGCGCAGAGTCAGAGCATCCAGATGATATTCCTCAATATATTCGTCAATTACAACAGATATTTTTGCAAGCGTTAATTTATTGGATTCCGGCACTTTTGTGAAGTCTGTGTAGTTCTCCAAAACTTTGATTTTTTTCGCAACCGCCACATCATCATCTGCCTTATGCTCTACCTTATAAATCAACTCGGAGAGATCAAATGATTCTACATTAATTCCATATTTCTGTAACGTGATTTCATCGAAACGAACAGTCTTAAATGCCGTGGTTCTTGCCCCGATACAGCCGACATTAAATCTTTTCATTCCGTTTACTACACGGCAGATTGCCGCAAAGTCTCTTAAATTCTGTGCAAATGCCTCAGATAATGGATGTACGACATGAGGTTTCATAACAGTAAAAGGTACATTATACTGAGTAAATACGTCAGTAACAGAAAATTTTCCACAGTATGCATCTCTTCTATGAGCAAAGTCCATCTTTCCGATTTCGTCCGGATAAGCCTGCATCAGAATTGGTACTCCCGCATCCTGCAGTGCCGTAATAGCTCCGTTCTCATCTGCAAAAATTGGCATGGAAAAGATTACACCATCATATTCTCCCTCATGTTCCTTTAACCATTTTGCATAGAGGAGTCCCTCATCTCTCGTTTCAATTCCGCCAAATCTGGTCAGTTCCGCATCCATGGCAATGTAGTCATAACCCGCATCAGTCACAGCCTTGATCATATCTTCTCTTGCTCCGTAAATCAGTTCTCCCGGCATAAATCCACGGTTACAAAACGCCAATGCAAATGTCATTTTTTTGCTCATTTTCGCTTCTCCTTTTTCTTAATCAATTAATGCAAATATTTTCATTGCTGCTTTTACATTTTCCTTCATTGCATCCCTTGCCGCCATGGACGCAGAAGAGAAAAACAATGGTTCTCCTTCTTTTACGCTCTTAACATATTCCGCCGCCGCATTACCTCCGGACTTATCCATATAGGTAAAATAGTTCACTTTCCTTGTCCCGGCTTCAATAGCTTTTCTATAATCCTCTCTGCCCACTCCGGATCCTCCATGCATAACAACCGGAATCTGTTCTGTCAACGCTCGTACATTTTTCACCACATCAAAATCCAGTTTCGGCTCGGTCAGATAGATTCCATGAGTGGTTCCAAAGGAACATGCCAGCGCATCAATTCCTGTTTCTTTTACGAATATTGCCGCCTGCTGCGGATCTGTGTAAATTTTTGTTTCGTCATCTTCTCCTGAATCATCGCCTGCTCCAGACTCTCGCCTTCCCATGGAACCAAGCTCAGCCTCTACAGATGCTCCTGTTTTTGCCGCCATCTCCACTGCCGATTTTGTATTGGCAAGATTCTCCTCATAAGAGAGAGTAGAACCGTCATACATAATACCTGTAAATCCCAGATTCAGCGCCTGCTGCAGGTACTCCAGAGTCTCACCGTGATCCAGATGTACACAAACCGGAACCGTAGATTTTTTTGCTGCCTCGACCATAATTGGTCCAATCACAGAAAGTGGAATCCAGGATTCGTGGCACTGCGCGAACTGGATAATAACCGGAAGTTCCAGTTCCTCTGCCGCGCCAATAACTGCCTGCAGAGCTTCAAGATTTGGTGTGTTGAAAGATCCTATGGCAATCTTCCTCTCTTCTGCGATTTTCAGAACTTCACATAATGTTACTAACATTGCTAACCATCCTTCCTATTATTTTTATATAAAAATCATAACTCCTGTAAAATAACAAATATATAGCCATCCGTTCTTTTTTCTTTGAATTTGTTCGCAGATATGATAAAATAAATTATCATAAAAAATAAGGGGTCTGACATTGACATGATATCTTCTTTTGATTTAACAAAACTGAATTCCTTACTAAAAGATTTTTATAATCTTACCCATATCCGCATTACCGTTTTTGATGACTCCTTTCATGAACTTGCCGCTTACCCTGAACAAATTGCACCCTTTTGCCAAATTATCCGAACCGATGACACCGCAAAAAAAGAATGCTGCCTGTGCGATGAAAACGCTTGCAAAATTGCCGCAAAACGCCATTCTCCCTACACCTATCGCTGTCACGCAGGTCTTACCGAAAGCATTGCTCCCCTTTATTTGGGAAACATTGTGATTGGATATTTATTATTTGGACATGTTTTCTCCTACCCTTCCTACGAAGAAGGATGGTCTCAGATAGAATCCCTATGTAAGAATTATCAAATAGATATGTCTGAATTGAAGAAAGCCTGCCATATGCAGCCACTCATTTCCGATGACTACATCACTTCTGCCTCCCATATTCTGCAGGCAGTTGCATCTTTCTTATGTCTGGAACGTATGGTATCTTTAAGACAACAAGAACTTCCTGTACAGATTGACGAATATATTTCCCAACATTTTGCAGATGAATTGGATTCGCAAACACTTTGTCGACAGTTTCACATAGGCAGAACACAGTTGTATGAAATTTCTAAACAAAGCTATGGCGTAGGAATTGCAGAGCATATTCGGACTCTCAGAATTGAGAAAGCGAAAAGATTATTGGCGGACTCCGACCTGCCACTTGCAGAAATCGCGGCGCAATGCGGATTTAAAGATTATAATAATTTTATTACCGTGTTCAAACGGCTTGTCGGAATTCCACCAAAGAAATATGCAAAATCTCTTTAGCCCGGGACTTACCATCCTTATCTCTCACATTCCCCCATCCCGTGCATACCTTAAATCAGATACTTTTTTGTTCAGGAGGATATTATGAAAAAGAAAACCATCTCATTCTTACTGGCAGGCATACTTCTCGTAAGCCTGCTCCCTGCATGCTCAGCAAATGAAAGCAGTGATCCAACTGCCGCACCTTCTGCCACTGAAAACATTTCCGAAAACACTGCTCACAAAAAAATGACGGAAGTTACTCTAAATGAAGTTGCG
>JBJFCH010000055.1:0-3589 GCA_051888835.1 Oliverpabstia sp. | reverse complement strand
TGACTCTAACGAAACTGGCAGATATCTGTTATCTCAATCCATCGTATCTGTCCAGAATATTTAAGCAGGCTTATGGATTCAATATTACAGAGTATATCTGTAAAAAGAGATTTGAGCGAGTAAAGGAACTGTTGGAAACAACTTCGAAAAAGATACAGGAAATATGTGCTGAAGTCGGATATTATTCTGTTCCATCTTTTAACCGTATATTTAAAAAGGAGACGGGAATGTCACCGATAGAGTACAGGAATCGTTACGGAGATAAAAATCATGAATTACTCTGAATTGCATATAAACAGAACTATGGGAATCCTCAGGAAAAAATCAATCAGGTCAAGACAGTTATCGCTTCTGGTGATATTTCTTGCCTTAAATGTTTTATTTTCCGGGATTCTGTATTATACTGCCACGAATTATGTAAAAAGATCTGTTTATGATAAGATGAACGCTCAGGCAAGCTTCTATCTCGATACACTGGATAATCAAATGGAAAACACACAAAATATTTTGTTTAATATGTTTTCTGACCGGAAACTGGTTTTTCTTGTATATCCTATGAGCCTTTTAAACGACTATGAAATGCGGGATGCCTATCTATCGGAACAGGAACGTATCCAAATGCTGAAAAATAACAATCCAATGATTGAGACAGGAATGATTTATCTTCCTAATGTTGAGAGATACATATCGGATATGACGATCGGCGAAATGGAGGAAGAGGATTTTGAGACACTGGATGAGAGAAGCAGGATCATTGATCAGGGAGTGTGCCTTCAGGATGGAAAGCTGTATATGGTGTCTGCCGGAGAACCCTACTATATGGTGAAAGAGCGGCCGGATGCTCTGTTTGTCATACAGTACAACGAAGGTAAGATTAGAAAAACTCTGGCTGCCTTTAACACAATTGAGGGGAGTGGTTCTTTTCTATACAAAGCAGAAGGGGAGATTTATATTGGCAGTAATGAAGAGGATGAATTGGGAAAAGAAATCCTGGATGCAGTGAAGCCAAAGCTTACGGAGAATGCGGTCTTTTCCGATGCAGTGAAGCTTGAAAGCGGAAGATATCAGGTGTATTTAGCCCAATCACAGTTTTTCGGATATTTTATCCAATATGTACCGGAAAAAGAAGTCCTGAAAGATATTGCACAATATAAATGGATTATTCTGCTGTATATTGCCGGGGTGGGACTGGTTTCCATACTGTTTTCAAAGTTTACCGAACGGATTATTCATAAGCCGTTAAATAAGCTTGTGGATGCATTTTCACAGGCAGAAAAAGACGGCCTGAATTATGAAGGAACGAAGGATTACGGAGAAAATGAATTCAGTTATCTGTTTGAAGGGTTTAACAGAATGCAGGAGCGGCAGAAGATACTGACAGAAGAACTGATAGAACAGAAAAACCTGACTCAAAAAGCAGAATTGAAACAGCTTCAGGCACAGATTAATCCTCATTTTCTGTATAACAGTTTTCTTTCATTGCGTAATAAAATTCACAGGGAGGATCTGGAATCAGCAGAAAAACTGGCAGGCTATTTAGGTGGATATTTCAAATTTATTACAAGAAACGATGAAAGTAATGTGAGTCTTAAAAATGAAGTGGATCATGCCAGAAGTTATACCAGTATACAACAGATGCGTTTTTATGACCGGATTCATGTAATATTTCAGGAATTGCCAGAGGAGTATGCAGAAATTGAAGTCCCACGATTAATTCTGCAGCCTTTGATTGAGAATGCACTGGAACATGGACTGGAGGATAAGACAGAAGGCGGAATATTAAAGATTTCTTTTTTTGAGAATGAAAATATTCTTGAGATTCATGTGGAGGACAACGGCGAAAATCTGACGGATGATAAAATACGTGAGCTGCAAATTAAGCTGGAACAGAAAAATCAGGTTACAGGGATCATAAATATTCATCAGCGTTTGAAACTGTTTTTTGGCGAAAAAGGCGGAATCAAGGTAAGAAGGAGTAACTATGGAGGCGCAGAAGTGGTGGTATACATACCCTTGGAGTAGACTGAATGTGAAAGAGGCAAACTGGGGATAAGAATGTAAAATCAGGATAATGGTACACGGATCGTTTTTGGAGTATAGTTTGCTTATCAACAAACAATAACAAAACGGAGGGTAAAAAAATGGAAAGAAAATGGTGGAAAAAAGCAACAGCACTGGGGCTTTCCACAGTATGCATGATTGGAATGACAGTCGGCGTATCAGCGGAAGAAATTAATTATTATGGATTTGATGATCCGGTTCCGCTGAATGTGGGCGTTGCCTACAATTCAGATTTTTCCTGGGAAGGCGATGAAAGTGTAGAGGAGAATGCATGGTGGGATCTCTACAGGGAAAATGGATTTGATCTGAATCTGATGTACAGTGTAGATGGTACACAGGCTGAAACGAAGAGAACCACGGCCATTACTTCGGGTTCCTATCCGGATATCATGTATGTAAGCGGTGCAGATATGGTGAAATATGCTAAGACAGGCGTAATTGCAAGCATTTCGGAGGCTTTTGATACTTACGCAACAGATGAACTCAGGGAATATATTTCTGCAGGAGGAGAAGGCGCCCTTGATTCAGCAAAGGTAGATGGCGAGTTGTATGGGATTCCTCAAGTGTATGACAATCACAGCGCGGCCATGATGATGTTTATCCGTCAGGACTGGCTGGATAATCTGGGACTTGAAATTCCCACTACGATGGAAGAATTGAAGAATGTAGCTTTGGCATTTACAGAGCAGGACCCGGATGGAAATGGTCAGAACGATACTTATGGTCTTGCATTAAATGGAAAAGACGGTTTCACATACTGGTCAGGACTTCAGGCATTCTTTGAGGGATATGGAGCAGCACCGGGACACTGGAATGGACAGTTTACGTTTATTGAAAAGGACGGTCAGGTAGTCTGGGGCGGTTCTCTGGCAGATGAGATGAAAGCCGGTCTGGCAGATCTGCAGGAGATGTACCAAAACGGTTCTCTGGCAAAGAATTTCGGAACAATGGATTACAATCAGCTTCTCGAAGACATTGGTTCTGGAAAATGCGGTATCTGGTTTGCACCGGACTGGGGAGCTATGGTTCCGGCGATTGACGCGATGAAATCGGACATCAATGCACATATTGTGACCGCAAAGGTACCGGATGGAATGGGTGAGGGATCATCAAAGCCATATATACCAACAATTCCAAACGGCTATTATGTAGTCAGCAGCAAGTGTGAAAATCCGGAAGCCCTTGTAAAAATGTCAAACTTAAGTGTACAGAAGCTTTGCTACCCGGCAGATGCGGAAGAATATGCAAAATATAACGGCAAAACAGGAGAATATAGCGGATGGAAAACAGCATTGACTCAGCTTACTTCTCCAACGGAGAGCATTGAATGTGTACAGGATATTTTTGATTGTTTAAGCTCTGGAAATCTGGATGCGCTTTCCGATTCCAGAAGAGTGACCGCAGATTCGATCGTGGCATACCAGACAGCAGCAGAAGACGGAACTCTGGAAGCAAAGCTTGCGGAGGGTGACGCAGATGTGGAAGCCGGTATCAGCAACTATACAGTTTATGGGGATCCACTGGGCGG
>JBJFCH010000054.1:8943-21273 GCA_051888835.1 Oliverpabstia sp. | reverse complement strand
ACTCAGATCAATCACCTCTTCCCCTTTTCTCAGTTTTTCCTTTTTCATCTCCAGTAACACAGTAAAGATACTGGTACCAAATCGTTCCATTCGTTTTGAAAATTTCATTTTATTCCTGTCCTCTCCTGCTGCTCCACGGCACTTTCACATAAGTATCTCCCTTACCGCCGAAACGGCCTTTTCCTTTGAGATAAACATTTTTGATATAAGCAAGGGTAGCCGCTTCCCCTTTCACAGCCAGCATCTTAAGTAAATATTCCAACTGTGCTTTTGTATCTTCATGAATAAACCAAAGTTTTTCTTTTCCTTTTTCATAATACGCCAGAGGCGATGCATCCGTATAATCGTCCGGATGATACACTCTCGACGCGCTGATCCGGTCCATGATCATTTCCGCAATATACTTTCTTGGCATAGGCATCCCGGCCAACACATGCTCTGCCCCGATACCATAATCCACCCAGTATTCAAAATGATGTCTATTTCTTCCTTTATGATGGAGCCAGGATTTTGAAAGACCGGTGTCCTCTCTCTCTGCATTGTTCGGGCTCCTTGTCCCCTGATAATACTTTGCTCCCACCCAAAATTCCGAGGGTGAATATTTGGAGAGATCATGAAGCAGCCCCTGACGATAGAGTCCTACTTTGAAACAATACTTCATGACCAGTATTTTATGAGATGTTATTGTCTTAAAATGTCCCCAGGCGTTCATCTTATCCCTGCTTTCCTAATAATACCAATATTGTCCTTCCGCCGACTTTAAGAGATTTTTTCTCAGTGATTACTTTTTCCTCTCCGGATCTGCTGACTGCTTCTTCAGATTTTTTACCTGAATCGACGGCCAGATACCATCTCATACCTTCCGGAAGATCCGGAAGCGCAAACTGTTTTTCAGCCCAATACATATTATAGATCACATACACAAAATCATCTGCTGTCCCGTCTTCTTTTTTAGCATACTTTCCGCAATACAGCACACCGATCTGTCTGCTGCTGCTCTCCGTATTGGCAAACCATGCTTTTTCCGAATGCCAGGATATTTCCGGCCATCCCAGTGATTTATAATCAGTTGCCCTAAGTTCATAAGGCATATGCAGGATCGGATGAAACTTTCTGAATGCAATCACATCCTGAACAAACTTGGTAAATCCGTTATATTTTCCGGCTCTGCTCCAATCCACCCATCCTGTCACATTATCCTGACAGTATGCATTGTTATTTCCTTTCTGTGTGTTGCCAAATTCATCTCCTCCGTAAAGCAAAGGAGTTCCCTGACTGAGCATCAACAAAAGTATGGCATTTCGCATCTGCCGTTTACGCATTTCCAGAACAGCTGCTTTTCTGGTATCTCCTTCTGCACCACAGTTCCAACTGTAGTTATAGGTATTTCCATCACTGTTATTTTCTCCATTTTCTTCATTATGGCGATAATCATAAGAAACCAGATCTGCCAGTGTAAAACCATCGTGATTTGCCATGTAATGGATTACACCATGGGTGGACGGATTTTGTTTCACATAATACAAAAAGCCATTGATCTGTTCTTCATCACCCTTCAGGAAACGCCGCATTGCATCCTGAAAACCGGAATTATATTCACCTAATCTGCGGACTTTCGGACCTTTCGTGCCATACAGGCGAGCCATATCGTATCCCGGACAGATCAGCTTACAGTCTGCCAGTACTTCATCTCTGGCAATCAGTTCCAGCCATGCACCTTCTCCCATAAGTACAAAACCATCCACCTGATATTCGATTTTCCAGAATCTTAAAATCTCAGGTACCAGATTCGGTGAAATCTCCTTTGGAAAGTAAAAATCCATCAGACATTCCATCCCGGATTCATGAAGCTTTGATATAAAATCCTTAACTTCCTGCTCCGGATATTTTCCTGCGCAATAGGACGATTTCGGAGCAAAATAATGTCCCTTCGTATATCCCCAGTAGTTTAACTTAGGTTCACTTATTTCAGGTATCTGATATTTTGATACTTTTTCTTCTTTTTTGGGATATTCTTCAAAATCATATGCCGGCATCAGTTCAACAGAAGTAATCCCCATCTCTTTCCAATATGGTATTTTTTCCATAAGTCCCGAAAAAGTCCCTTTTTTTCGTACTCTGGAATTCTTCTGCATGGTGTATCCTCTGACATGTATTTTATAAATCATCATATCTTCATAAGGAATATACGATGATGAAGGCACAACACTTGTCTCTTTTAAAACTCTGTAGCGCAGATCTGCACCTTTTCCGTTTTTTCCAAATGGAATCACGTCGCACACGACTCTTGCTCCCACATCATCCACTGTAGTATTTCCCTGACGATAACTGTATTCATAGAGGGAAAGTCCATGCTTCAATACTGTTACTGCATATACATTTCCTGTCCGATAGTTTTCCGGGATCTGAATGATCTGCTCCGGTTCACTGCCGCCTTTTTTATAAAATACTAATTCCAGCGGTTCTTTACCGCTTACCTGTACTGCAAAATTATATCCGTCTGCCGTCTTTGATGTACCGATCTTTGTCGGGTCTCCCGGCCGGATATCCCATGGCTTTCTCTCCATTGTCATTTTTGTTGTCCTCCTACAAGCTGATATCAAGTTCAATGGGGCAATGATCCGATCCCATGATCTGGGTATGGATCTTTGCATCTTCAAGTTTATCTTTTAATATTTCAGAAACACAGAAATAATCAATTCTCCACCCTGCGTTCTTTTCTCTTGCTTTAAAACGATACGACCACCAGGAATATATCTGTTCCTGATCCGGATAAAAATACCGGAAGGTATCAATAAAACCAGCATTCAGAAGTTCTGTGAATTTTTCTCTCTCTTCATCTGTAAAACCGGCATTGCGGCGATTTGTCTTTGGATTCTTCAAATCAATCTCTTTGTGAGCCACATTCAGATCACCGCAGAACACTACCGGTTTCTTTTCTTCCAGCTTTTTAAGATAAGCAAGGAAATCTTCTTCCCATTTCATCCGGTAATCCAGCCTTGCCAGCTCATTCTGAGAATTTGGTGTATAGACAGTTACAAAATAAAATCCCGGATACTCAAGAGTGATCACCCGGCCCTCCCGGTCATGTTCCTCTATTCCGATACCATATAAGACAGCCTCCGGTTCTTCCTTCGTAAATATGGCAGTACCCGAGTATCCTTTCTTTTCAGCATAATTCCAATATTGGTGATATCCTTCCAGTTCCAGACTGATCTGCCCCTCCTGTAGTTTCGTCTCCTGTATACAAAAAATATCTGCATCTGTTTCTCTGAAAAAATCCAGAAATCCTTTCGTCACACAGGCACGCAGCCCGTTGACATTCCATGATATGAATTTCAAATATTTGTCCTCCATGTTGGTTTTCCTTTGGACTCATTATATCATAACCTTTTGTTTTCGCACAATGTTTCCACCGGAATTATCTGAATTGTGTCTAATTTTTTATCGGAAGGCCCATGAAAATGGAGTTTTTCTTTCCGATAATATTCCATATATTCCCATACTTCTTCCGTGATGATTTCCCCGGGATTAACCAGTGGTATTCCCGGGGGATAAGGAATCAGTGCTTCCCCTGCTATTTTTCCTTTTGCCTGTGACCAGCTGATTCTTTGTTTTTGGGCAAAGTATGCCTGGCGGGGGCTTAATACATACGCCGGCAAAGGTGGCATGGGAAATTTGTTAATTGGCTTCTCCCCGTGTATTTGTTTTTTTGCTATGTTTTCCAGAGCATCTGCCAAACGATTGATCTCCTGCATTTCATTTGCATAAGTTACTACCGCAACTGCATTCTTTTCGTCCGCAAGTTCCAGTCCCACCCTGTACTCTTCATATAATCTGTCAGCCAGTTCAAAACCGGTAATTCCCAATTTTTCAGCAGATATGACAAGACGGGTAGTATCCAGGTCATAGATGGTATCATTTATGATTTCTTTCCCATAACATACCATACCCGGAATTTTGTTGATTCTCTGCCTTGCACTCTCCGCAAGTTCCAGAGCACGGGACAGCATCTCAGAGCCATGCATGGCCAGTTCATATCGTGCTGCATCCAGAGAGGTCATCAGAAGATAAGACGGACTTGTACTCTGTACCATATGAAGATTAGCTTCCAGTCTTCCCCGGTCAATCCGCTCGCTTCCCACATGAAGCAGAGAACTCTGGGTCAGAGAACCTGTAACTTTATGCATACTTTGTGCACAAATATCTGCACCCTGCAAAATTGCTCCCTGCGGTAATGCATCCGTACCCATGTCTTTGTCTCCAAAATAGAGATGTCCTCCATGCGCCTCATCTACCATCAATATAGCATGATTCTGATGGCAGATCTCGCTGATCCTTTGGATATCACTGCACACACCATAGTACGTAGGACTCACCAGAAAAACGCCTTTACAGTCCGGATGATTGCGGAATCCTTTTTCCACATCTTCCGGCATAATACTGCCACACAATCCTGTCTCTTTATCAAATCGGGGCATGAGGTAAATCGGCTCGGCACCGCTCAAAATTAATCCCATCAATACGGATTTATGAGCGTTTCTGGGCACCATAATTTTCTCTTTCTCGCACGCACAGGTAAGAATCATAGCTTCATTTCCACAGGTTGTACCATTTACAAGAAAATAAGTCGCCCTTGCCTGAAATATTTCTGCCGCCAGTTCCTGTGCTTCTTTTATCACTCCCTCCGGGCAGTGAAGATCATCCAGGCCTTCCGCTTCCGTAAGATCAAATCGAAAAATCCCGTCTCCCGTCCATTGTCTCCATCTGGGACTGATTCCCTTTTCATAACGGTGTCCGGGAATTTTAAAATATGCCGGCCGCTCCCGAGTGTATTCCACGATAGCATCCAGAAGCGGTGTCTGATTCTGATTCATTTTCCCTCCCATTATTTCAAAAAACGCAGATCCAGCTGCGAATCGAAAAAAACAGGGCTGCCGCCCAATCCTACTTGTGCTGCAGCCCATATTATTGCTCATTTTACTGCCAATATTATTTTACCAGTCTGGTCCAACCGTATTTGTCTTCCAGTTTGCCCCACTGAATACCTGTCAGAGTATCATAAAGTTTCTGTGTCAGTTCACCAATCTGGAAATTGTTAACGGTGATCTCTTCTCCTTTGTAAACCAGAGCGCCTACAGGAGAGATAACAGCTGCTGTACCGGTACCGAATACTTCTTCCAGTTTTCCGTCTCTTCCCGCCTGCATCAGATCATCTACTGCCAGGTGAGTTTCATTTACTTTATATCCCCAGTCTTTCAGGATATGAATGATAGAATCACGTGTTACACCCGGAAGTACAGTACCTTCGATCGGAGCAGTATAGATTTCACCGTCAATCTTGAACATAATGTTCATAGCTCCAACTTCTTCCACATATTTTCTTTCCTGACCATCCAGCCAAAGAACCTGTGAACATCCATATTTCTCAGCCTTTACCTGCCCGATAATAGATCCTGCATAGTTACCGCCGCATTTGGTAAAACCGGTTCCGCCCTGTACAGCACGTACATATTCATCTTCCACCATAATCTTAACCGGAGCAAGACCCTCTGCATAGTATGCGCCTACCGGTGACAGAATGATCATAAACTTATATGATTTTGCTTTATGTACACCCAGAGAAGACTCTGTCGCAAATACAAATGGACGGATGTATAAAGATGTTTCCGGTTCAGATGGTACCCAATCTCGCTCAACATTAACCAAAGCCTCAACTGCTTCAATAAACAGATCTTCCGGAATCGTAGCCATACACAGACGCTCATTGGAATTAATCATACGTCTTGCATTCATCTCCGGACGGAACAGCTGAATCTGTCCATCTTCTCTTCTATATGCTTTCAGACCTTCAAATGTCTCCTGTGCATAATGCAGAACAACCGTTGCCGGACTCATAGGAATCGGACCATAAGGCATAATTGTCGCATCATGCCAGCCAATGCCTTCATCGTAATCCATCACGAACATATAATCTGTAAAATACTTACCGAATCCCAGTTTTGTCTGATCCGGTTTTTCCTGCAACTGGTCTCTTTTAATAAATTTGATATCCATAACTAACTCCTCCTGCGTTTACGCAAAATTACTTCAGAACTTTACTGTCCTGAAACCATGTTTTTAGTATAAAACTACATTTTCTTTCCGTCAATAGAAAATCCCTTATTTTCATTGCTTTTCTTCATTGCATCTGGTAAAGTATACATGTATTGTAACTGTAAAAATATCAGGAGGATATTATCATGAGCGATATTGAAAACACAAACTGCAGCGGCAACTGTGACAGCTGTGGTTCTGACTGTAATCAGGATTTTTCTAATCCGAACGCAACCGTAACACTGACTCTGGATGATGATACAGAACTTGAATGTGCTGTCCTCACCATATTCCCTGCCGGCGAACATAGGTACATCGCCCTGCTCCCTCTGGATGAAAACGGAGAAAACCATGACGGTGAAGTGTATCTGTACCGCTTCTCTCAGGAAGAAGGACAGCAGCCGGTTCTGGAGAATATTGTGGATGATGACGAATATGACATCGCAGCGGATGCCTTTGATGAATTGCTTGATAAGGCTGAATACGATGAGCTTGTAGACGGTGAGGAATTGTAAAATATTTTAGTTCGTTAGAAATGTACGAGAAATTGAATACTCCATTTTAGAAGCAGGTCATTCCCCTTCAGCTATCTGTTAACTCCGACTAAGACACTCCGGAGAGCCGTCGTGCCTAAGTCTGAGTAAACAGTGGACGCCTAAGTGTGTGGAGCAAGCTGCCAGTGGCAGGTTGCGGAGCTCTTCAGGCTCACTTACCCAATGCTTCTAAAATGGAGTATTCAATTTCTCCGTTTATTTCTCACGATACAAAATGACACCAGAACCAAGGATGCATTTCAACATTCACTCCTGGTCTCTACTTTTCCATCAGGGGTAACGTATATATTTCATTTGTATAGTCAATAAAGTTCAATGGCTGATGGAATGGTGTTCTTCCTGCCAATGTCATCGGGTAAAGCGCGCCTGAAGATCCAGCGCTTACGTAGACTTAGGCGCGACGGCTCTCCGGAGCGTCTTAGTCGGAGTTAGCGATTAGCTGAAGGGAAGCGACCTGACATTGGCAGGAAGAACACCATTCCATCAGCCCCATAACTTTATTCCTACATCCGAATCACAATTTATTCCCTTGGATGGAATACACTACCCACTCACCCAGGTTTACCGCATGATCCCCGATTCTTTCCAGATACTTGGCTACCATCAGAATATCCAGCTCATACCCTTCCTGCTCTCTGTCTTTATTCTTTCGAATATCATCTACCAATTCTCTCTTGACTACCTCAAAAAGGCGATCCACCTCATCATCTGTATCAATCACCTGGCGTGCCAGCTTCTCCTCTTTTCTTACAAAAGCGTTTACACTGTCATTGACCATCTTGGATACTACTTTTCCCATCTTAAAAATGGATGGATGCACTTCAAACTGAAAATTTGTCACATATTTAGAAATATCTGCAATATCTGCTGTCTGATCACCGATTCTCTCCATATCGGCAATCATGCGTAATGCTGCCGATATGTTTCGAAGATCGCCTGCAACCGGTTGTTGGCGGAGAAGAAGCTTCATACACATAGCTTCGATATCTCTCTCTTTCTGATCGATTTCCTGCTCAATCCTATGAACACCTGCAGCAATCTCATCATCTTTCTCTCGGAGTGCTTTCATTACAAGAGACATAGCCTCTTCACACAAGTCCCCCATCTGTATCAGTTGCCCGTTCAGTTTACGCAGCTGTTCTTTGTATAATTCTCTGGTCATCATCCAAACCTCCCTGTAATATAATCTTCTGTTCGCGGATCTTTTGGCATGGAGAATATCTTTTCCGTGTCCCCCATTTCCACCATCTCGCCAAGAAGGAAAAATGCGGTTTTATCTGAAATTCTGGCTGCCTGCTGCATATTATGAGTAACCATAACAATCGTATAGTTATCCTTCAATTCCAGTGCCAGATCTTCTATCTTACCTGTGGAAATCGGATCAAGAGCACTGGTAGGTTCATCCATCAGAAGCACTTCCGGCTGAACAGCCAGTGCCCGGGCAATACAGAGTCTCTGCTGCTGTCCACCGGACATTCCCAGTGCACTTTTTTTCAGACGATCTTTTGTCTCATCCCAGATGGCTGCTTTTCTGAGGGAATCTTCCACAATCTCATCCAGTTTACTCTTATTATGGATTCCATGCGTTCTTGGTCCATACGCAATATTATCATAAATACTCATCGGAAACGGATTTGGCTTCTGAAATACCATACCTACTCGTTTTCTTAAAAGATTCACATTTTTCATTTCATTGATTGGTTCTCCGTCCAGAAGCAATTCTCCTGTAATTTTGCATCCCTCCACCAGATCGTTCATACGATTTAGGGATTTGAGAAGAGTCGATTTTCCACATCCGGAAGGTCCGATCAACGCTGTGATTTCTTTCTCCGGGATATCCATATTAATATTTTTCAGAGCTTTAAAATCTCCGTAATATAATTCCATATTTCTTATCGTAAATTTGTTCATCACTTTACCCCTTTGTCAGTTTTTTAGCTATCCAGCTGGAACAAGCATTTATCAAAAGAACCAATACCATCAATACTACTGCCGCTGCATAGGCCTGATCCATGTATAGCCCTTCTGACAGTAGTGCATACATATGTACTGCCAATGTTCTTCCGGAATCCATCAGGCTTCCCGGAACTTTTGCGATTGTTCCCGCTGTAAACATCAGAGCTGCCGTTTCACCTACCACACGACCGATGCCCAGGATCACGCCGGCAACAATACCCGGAATAGCTGATGGAAGGATGATTCGGAATATAGTTCTTAATTTTCCTGCACCAAGACCAAAACTTCCTTCTCTGAAAGAATCCGGCACAGAAAGCAGCGCTTCCTCTGTGGTACGCATGATCAGCGGCAGAATCATAATTGCAAGGGTAAGCGCACCACCGAGAAAAGTATATCCCCAACCAAAAAAAACTGCAAAGAACAGATATCCAAACAGACCATATACAATAGATGGAATTCCCTGAAGAGTTTCTGTAGTCACACGGACAATTTTGACCAGCTTATTTCCTTTTTTTGCATATTCAACCAGATAAATAGCAGCACCCACACCTACCGGAACCGCAAAAACCAATACCAGGATTACCATCAATACCGTGTTAATAATAGCAGGCATCATAGATACATTGTCTGTATTATATTCCCATGCAAACTGCTCCAGCGTCAGATTGGGAATTCCTTTGATCAGAATATATCCAACCAGGCATACCGTAATACCAACAGTAAATATTGTGGCAACAACCATCAAAAGCCGCAGCACGAGAGAAAATGGATGATATTTATATATTTCCATACGCTGTTTCAATTTTTCCATCAATTACTCCTCCTTTGCAGTGCGGAACAGCAGGAATTCAGGATTAAAATCAGAACAAACAGCACAACTGCAGTTGCAATCAGTGCTTCACGATGAAGATCTGTGGCATATCCCATTTCCATAACAATGTTTGCAGTCAGGGTACGTACTCCGTACAACAGACTTTTTGGGATAATCGGCTGATTTCCTGCAACCATGATCACTGCCATAGTCTCACCGATGGCTCTTCCAATTCCCAGTACGATACCTGCCAGTATTCCGGATTTTGCTCCCGGAAGCACCGCACTGAACACACTTCTTTCCGGTGTAGCTCCCAATGCCAGTGAACCTTCATAATAGGATTCCGGCACTGCACGGATATTACTTTCAGCAACACTGATAATGGTAGGCAAGATCATAATTCCCAGAAGAATCGATGCCGTCAACATACTTTTTCCGCTTCCGCCAAATATTTTCTGCATCAACGGAACAATTACCACCAGACCGAAAAAACCATACACAATAGAAGGAATCCCTGCCATCAGGTCAATAGCAGGTTTCACTATCTTATATGTTTTCGGATTACAGAATTTTGCCATGTAAACTGCAGTGAAGAATCCGATGGGTACGCCAACTATAATTGCTCCCACGGTTACATAGATGCTTCCTACAATCATGGGTAAAATCCCATATAGACCATTGTTCGGTTTCCATTGCGTACCCAGCAGGAACTTGAAAATACCAATCTCACCGATGGCCGGGATACCGTTCGCAAACATAAACACACAGATCAATATTACAGCCAGAATGGACACACAGGCCGCCGCCAGAAAAACGATCTGCATAATTCTTTCTTTTGCTTCCTTCATGTTATCTCCTTTATTCCATACTTACTTATAAGGGGAGTTCCGAGGACTGTACGCCTCCCGAAGCTCCCCTTTCATTTATCAGGTATTTATTGATTATTTAACATCTGACCAGTCCTGTGTCTCACCTGTAAAGATAGAACGCACCTGCTCGGAAGTCATTTCAGAAATCGGATTATCCAGATTTACAATCACTGCGATACCATCCAGTGCTATTGCTGTTGCAGAAACACCTTCTGAAGTCTCACTGTCTTTCAATTCTCTGGATGCCATACCAATATCACAGATTCCTTCAATCGCAGAAGTTACACCTGTTGTTGAATCACTCTGCTGTACTTCAATCTCCACATCCGGATTCAATGCAACATAGGCTTCTTTCAATTTCTCCATAACCGGTGTTACGGAAGAGGAACCGGCTACTGTGATTTTTCCTGTAAGGCCTGCTGCCTCATAAGCACCTTCATTTCCCTGGCTGATATAACCATTTTCTTCCACAACCGCCTGACCGTCTTCACTCATGATGTATTTTACAAAATCTGCTGCCACATCGCTAAGTCCTTCTTTTGTAACAATATTAAACGGACGGCTAATCTTATATGTACCACTCTTAATATTGTCCACGGTAGCTTCTGCTCCATCGATATTCAGAGCTTTAACAGAATCATTCAGGGAGCCCAGAGATACATATCCGATTGCATATTCATTTCCCTGTACGGTTGTCAGCATTACGGATGTGCTGTTGGTAATCTCAGCCATATCTGTGGTATTGTCGATCTTGTTTCCTTCCTCATCTTTTGTTTCAATACCAAACAGTTCGATGAAAGCTCCTCTGGTTCCGGAACCATCTTCTCTGGAAATCGGACTGATCATTCCTGAAAAATCTGTATTTGCCTCTTCTGTTGCATCTGCCTCTTCTGTTTCTTCTACTGTTTCTTCTTCTGTTGTTTCATCGGTAGTTTCCTGCGTTGTATCTGTTGTTGTATCAGCTGCATTGTCTGTCGATCCACATCCAACCATCATCATTGCAGATACCATAAGTGCAGTTCCTAATGTTAACCATCTTTTTTTCATAATCTTTATTCCTCCTTGAATTTGGAAACTTGTTCCTCATGACAGTGATCAGTATAAAGGAGCTCTGTTAAATCAAAAAGCAGACTTATGTTAAATCAATATAAAAAAGCTGTCATTTTGACAGCTATTTTATATTTTTACAATCTATTATTTATTCTTTATGCGCTCAATCACTTTTCGACAGGTTTTTTTACATTTATATCGAATTCCTTTTTTCATAACACGGAATATCCCCCACATCCCGGATTTCACATCCCATTTCAGGCTTCCGGAACGATAAAGATAATCTCCGGGGCAAAAAGCTCCGTCTTTCAGTTCCATATTAAAAGTATTTCCGATACTGATACCACCCTGTAGAGCACGGATATCCGATGATGGACCATCCAAGACTTCTTTCCACTCATGATCATGAATGCAGAATCCCACATTTCTCGGTTTGTCTGCAGGCATCATGGTTCGGAATATCACTCTTTCGCACGGATAAGAGTAAAAGATGGGTGTTGCCGGATCTCCATGGATCCTGCTGCCCATATGGATTCTTTTTGAAGGAATCCTCCCTGTACCATGCAGCTCCCGCTGGCTCAATCAAAATAGACCCAAACAATCCATGGTATCTGTGATTTCTCATGTCTCCGAAAGAATGGAGAATACAGGCTCCATATTCCTGATCCGCATACCAGAGATATTTTTTACTTTCTCCCGGTCCTACAGTCTGCTCTTTGTTATTATATCCAACATTGATTCCCGAATCATTAACCGGATCATAGCGAAGAAGCTGTGGATTTATCGACACTCTCATGGATGGTTTGTGCCTGAAGTCCAGTGGTACTCTTGGATAATCATAATAGGGGATTGGCTTTTCCGGATCGAACAGGTTATGCAGTGTCACTTCTATCCACTCTCCGGCATTTGCCCGCAAAATCAGCGGATGAGGACAATAATTCTCTTTCTGTGCTTTTTCCACTTCTTTTACCGGAATAAACAACAGTCCATCCGG
>JBJFCH010000054.1:4898-8843 GCA_051888835.1 Oliverpabstia sp. | reverse complement strand
TCATGATTTCATCACCCGGATATGTCTCGAGAACAGGCGTGGCAGGATCCCCATGAACCAATGAACTGAAAATATATGCCGGATCCTCTTCGTTCTTCAGCCTCTCACGCATCGGCTCGCAACTGTAATTGATACCCATAACACCCGGGTCATCATGTGATCCGGGTACTTCGGGCGGATTGAGTGCATTTCCCTCTTTGTCAAATAACATAGCAAAATCATGCACAAACAGAACAAATTCGCGGAAAGAGGTTCCATCTGGAACGGACTTTCCTCCAGTTTTTCCGGAAGGAGATTGGTCAGGCGTACCTCGATACAGTCTCCTGCATTTGCCCGGATAACCAATGGTTCTACTTTGATCTTATTTTCCTCCACCAATTCCACATAACGATCCAGACCTCCATATCGCTCAAGCTCCTCTTTCAATACAAAGAATCTTCCCTGAGGGTCGTTCCATCCATAGGAATTATACGTGATTTTTGCCTGAACAACAGCAAGTTCAAAAACTTTGATATGTGAGAGGATGCCTGTTCCTCATCGGCTCCGACCGGTAGCTGATACCCGTAGTAGAAGACGGAAGTCCCGTATGCGGATCTATCGGCTGTGCTCCGTTTTTGTCTTTAATTTCCATCTCATCATGGAAAAATACTGCATATTCCCGAAAAGCTTCACCTGTAACAGGATAAATATCCGCAAACAGACCACTTTCTATTTCTTTTCCGGTCTCCGGATCCAACCATCGGGACTCTGGCGGCTCCACAATGATTGCTCCGAAAAGCCCATGTACATTCGTCCCCTCTTCACTGCTGCGGGTATCTCCCATATCGTGAAACAAATATACTCCTTCTCTGTGTGCATACCATGTGTAAGTGATTTCATTGCATGTAGTGGTATTCTTATTATATCCTACTTCCGACCCATCAGAGGTATTCACATCATAGGAAAGCCCCTGTACATGAATAGAAAGGGCCCGATGTAGAGAATGGGAAAAACGAATCACAATCTTTTCTCCCACATTTGCCCGGATCACCAGCGGTCTCACTTTCTCACAAGGCTGAGGAATCTCCAGTGAAAAGTTTTTCCATGCTTCTCTCCGAATCTCTCCTGCATCCTTCTTCAACACATAGAGAAGACCATCCGGGTCATGATCCCCATATTTATTATAGACAACAGGTATCTCAATTGCCTCTATTTCATAAGTTCGAATTTTTTCCCGGGAAGGATAAACACATAATTCCATAGCTTATTCCTCCCCACATTCTTCTTCCAGTAAACGAATGTAATGATTGGCTTCTCTCAGAACATGATCCGCCAGAAGCGGCAGAATAATGGAGGAAATTTCACATTCCAAAATTCCTTTTGCTCCGGCTGTCTTAAATTCCCGATAATTCAATGTCTCTTCCAACGATTTTCTGCATAGATCATCAGTTACTCTGCACTCCTGATTTCGCGCCATTTCCAATAATTCACGGTATTCTTTTGCAAACTGATCCGCAGTCTCAATCAGCCGGATCTCTGATGGATCCAAAAGTCCCCGTATGAATAATGCATGTTCCATCATGATACGATTCCAGAAGTCTTCTACCGCACCCAATTGTCTGCGGGTAACAGATCTGTTGCGTGAAAGCTCCATAAGGATTGAGCGATACATCTTCGCCTCTCGGGTAATATGTTCAATCAAGAGCGGATAATTCATGTTGAACAGGCAACACTGATTTATTTCCGCAAGAAGCCTTTCTTTATATTCAATCAGTTCCGATACCAGCCGCAAAGCAATTCTGTTCAGCTGTTGTACTTCCTGAAGCATTCCCCTGCTTATTCTGCACACAGAACCAGGTCGAAGTCTGTGCTCCATCTCCGTGATATTACTGTTTATAGAGATTCCGCTTAACTGATGCGTCTTTTGCTCTGCACGGACTGTATATGGAGTCGCCAGCTCTCCTGATTCCAGAACGGACGTATCAATCATTCCTTGACTGACCTGAACCACCCGCTGTAAAAACTGCTCAAACTGTCTGCGAAACCACTCAGCTCTCTGAATCCATTCACTGTCTTTACATGGAAATCCTGCTTCCAGAAACAACGCATGTTCTTTCATGATTCTTGCAAAAAACAGGTGCGTTTCCAGTGACAATACTACATAATTTTTCATAAAGTTGCATACCTTAATAATTTGCGCTTTTCTACAATATATGCCCGAATTATGAAACTGTGTATAAATACCACAAAGGAATAGCTGATCACACTTATAGGATGTTCTCGGCTTAATGATGGAAATTTCTAAGTATTTTTCTTCGTTTTTCTATCTCTTCCTTATAATATAACTTTGTTTTTTCTTTTATTTTTTCTCCGGCACAGATTTCTTCAAATCGCTTCACCAATTTTCCAAACGCTTCCTGCGCCGCATCTTTGTAATTGTTCTCAGCCTCCAGATCTACTTTCCGGCATAACGCTTCCAGTTCTTTATTCTTTTTTGTAAAAAATCCCATTTTTATCTCACTCCTATATTTTGCAAGTTGAGAAAACCGGGAGTCAAGACTCCCGGTCATTCTTTTCATTTTCTTATTTCCCTGTGGTACTTCCCAAGCCACCATTTCTTTTCTCTGTAGCATCATCATCCACAGTAATTCCGTATTCTAGAAATATCCCCTGCATAAATCCTTCTCCGTCTTTTAATTCTACTGTTTTTCCTTCATTACTGTCGTTGGTTATTTTTGCAAAGATATGTCCTTCGTTATCTGAATAAAAGTAATCACTGTCAATAATTCCCACCGTATTATTCAGCTGCAAACGGTACTTGAAACCTAGTCCGCTTCGCGGATACAATTTCAATACCCATTCTTCCGCCATTTCTGCCCGAATCCCCGTAGGAATTTTCACTGTCTGCCCCGGTTCCAGAATAATGTTCATCGGTGTAAAAAAATCATATCCTGCACTTCCTGCTGTCGCCCGTCTCGGAAGGCGGATGTTTTCGTATATTTCTAAAATTTTATTTTCATCCTGTTCACCAAAACTATCTTTCCATCCTTCCAGAAACTGCTTCCAGCTAACTTTATGAAATTTTGCAATTCTTTTCATTTTTTCTCCTTGTCACTTATCTGTATTTATGCGTGAAGCACGACCAATCCGATTTCCAGTGTCTTCGGCACATCAATGACTCTCTGGTTCGGGCTTCCTTTCCACTGCAATGTTACATCTCTGGAGGCCAGATCAAATCTTCCGTCCACCATAACATCCAGATATTTGATAATTTCCAGATTTTTCACTTCTTCCCATCGATATCCTGTGTACAGCCAGATAGTTTTATCCGGATATTTTTTCTTTATTTCTTTTGCCAGATCTGTCACTTCTCTGACATTTCTCTCATGAAGCGGATCCCCGCCACTAAACGTAATCCCTTCAATATAGGACTGATCCAGTTGTTCAAAAATCTCTTCTTTATCCTTTTGTTCAAAAGGAATTCCCCCATCTGGATCCCATGTAATGGGGTTCTGGCATCCCTTGCAGTGATGGCTGCATCCAGCCACCCATAAAACTACCCGCAGGCCATCTCCGTTCAACATATCATCCTTTGTTATATTGTGATATCTCATTGCTCAATCAGCATCCTTTCTAATTCCGTAGGGCATACACAATCCTGAACGTGTAACGCTATCCCCATATCAGATTATTATACTTGATGTCTGAAAGAATGTCCACGGAATTTCAAAATTAAAAACATACGGATATCTTTATATAATTTTATTTTTGTTCAACCTGAAAATCCAAATCATATTCTTTTATAATTCTAAGGATTTCATCGGGATTTTCTTCCAAATCCCCGGCAATTTCCTGAACACTTTTCTTCTTTTCCAGTTTTTTTTGAATCAATTCTCTCATTTTCTCCTGTCGTCCTTGAACAGTGCCAGTCTCTATTCCTTTCTCTATTCCTTTCTCTATTCCTTT
>JBJFCH010000054.1:0-4798 GCA_051888835.1 Oliverpabstia sp. | reverse complement strand
TCTCTATTCCTTTCTCTATTCCTTTCTCTATTCCTTTTTCCAAACCATCCTCATATGCTTCTTCTCTCTGAACCTCAATATCCAGATCATAATCATATTCTGCAACCAGCATATTTACCACCTCACTGCTTTTTCTTTCTAGGTATCCCTTCAATATTCCCTTTTCTATACACTCCATAATTGCCTGTCTATAGGGATCTTCTTCTCCGGTTTCCTTATGTTTTCTCACCAGCTCCACAAATTCACTATATTCTCTTAATATAGAACATTTCTGTAAAATTTCATGATTTTCTTTCTGATTGATATTGATTACTTTTACAGTCAATTCCAGCATAGGATTATCTTCCTGCAAAACAAACGCATTTGAAAGACGCAGAATTTTTTCTTTTTCCCATGCCTCTTTCCCATTATAAAAAGTATAAAATTCAGGTTTTGGTAGTTTTAACATCTTTTTCTTATATCTGTCCCTCACCGGAACAACCTGCTCATAAGCACGCCCTATATACATCAGATTCCTGAGTGGCATATTTTCATTGATGGATGACTGATGCTCTCCAAACACCATAACTTTTCCTTCTACTCCAAACGATATATCATTCTGAAAATTCATATACAAAACATTATCCACTCTGATTTTGTGTATTTTTGTGCCTTTAGGCAAAGGTTCCTCATGCAATGCATTATATAATGCAATATCGTTCTCCTCCGCAGAATCATCTTCATAGAATAAATCTACAAATACGCTGTTTTTATACTTTCTGTTTTCTTTTTCTTCCATTCTTTTCCTTTCCGGGCTTTTACCGCGGAAAGATATAATTATACTTTCAGTAATCACAAGGATTGAAAGACGTGCATAGCTTTCAGCGGAAAACTTCCCTGACGATTTAATTCTTTGATGAATTCGGGATGATTTTCCCTGAATGACGGTTTTAACCGAAGACGGGTATTTGCTCTTTGTCAAATACCCGAAATGTGTTTTTATTATTGTAATGTATGTATATGCATTTGTCAATCGTTTATTAAAAAAATCATTAATTTTTCTGTTTCGCCAGGTATTCTTCCAGCAAATCCAATTCATCCAGATAGATACAGTTTTTTAACTCCCCACACAGAATTTTCTTTCTACATTCTTCCAGCTCCATCCAGATTACCTCTTCTACTTCTGTTTCCTGAAGTGTTAATTCCTCTATTCTCACAGGTTCCTCATACACATAGACAGCACTGATCTCGTAGTCTGCAAATGGTTTTCCATGAAATACATCCCGAAATCCACCCTGATGGAATCCTACAAAATGAAGCTTATCCTTACTTGTTTTTATTCCCAGTTCTTCCTCCAGTTCTCTGACTGCAGAAGGAAGATAATCGTCTCCTGCAGCTACATGGCCTGCAGAAGAAATATCATAGCATCCCGGATTAGAATCTTTGTAGGCACTTCGCTTTTGAAGTAAAATATCATATTTGCCATCTTCATTTTTTCTTATAACCCATATGTGTGATGTAGCATGAGGACTTCCGTCACGATGCGCAACTCCTCTCTCCCTGACAACTCCTGTTTTTGTACCGTCCGGATTTCTCACATCAAACAGTTCCATTGGCTTGCCATTTAATGCTGCATACTGAAGCACATCGATTTGATTATATACGAGTTTTAATGAAAAAAATGGGATATTCTCATCAAGAAGACGGAAAAATATTTTATCCCCTTCCCATATATTCAGATTAAGCACTTCTGCCTTGTCCACCCATTCCAAAACTCCCTCATCACAATCATGAGGTTCCCCTTCAAATCCGTCGGCCGTGTACAAAGACATATATTCCGTAACGTCTTCCCCATACACAAAAGTAACAATACCACGATATGCAAACGAAGTAAGGTGATATCCCGTTTCTTCCCATACTTCTCTTAACAGACATTCTTCAGGGCTTTCCTGATTTTCAAAATGTCCACCTACACCGATCCACTTATCTTTATTCACATCATGTTCCTTCACCGTTCGATGAAGCATTAAATATTTTCCTTCTTTTTCAATATAGCAAAGTGTACTTAGTTTTGATGCCATAATTTATTATCTCACATTCTTTTTATTGTTATATAGCTTCTGTTCTGTTATCATAACTCCTCTATATACAAACTGTCAAATTCTTATCTATTTGATTCGTAAGAATGTTGAGGCAATCAGAACGGTATCTACTATACGAAACAAAGCAATAGGTTTCTGAAATGAATTATTGCACTTTGTTACATTTATACTTCATGAACAAACTTCTTAAAAAAAGACCCTCAAGTACAATATACTCAAAGGTCTTCTTATATTATTATGCCTCTGCCGGCACGTCTTTAATACTGAAACTCATTCTGCCCATCTTATCTTTGCCCAGGCAAATTACTTTTACTACATCTCCCAATGTCAATACATCTTCTACTCGGTTAATGCGCTGTTTTGCAATCTTGGAGATATGAACCATGCCTTCTTTTCCCGGAGCAAACTCAACAAATGCACCAAATTCTTTGATACTTACTACTTTACCGGTAAAGATCTGTCCTGCCTCAAAATCAGTAACGATTGTCTTTACATAGTTGAGCGCTTTGTCCATCATTTTCTGATCCGTGCCGCAGATAGATACTGCACCATCATCTGTGATATCAATTTTAACACCGGTTTCATCAATGATTGCATTGATGGTTTTTCCTCTCTGTCCGACTACATCACCGATTTTTTCAGGATCAATCATAGTCTGAATGATCTTCGGAGCAAATTCACTCACATGATCACGAGGACAAGGAATACATTTCTCCATAACTTCTGTCAGGATATATTCTCTTGCTGCTTTTGTTTTTGCAAATGCCTCCTCAATGATCGGACGAGTCAGACCGTGAATCTTGATATCCATCTGGATTGCAGTAATACCATCATGAGTACCAGCTACCTTAAAATCCATATCACCAAAGAAGTCTTCCAGTCCCTGAATATCGGTAAGTACGATGTAATCATCATCTGTCTCACCTGTTACCAGACCACAGGAAATACCTGCTACCGGTTTTTTGATCGGTACACCTGCTGCCATCAGTGACATAGTAGATGCACAGATACTTGCCTGAGAGGTGGAACCGTTGGACTCAAAAGTCTCGGATACGGTACGGATCGCATATGGGAATTCTTCCTCACTCGGAAGTACCGGAACCAGAGCTTTTTCAGCCAGTGCTCCATGTCCGATCTCACGACGTCCAGGTCCGCGGCTCGGTTTTGTCTCACCTACAGAGTAAGATGGGAAATTATAATGATGCATGTAACGTTTTGCTACTTCATTCTCATCCAGTCCATCCAGTCTCTGTCCTTCAGAAAGCGGTGCCAGTGTGGTAATGGTACAGATCTGTGTCTGTCCTCTGGTAAACATTGCAGAACCGTGTACACGCGGTACAATATCCGTCTCTGCTGCCAGTGGACGAATCTGTGTGATTGCACGACCATCCGGGCGCTTGTGATCTTTCAAAATCATCTTACGAACTGTCTTTTTCTGATACTGATATACAGCTTCACCAAGAACTGCCAGCCATTCTTCATTTTCAGCAAATGCCTCTTCCAGTTTCGCTGTCACCTGACGGATGTTCTCTTCTCTGGTCTGTTTATCATCAGAGAATACCGCAACTTCCATCTCTTCCGGCGGAACGATTTCTTTAATCGCTGCAAACAGTTCTTCCGGAACTGCACATGATTCATATTCATGTTTCTCTTTTCCACATTCAGCTACGATTTTATCGATAAATGCAATAATCTCCTGGTTTACTTCATGTGCTTTAAAGATAGCCTCAATCATTTTGTCTTCCGGTAACTCATTCGCTCCGGCTTCGATCATGATTACTTTTTCTCTTGTAGAAGCAACAGTCAGTTTCAGATCAGAAACCACATTCTGCTCCAGCGTAGGATTCACGATCAGTTCTCCATCGATCATACCCATCTGAGTTGCTGCACAGGGTCCATCAAACGGAATATCAGAAATACAGGTTGCAATAGAAGATCCCAGCATGGCAACTACTTCCGGGTTGCACTGAGGATCTACGGACATTACCATATTATTCAACGTAACATCATTTCTGTAATCTTTCGGAAACAGTGGACGCATCGGACGGTCGATTACACGGGAAGTAAGAATTGCATGCTCAGAAGCTTTACCTTCTCTTTTATTAAATCCTCCCGGAATTTTTCCTACCGCATACATTTTTTCTTCATACTCTACACTCAGAGGAAAGAAATCGATTCCCTCTCTCGGTTTTTCGGATGCTGTTGCTGTAGAAAGAACAACAGTATCACCATAATGCATAAATGCAGCTCCGTTGGCCTGTTTTGCCACACGGTCAATGTCAACAGTCAGTGTTCTTCCTGCCAACTCCATAGAATAACTCTTGTACATATATTCTGCTCTCCTTTTCTGCCCTGTGGGCCGATTTCCCGGCAGAAGTTCTCCGAAACAACTGAAAAACACACTTCGTAAAACCGCCTGCTGTCTGCGCAATGTACTTTTCAGTGGTCTCGGCATAAGCTTCTTGGCCGGGATATTTCCTTTGCCGTTTACCGGCGGACAGATCCTTTATCCTAATCCTGTCCATAACGTTAGTAAGGGGTGGAACACCTTCCACCCCTCGCCATAAGAAATTACTTTCTGATTCCCAGTTTGTCAATCAGTGCACGGTATCTTTCGATATCGGTTTTCTTCAGGTAATCCAGAAGACCACGTCTCTGACCTACCATTTTCAGAAGACCTCTTCTGGAATGATGATCTTTGTGATGTGTTTTCAGAT
>JBJFCH010000053.1:7146-21471 GCA_051888835.1 Oliverpabstia sp. | reverse complement strand
ATTACCAGAGAACGTTTCCTTCAGGCTTTGAGTACAGTCAGAGGAAATCAGAGAGTAACCACGGACAATCCGGAAGCCACATATGATACCTTAAATAAATATGGTCAGGATCTGGTGGAGAAAGCGAGAAATCAAAAGCTGGATCCGGTGATCGGAAGAGACAGTGAGATTCGAAATGTAGTTCGTATCCTGTCCCGTAAAACAAAGAATAATCCGGTGTTGATCGGTGAACCAGGCGTTGGTAAGACGGCAGTGGTGGAAGGTCTTGCACAACGTATTGTCCGGGGAGATGTGCCGGAAGGATTGAAAGACAAAACGATTTTCTCCCTTGATATGGGTGCCCTGGTGGCAGGAGCCAAGTACAGAGGTGAATTTGAGGAGCGTCTGAAAGCCGTTCTGGAAGAAATAAGAAAGAGCGAAGGAAAGATTATTCTTTTCATCGATGAACTTCATCTAATCGTTGGAGCCGGAAAGACGGATGGTGCCATGGATGCCGGTAATATGCTGAAACCTATGCTGGCCCGTGGAGAACTGCATTGTATCGGAGCTACAACTCTGGATGAATATCGGCAGTATATAGAAAAGGATGCGGCTCTGGAACGAAGATTTCAGCCGGTTATGGTGGATGAACCAAGTGTGGAGGATACGATTTCCATTCTCCGTGGACTGAAAGAAAGATATGAAGTCTTTCATGGTGTAAAAATTACAGACGGTGCTCTGGTGGCTGCGGCTACTTTATCCAATCGCTATATTTCAGACCGGTTCCTTCCCGACAAGGCCATTGACCTGGTGGATGAAGCGTGTGCTCTTATAAAGACAGAGATGGATTCTCTTCCGGCGGAACTGGATGAACAGCAGAGAAAAATCATGCAGATGGAGATTGAAGAAGCTGCACTGAAAAAAGAGACGGATCGGCTCAGCGAGGAACGTCTGGAAGAACTGCAAAAAGAACTGGCAGAATACAGGGATGCATTCAATGTGCAGAAGGCACAGTGGGAAAATGAAAAACACTCGGTAGAAAAATTGTCTTCTTTGAGAGAACAGATTGAGGAGATGAATCGTCAGATTCAGCTTGCCCAGCAGAAGTATGATCTGAATAAGGCGGCAGAGCTGCAGTATGGTGAGCTTCCGAAGCTGCAGAAACAGCTGGAGATAGAAGAAGAAAAAGTGAAGAATCAGGATCTTTCTCTGGTACATGAAAGTGTGACAGATGAGGAAATCGCCAGAATTATTTCCAGATGGACCGGAATCCCTGTGGCAAAACTGACAGAGGGAGAAAAAACAAAGATTCTACATCTAGAGGATGAGCTTCATAAGAGAGTAATTGGACAGGATGAAGCAGTTACGAAAGTAACAGATGCCATTATCCGTTCCAAAGCCGGCATCAAGGATCCGACAAAGCCAATCGGTTCCTTCCTGTTTCTTGGCCCTACCGGTGTTGGTAAGACAGAACTGGCCAAAACACTGGCACAGACTCTTTTTGATGATGAAAATAATATGGTGCGTATCGATATGAGTGAGTACATGGAGAAATATTCTGTGTCTCGTTTAATCGGAGCCCCTCCGGGATATGTGGGCTATGATGAAGGCGGACAGCTGACAGAGGCAGTACGTCGGAAACCATATTCCGTAGTTCTGTTTGATGAGATTGAGAAAGCTCATCCGGATGTATTTAACGTTCTGCTTCAGGTACTGGATGACGGACGTATCACAGATTCTCAGGGCAGAACTGTGGATTTTAAGAATACGATTCTGATCATGACATCTAATATCGGTTCCTCCTATCTGTTGGATGGGATTCAGGAAGATGGCAGCATCCGCCCGGAAAATATTGAGATGGTCAATAATGATTTGCGTGCGCATTTCCGTCCGGAATTTTTGAACCGTCTGGACGAGATGATCATGTTCAAACCGTTGACGAAAGAGAATATCGGAGGTATTGTGGATCTGCTTATCAAGGATCTGAATCGCAGGCTGGAAGATCAGCAGATTTCTATCAGTCTGACTCCGGCAGCAAAAGATTTTGTGATTGAAGGTGGTTATGATCCGGTGTACGGTGCACGTCCGCTGAAACGATATCTGCAGAAAAATGTGGAAACACTGGCTGCAAAAATGATTCTCGGTGGAAAAGTGGAAACTGGTGACACGATTGTTCTGGATTTGGAAAATGGGGAGTTGACAGCATCCGCACAGGCTGTATAATAGGAAAGAACCTATTCAAAGCCCATAAGGAGGTTGTTCTATTATGATTCCCAAAGATCCGGTGATGCTTTTAAGTTTTGTTAATACGCAGTTGAGAGACTATTATTCCAGTTTGTCAGAACTTTGTGAAGATAAACAGTTGATCCAGAAAGACCTGGAAAAAAAACTGAATCTGATTGATTATTACTATGATGCAGGAAAAAATCAGTTTGTATAAAGGAATTTATATGACACACGAATCATTTATATAACAGAATGATACCTGAATTATTTAAGATGAGGATATTCCTATATGTGGAGTCCTCATCTTTTTTTAGTAAATAAACTGTAATGCGGACTTCATAAATTCTTTCGTTTTCTTTTCTGTTATTTCAAGAAATTTTGGATATTCTAATGCTGATGGGAAAGTATATTTCCAAACTTCAGGAAAGGGGAGTTCGTGATTATGGAAAATAAAATCAGGACGATAACAGAGAAGATTGTTCTTTTCTTTGCATTTTCCATGATTGGATGGGCATGGGAAGTGATCTATCATCTGGTGGAAGAACATGCATTTGTCAATAGAGGATTTTTATATGGACCATGGCTTCCGATTTATGGTACAGGAGGGTTATTAATCCTTATATATCTGAAAAAATATATGAACAGACCGTTGCTCCTCTTTATCCTGATTATGGGAGTATGCGGTGTGGTGGAGTATGCGACAGGATGGTTTTTGGAAACAGTGTTTCATGAAAAATGGTGGGATTACAGTGAATATATTTTTCAGATTAAGGGCAGAGTATGTTTGATCGGACTTTTAGTGTTTGGCTTGGGCGGTTTGATTTTGATATATGGGATTGCTCCATGGATGGAACGGAAAATTCAGCAAATGAAAAGCCATACACGAAATATTCTGTGTATGGCTCTTTTGCTCATTTTTATTATAGATGTGCTGTATTCCCTCAGGAATCCCAATCAAGGGGAAGGAATCACGCGTCCGGTTCTGATGGTGATGAAAGTCGGTTTTCAGTGATGAAAGTCGGCTTTCACTTTTAAGAGAACATCTGCCAGTTCAAGGATACGAATATCTGACATTCTGGTGACCGGAGCGGTGATACTCATGGCATATCGATAGACTCCCGAATAATCAGGAAGAGAAACTGCGATACAGCGTACACCAAGCTCATTTTCTTCGTCATCCAGTGCATATCCTTGTCTGCGAACCTGTTCCAGACATTCCAGAAATGTGTCATAGTTTGTGATGGTATGGGAGGTGTATTTTTTTATTTCACTTGTTTCCCAGATCTGTCTTACTTTTTCAGCAGACAGATTTGCCATCATAGCCTTACCCACACCGGAACAGTACAGGGGAATCCGGCTTCCTACTTTGGAAACCATCCGCACGGAGTTCAAAGTTGATTCTTCTTTGCAGATATATACCGCTTCATTGCCGTCTAATTGTACGAAATGTACAGTCTCACCAGTTTCACCGGAAATCTGTCGAAGAATCGGCCGAACAGTGTCCAGAATATCCATTTTTTCCAGGAGTCGATTGGATAAGGAAAGAATTTTGAAGGAGAGGTAGTATTTACCTGTTTCCGTATCCTGTTTCACATAGCCCAGATACATCAGAGAAGTGAGAAGACGGTGAACGGTGCTTTTATTTAAATCAAGACGGTGGCTCAGATCTGTAAGTGGAAGAGGACCGGCGTCAGCCAATGTCTCCAGAACAAGGAAAAGTCTGTCAGCCACCTGAATAGGGTTTTTATTTTCCATTTGCTCACCTTTTTACATTTTTTCTGCCGCTATTGTATCACTTTTGTAAGAAGGTAGCAACGGTGAATTTTTCGAAAAAATTGGTAAAATTTTGGGAGATTTGGTATTGACATTTATTGGATGGTGAGTATAATGAAAATAAAGAGTTTCATAATACAAAATCACGTTCCACATTGTGAAACTCAAGCAAATAAAAATATAATTTATTTGTCTGGCAAAAACTATGAAATGGAAAAGGAGGACTTTATTATGCATGAAGTATTAGAACAGGTATCAAAGTTGGGTGTAGTACCGGTAGTAGTTTTGGAAGATGCAAAAGACGCTGAGCCTCTGGCAAAAGCTCTGTGTGAAGGTGGACTTCCATGTGCAGAGGTTACTTTCCGTACTGCAGCAGCAGAAGAATCCATCCGTATTATGAGTGAGAAGTTTCCGGAAATGCTGATTGGAGCAGGAACTGTTCTGACAACAGAACAGGTTGACCGTGCAGTAGCAGCAGGAGCAAAATTTATAGTAAGCCCGGGATTTGATCCTGAAATCGTTGATTATTGTCTGGGAAAAGGTATTCTGGTAGTACCGGCATGTATCACTCCATCAGAAGTTGCACAGGGAGTTAAGAGAGGACTGGAAGTTCTGAAGTTCTTCCCGGCTGAGCAGGCTGGCGGAATCCCGATGATGAAAGCTATGGCAGCTGCATATACCAACATCAAATTCATGCCTACAGGCGGAATCAGTGCTAAGAATCTGAAAGAATACCTGAGCTTCAAGAAAATCGTAGCATGTGGCGGAAGCTGGATGGTAAAAGGTGATATGGTGAAAGCCGGAGAATTTGATAAGATCAAAGCTCTGACTGCTGAAGCTGTGGAACTGGTAAAAGAAGTAAGAGGCTAATCAATATTTAATCGCTTATAAGTAACTAAAAAGTATATACAGGAAACGGACAGGTGCTCGAAAAGAGCACCTGTTTGCTTTGGGTATGTTAAATTGTAAAAAATTTAACAATAAGGGTTGACGAAACGGAACCATACTGCTATTATAATAAATGTATAAATTCCATAGAAACATTTCAAGTGCATCCACAGAGGAAATCTGTTGGTGAGAGAGGGAATCAGGTGAGAGTCCTGAGCGATCCGGTCACTGTATTCAGGGAGGGAAGCCCAAAGTTATCCATTGTATCGTCAGATATGAGAAGGAGGGCCGACTGATGATCTGTAAGTCAGGAAACCTGCTTGTTATGTGATAAGGTTAAAACTTCCGAGTAAAGTTTTACATCCTGTTTTTCAATGAGTGAAAAAATGATGTCTGCTTTTCTGTCGAAGGCGGACATTTTTTATTCCACTATGGAATGTTCGTAACAGGAGCGAATTGTTACGAAACCTTATACTGGATTTATGCAGTGATTAAACGGTAGGGTGACGATTCCCGGTAATTACTGATTTACTATATTATTTACCTCCGCAACGAAATAATATGGTTTCCTCTTAGATCAGTTGCCGACAGGCGGAATATTACCGGGGAGGATCATCCGGACTAAAATATGAAATTTTTCTAAAGACCCGAGAAGGTCTTTTTTTTATTATTCAAGTATGCTATACTTCGTTCAGTACTGACCAGTCGGTCGGAAAATAAAGGAATAAGGAGAAAGTATATGTTATCGAAGTTCAGTGTGAAGAAACCATATACAGTTATGGTAGGAATCGTGCTGGTTCTGATTCTCGGTGTTGTATCGTTTATGAATATGACAACAGATCTGCTGCCAAACATGAATCTTCCGTACGCATTGGTAATGACAACTTATCCGGGGGCAAGTCCCGAGGAGGTGGAGATGGTAGTTACTAAACCTGTAGAGCAGGCGATGGCTACTGTCAGCAATATCGAAAATATTCAGTCAGTTTCCAGTGAGAATGTTTCTATGGTCATTCTGGAGTTTTCCCAGAGTACCAATATGGATTCTGTCAGTCTGGAAATGAGAGAAAATTTGGATCAGATTGAATCTTATTGGGACGACAGTATTGGAAACCCTATTATTATGAAGTTGAATCCCAGTATGATGCCTGTTATGATTGCTGCGGTTGAACAGGATGATATGGACAGTGTAGAGATTACCAGTCTGGTCAATGATGAATTGTTATCAGAACTGGAGAGTCTGGAAGGAGTGGCTTCCGTCAGTACTTCCGGTGAAGTGGAAGAAAGTGTGCAGGTGATTATCCGAGAGGATAAGATCAAGAGAATGAATAACAAGATTGCGGATGCATTGGGAGTCTCTTTTGCAGATGCCCGTGAAGAAATGGCAGATGCGGAGAGTGAACTGGATAATGCGCAGGCAGAGCTGGACAGTGGAAAAGCGCAGATGGAAAGTGGAAAGACAGCTATGGCTTCACAGCTTTCAGGAGCAAAGTCGCAGCTTCAGTCCAAGCAGATGGATGTGCTGAAGTCAGAGGTGGATCTGGATAATAAACTGGCACAGATTGAAGAAAGTGAAGCGGAGCTTGTCAAGAGTGAGCAGGAACTTGCAAAGCAGGAGCAACAGCTGCTTGAGGCCGAACATGCGAAAACTACACTTCCGCAAAAGCTTTCTGAGTTAAATGCACAGAAAGCTCAGCTTGAGGCAGGTATTGCCAGTCTGGAAGAATTGAAAAACAGTGAAGAGTATAAGGGATATTTGAAACTGAAAGAGCAATTGAGTCAGGCAGAAGCAGCCGGTGATCAGGAAACAGCAGAATATTTGCGTGCTCAGATAGAGGCAGCGGAAGCAGAGATGGCGACACATCTTGGCAGTCTGGGACTTACTTCCTATACGGAGGAAGCTATCGATGCGGCAATTACGCAGTTGAATGCAAATCTTGATTTGGTAAATAGTGGAATTGCTCAGGTGGAGGCGGCCCAGGCACAGCTTCCTGATGACCAAACGATTGCGGAGGGGAAGGCACAAATTGCGGATGGAAAAGCCCAGATTGCTGCGGGAAAAGCTCAGCTCGTTTCCGCTAAAAATCAGATTAACAGTGCAAAACAGCAGATAGCCAGTGGAAAGGTGACGTTGGAGCAGGCACTTGCAACGCTAAATGAAAAAGAAATATCAGCTACGATTGAGATGGCATCCGCCCAGGCACAGCTGACTTCCGGACAAAGTAAAATTGATGAAGGTAAGGCACAGCTGGAGGAAGGAAAAAAACAGCTGGAAGAAAAAGAAGATGAAGCTCTGGAAAGTGCGAAGCTGGACGATAAAATAACACCGGATATGATCTCAAAGATTCTGACAGCGCAGAATTTCAGAATGCCGGCAGGGTATGTGACGGAAGAAGGGATTCAGTATCTGGTTCGTGTAGGTGATAAGTTTACAGACACAAAAGATATGGAAAATCTAGTGCTGTTTGATATGGGACTGGATGATCTGGATCCGATCAAACTCTCTGACGTGGCGGATGTGGTCGTAACGGATAATTCTTCTGAAGTATATGCCAGAATAAACGGTAAGCCCGGAGTACTGCTTTCTATGCAGAAACAGACCGGATATTCTACAGGTGAAGTTTCCAATAGAATCAAAGACAAGTTTGAAGAAATGATGGAGGAAACAGAAGGACTTCATATTACAGCATTGATGGATCAGGGGGTTTACATAGATCTGGTTGTGAATTCCGTACTGAAAAATCTTGTTTCCGGTGCAATTCTTGCAATCATTATTTTGTTCCTGTTTTTGAAGGATGTCCGTCCTACGGCAATTGTGGCATGCTCTATTCCGATCAGTTTGATGGGGGCAGTTGTACTGATGTATTTTTCCGGAATCAGCCTGAATATTATATCTCTGTCAGGACTGGCGCTGGGAGTAGGGATGCTGGTGGATAACTCCATCGTAGTGATCGAAAATATATATCGTCTGAGAAATCTTGGTGTACCGATCCGGAAAGCAGCAGTACAGGGTGCCCGTCAGGTGGCGGGAGCGATTACGGCGTCTACATTGACTACGGTATGTGTGTTCCTTCCTATTATATTTACAGAAGGAATTACAAGGCAGCTGTTTGTGGAAATGGGTCTGACAATTGGTTATTCGCTGCTTGCCAGCCTTGTGATTGCTCTGACACTTGTGCCTTCCATGTCAGTAGGACTTCTTAAGAAAACAAAAGAGAAAAAGCATCCGCTGCTGGATCGTATGACAGCGACCTATGAAAAGATTATGGTGAAAGTGCTGAACAGAAAAGCAATCGTTCTTGTGGGAGCATTGGCGTTGTTGATTGTCAGCGCATTTCTTGCTATCAGAAAAGGAACGGCTTTTCTGCCGTCCATGGAAAGTACGCAGGCTTCTATTTCCATTACCATGCCGAAAGGCAGCAGTCTGGAAGAAACCGGTGATATGACGGATGAAGTCATGGAACGTCTGGCGGATATCAGCGATATTAAAGAGATGGGTGCCATGGCCGGTGGTGGCAGTTCTCTGATGAATCTGGGCGGTGGAGGCTCTACAGATACATCATCTATTTATCTGATTTTGTCTGAAGACAAGGAGCTGAGTGGTGCACAGCTTGAAGAAGAAATAGTAAAGAGAACGGAAGATCTGGATTGCGAGGTTGTTGTAAGTACCAATAATATGGATATGTCAGCTCTTGGAGGCAGCGGTATTCAGGTGCAGATTGAAGGAAAAGATTTGGATAGACTCCAGGAAATAGCAGAAGATATTGCAGCTATTCTGGAAGATACAGAAGGATTGGAGCAGGTTTCCGATGGTATGGAGGAATCCACCGAGGAACTTCGTCTGGTAATTGATAAAGCAGCTGCGTCTGAACATAATCTTACTGTTGCACAGATTTATCAGCAGATCCAGAGTAAGTTGGCAGAAAGCAGTACAGCAACTACACTGTCTACAGACGTTAAAGATTATGATGTGGTTGTGATCGATGAAAAACAGAAAGAATATACAAGAAATGACGTGAAAAATTTCACGATTGAAGCTACCGATCAGGAAGGAAATACAGAGGAAATTCCGTTGGAAGAACTGGCAGCGTTTGAGGAGGCAAAAGGTCCGGATTCTATTCAGAGAAAGAACCAGTCGCGTTACATCAATGTTTCAGCGGAAGTAAGCAGCGGATACAATGTAGGTTTGGTTGGAAATGATGTTCAGAAGAAGCTGGATAAATATGAAGTCCCGGATGGTTATTCAGTGGAAATGACAGGAGAAGATGAGACAATTCAGGAAGCCATGACAGAAGTACTGAAGATGATGGGATTGGCTGTTATATTTATTTATCTGATCATGGTAGCCCAGTTCCAGTCACTGCTCTCGCCGTTTATCGTTATGTTTACGATGCCGCTGGCATTTACCGGAGGATTTTTTGGTCTGGTTATCGCTGGTCAGGAAGTGAGTGTCATCGCGTTAATTGGATTTGTTATGCTGTGTGGTATTATTGTAAATAATGGTATTGTACTTGTGGATTATACAAATCAGCTTCGTGCAGGCGGTATGGAAAAGAGAAAAGCGATTATTACGGCAGGAAAGACCAGAATGCGTCCGATTCTTATGACAGCATTGACTACAATTCTTGGTCTATCTACCATGGCAGCCGGTATCGGTATGGGTTCTGATATGGTTCAGCCTATGGCAGTGGTTACAATCGGGGGATTGCTCTATGGAACACTTCTGACTTTGTTTGTGGTACCGTGTATCTACGATATTCTGAATCGTAAGAAATATCATTCTTATCAGGATGAGGAATTGGATGATGAAGCATACATTCCGGAAACTGTAGAAATGAAAGAGGAATTATAAATGAAAACAGAGAAGTTTGTTGAAAAAAATCCGATGTCTGATAAAGTGGAAAGACTGTATGAAGCGGTCAGAGCTTTACTGGAAGAAGGAAAATCTGTGAATACATTGACTGTATCGGAGATTACAGAAAAAGCAGGAATCGGAAAAGGTACAGCATATGAGTACTTTAAAAGTAAAGAAGAGATGATTGCCAAAGCAATTCTTTACGGAAGAGATAATGTGACCCATAAGCTTCAGGAAAGAATTGCTGCGGTATCGGATTTTCGTGATAAATATAGAGAGATTCTGAACTGGATGGAGGAAATTTATCGGGGAGAAGGCTCTGTAGTCATTTTTTGTCAAATAGCCCGGGAATCTATGCAGTTGAACAGTTCTTTTAAGGAAGAAATCAGAAAATGTGGTTTTAATCCGGAATTTGTTTATGAGACGATCAGTAATTTTGTGCATGAATGGAATGAAAAAGAAATTTTTGGATCGGGATTGCCGGAAGATGTTCAATCATGTATGGTGCTGTCAAATTTTGCAGCTTTCTGGGTGTATCTGAATCGCAACTCGAAAACGGAGAAAGAAAAAATAGACAGGTATAAAGATTATCTTTATCGTTGTTTGATGAAGAATCTGACGGAGGAAAAATATTGAAATGTTCATTGCAATGCACAGATATCCATGATAGAATCATTATATGTATAACGTTGTTCTAAAAGGAACAGACTGGCGAGCGGATTTTGTCCGCTCGCTTGTAGTATAAACAAAAATACTATTTAGGAGGTTTTCGTATGCTGATGAAAAATATGACAACGGGTTGGCAGATGCATCAGGTTGGAGAAAAAACATGGTTTCCTGCACGTGTACCTGGGACTGTGTATACGGATCTTTTGGAAAATGGACAGATGGAAGATCCGTTTTGGAAAGACAATGAAAATAAAGCTCTTGCTTTGATGGAGAAAGATTATGAATATGAAACTGTGTTCCAATGTGATGAATTGAGAAAATCGAAAAAAGTATGGTTGAAATTTGAAGGTCTGGATACAATTGCAGATGTTTATGTCAATGAAAAGTTTGTGGGGAAAGCGGAAAACATGCATCGTATCTGGGAATACGATGTAACAGATGTGTTGACAGACGGTGACAATACGCTTCGGATATATTTTCACTCTCCGCTGCAGTATATTAAAGAAGCTTATGCAAAACAGCCCACCAGAGGCAGCGAGGATGCAATGGATGGTTTTGTACATATTCGAAAAGCTCACTGTATGTTCGGATGGGATTGGGGTGCACATCTTCCTGATGCCGGTATCTTCCGTCCTGTATATCTGCTTGGAGTTGATGAAGGAAGAATTGACAGCGTACAGATTCATCAGATTCACGAAGAGGGAAAGGTTTCTTTGGATGTTTCTGTCTTGAGAAATCCTGCAGAAGATCTGAAAAAAGAAATCCCGTGTTGTGGAGATGACGGATTTACGTATAACGTGCAGGTGACAGCTCCGGATGGTACCGTTGTGACAGCAGTGGATTCCCCTAAAAATGTGGAGATTGCTGATCCGCAGCTCTGGTGGCCCAATGGTATTGGAGAGCAACCTTTATATGAAGTGAGTGTTACCCTGTATAAAGATGGAAAAGAAGTAGATGTCTGGACAAGAAAAATCGGACTTCGTACCATGACTATGCATTTGGAGCCGGATGAGTGGGGTACCAGCTTTGCACATCAGGTAAACGGAAAAGATATTTTTGCTATGGGAGCAGATTATATTCCTGAAGATCATCTTCTGGGAAGAGTGAATCCGGGTACCACCAGAAAACTTCTGGAGCAGTGTAAAGCAGCGAATTTTAATGCAGTCCGTGTCTGGGGCGGCGGATATTATCCGGAAGACTGGTTCTATGATATTTGTGATGAGCTGGGACTGATGGTATGGCAGGACTTTATGTTTGCCTGTGCAGTATACGATCTGACACCGGAATTTGAGGCAAATATCCGGGCAGAATTTGTTGATAATATTAAGAGACTCCGCCATCATGCCTCACTGGGACTCTGGTGCGGCAACAATGAGATGGAGCAATTTGTAAGTGAAGGTAACTGGGTTTCCAAGCCGAGTGAAGTGAGAGATTATCTCTTCATGTATGAGAGGGTAATCCCGGAAGTTTTGAGGCAGTATGATCCGGATACCTTCTACTGGCCGGCAAGCCCTTCTTCAGGAGGATCTTTTGATGATCCGCGTGATCCGAATAGAGGAGATGTGCATTATTGGGATGTATGGCATGGAAACAAACCATTTTCTGATTATCGGAATTATTTCTTCCGTTATGCAAGTGAATTTGGATTCCAGTCATTCCCCTCCATGAAAACGATTGAAACCATCAGTGATGATCCTGCAGACTGGAATATTTTCTCTTATGTTATGGAAAAACATCAGAGAAATGCCGGGGCGAACGGAAAAATCCTGAATTATCTTCAGCAGACTTATCGTTATCCCACACAGTTCCCGGTACTTCTGTATGCATCTCAGATGCTGCAGGCAGAAGCAATCAAATATGGTGTGGAACATTTCCGGAGAAACAGGGGAAGATGTATGGGAGCAATCTACTGGCAGCTGAACGACTGCTGGCCGGTGGCATCCTGGGCATCTGTTGATTACTGGGGACGCTGGAAAGCACTTCATTACTATGCAAAACGATTCTTTGCACCGGTGATGATATCCTGTGAGGAACAGGGATGGATGACTGCTCAGGCGGATATGAACCGTGAACATTTTGAGTTTGAAAAATCCATTCGCCTGAATGTGACTAATGAGACACTGAATGATAAAAAGGTAACTGTAATATGGGCACTGCGTAATGCGGACAGCTCTGTGGTACGTCAGGAAGAAATACAGGTGGCGGTACCGGCACTCTCCAGTGTATGGCTGGACAAAGTGGAATTTCCTGAGGTGGATTATTTCAGTCAGTATGTAAGCTATGAAGCATGGGAAGATGTTACCTGTATTTCAGAAGGAACGGTTATCTTCTCCTACCCGAAATATTTCCGTTATCTGGATCCGAAGCTGTCCTATCGTGTGGAAGGTGACGAGATCATTGTCACAGCAGAAGCATATGCGAAAGGTGTAGAAATCTTGAATGAAAATGAAGATTTGATCCTTTCGGATAACTACTTTGATATGAATGCAGGCGAAAAACGAGTAAAAATCCTGGGACGGGCCTGCAGAGAAGAAAAAGAACCGATTGACATGGAAGCGCAGATTGCCAAGCAGTTGGAAGGCGGACTGAGACTTCGCAGTGTGTATGATATTCAGTAAAATTACATCAGGTGTAAATGAAGGGGATGGATATGGATGCCATCCTCTTTTCAATGATATAAAAACTCTTCGGAAATGCACACTTGTTTTATAGTGCAATATTTGTAGAAATAAAGAGAACGCTTTTAATTGCAATTTATGCTTCGGAATGCTATGCTGAATATAGCAACAACACAAGAAAGACAGGCATTTCTTAGATAATTTCTTATCTATGCTGCATGGTCATCAAGTCTATATTTTCAGTGAAATTGAAATCATATCTATTATTTCATATCTTAAGGAGGCAAATCTTGAAAAATAAATTGCAGCAGCATTTCCCGATGATTCGCACGCAAGAAGAAATTTTGACAGAAATAAAGGATAACGAGAAATTGCGAAACACTTATTATAAATGGAGTGAAGAAGAACAGCAGGAATTTCTCGATTTCTGTACTGGTGTACGAGGGATAAAGATGTTATATGATTCTTTTTCCAAAGAGATATTGAACCCGGAGCTGTATCCGGAACGTCTTAATGAACTTCTTTCACTATTGCTTAATCAAAGCGTAAGAATAGTGTCTGTTTTACCAAATGATTCTATAAGAATTGCAGATGAAAATTCTCTGATTATTACAGATATTGTTGTGGAATTGGAGGATGGCAGTATAGCCAATGTTGAGATACAAAAGATTGGGTATAATTTCCCCGGACAAAGAAGTGCCTGTTATTCTGCGGATTTGTTGTTGCGTCAATACAAACGAATAAAAAGTAGAGAAAAGAAAAAGTTCAGTTATAAAGATATTAAGACTGTATTTACGATTATACTTTTTGAAAAAAGTACAAAAGAGTTTTATAAATTTCCGGACGTATACATACATCATTTTGAGCAAAGATCTGATAGTGGATTGCAAATTAATTTATTACAAAAATATATTTTTATTTCGCTTGACATATTTAAAAAAATGCATCAAAATAATAGTATTAATAACAAATTAGATGCCTGGCTTGCATTTCTGTGCATGGATGATCCGGAAAAGATACTTTCAATAGTTGAAAAATTCCCTGAATTTGAACAGATGTATGAGCAGGCATATAACATATGTTGTAATATGGAAGAGGTGATGGGAATGTTTTCAAAAGAATTGTATGAACTGGATAAAAATACAGTTCAATATATGATGGATGAAATGCAGGATGAGATTAATCAGAAAAAAGCTGAACTAGCAGAGAAGAAAAAAGAAGCGCAGGAAATAAAAAAAGAAGTACAGGAAGCCAAAAAAGAAGTACAAAAGATGAAAGGCCGGTTGGAAGAGAAGGGACAGGAAGTACAAGAGATGAAAG
>JBJFCH010000053.1:0-7046 GCA_051888835.1 Oliverpabstia sp. | reverse complement strand
CCGGTTGGAAGAGAAGGGACAGGAAGTACAAGAGATGAAAGGCCGGTTGGAAGAGAAGGGACAGGAAGTACAAGAGATGAAAGGCCGGTTGGAAGAGAAGGGACAGGAAGTACAAGAGATGAAAGGCCGGTTGGAAGAGAAGGGACAGGAAGTACAAGAGATGAAAGACCGGCTGGAAGAGAAGAACGGAGAAGTAGAGGAATTAAAGCAGATCATTGCTGAGCTAAAAAAACAGATAGTGAATAACAGCGAAAGATAAAGAATTTCCTTGACAAAAGAAAAAAACCCTACTATATTTATTACAAGCTGAAAAGCGAAAGGTTATGACAGAGAGGAGTACGCATACTACCCCGAAAGAGAGGGATATTCATCGGCTGAAAGGTATCCCAGGGACGTATATGCGGAAGGTAGCTTTGGAACCGGAAAGCAGAACAGTGCAAGTAATGGATGCGGATTTATTTCTTGCAGAAAAGTAAGTTTTCACGTTTCGTCCCCGTTACAGGACGTAAGAGATGTATGGAGGATACAATTGTGTATTTCCATATAAGTAAGGTGGTACCGCGATATATTCGCCCTTCACGCAGAAATGTGTGGAGGGCGTCTTTAGGTTTAAGGAGGAAATCATGAGCAAAGAATTGGCAAAGACTTATGACCCGAAGGGTCTTGAGGATCGTTTGTACCAGAAATGGCTGGACAACGGTTATTTCCATGCAAAAGTAAACAAAGATAAGAAACCATTTACCATTGTTATGCCCCCGCCAAATGTAACTGGTCAGCTGCATATGGGACATGCACTGGATGAGACCATGCAGGATATTCTGATTCGTTTTAAGAGGATGCAGGGATATGAAGCTCTTTGGCAGCCGGGAACAGATCATGCGGCTATTGCTACAGAAGTTAAAGTTATTGAAAAACTGAAAGAACAGGGAATTGATAAAGCCGATCTTACCAGAGAGGAATTCCTGGAGCATGCCTGGGCATGGAAGGAAGAATACGGCGGAAAGATTATCAATCAGTTAAAGAAGCTGGGTGCTTCTGCTGACTGGGAGAGAGAACGTTTTACGATGGACGAGGGCTGTTCAAAAGCTGTTCAGGAAGTATTTATCAAACTGTATGAAAAAGGATATATCTACAAAGGGTCCCGAATTATTAACTGGTGTCCGGTTTGCCAGACATCAATTTCTGATGCTGAGGTAGAACATGAGGATCAGGACGGATTTTTCTGGCATATTAATTATCCGGTAGTTGGAGAAGAGGGACAGTTTGTGGAGATTGCTACCACTCGTCCGGAGACTCTGCTGGGAGATACTGCAGTTGCGGTAAACCCGGATGATGAACGTTATCAGCATCTGATCGGGAAAATGCTGAAGCTGCCGCTTACAGATCGTGAGATTCCGGTGATTGCCGATGAATATGTTGACAAAGAGTTTGGAACCGGATGTGTAAAAATCACACCGGCACATGATCCGAATGACTTTGAAGTCGGAAAGCGTCACAATCTGGAAGAAATCAATATTATGAATGATGATGCTACCATCAATGAGCTGGGCGGCAAGTACGCAGGTATGGATCGCTATGAAGCAAGAAAAGCCATGGTGAAAGACCTGGAGGAAATGGGACTTTTGGTTAAAGTTGTTCCTCATTCGCATAGTGTAGGAACTCATGACCGCTGCGGAACAACCGTAGAACCTATGATCAAACCGCAGTGGTTTGTAAAAATGGATGAGATGGCAAAAGCAGCGATAGAAGCATTGAAGGAGGGGGAACTTCAGTTTGTACCGGAGCGTTTCGATAAGACATATTTACATTGGCTGGAAAATATCCGTGACTGGTGTATCTCCCGTCAGCTCTGGTGGGGACACAGAATTCCGGCATATTACTGTGATGAATGTGGTGAAACAGTAGTTGCAAGAGAAATGCCGGAAGTTTGCCCGAAATGTGGATGTAAACATCTGCATCAGGATGAGGATACACTGGATACCTGGTTTTCATCAGCACTGTGGCCGTTCTCCACGCTGGGATGGCCGGATAAAACAGAAGAGATGGAATATTTTTATCCAACCGATGTTCTGGTAACCGGATATGATATCATTTTCTTCTGGGTAATCCGTATGGTATTTTCTGCTTTGGAGCAGACTGGGAAAGCACCATTCCATCATGTATTGATCCATGGTTTGGTACGTGACTCACAGGGAAGAAAGATGAGTAAATCTTTAGGAAATGGTATTGATCCTCTGGAAGTGATTGATAAATACGGTGCGGATGCTCTGCGTCTTACCTTGATTACCGGAAATGCTCCCGGAAATGATATGCGTTTCTACTGGGAAAGAGTGGAAGCCAGCCGTAACTTTGCAAATAAAGTATGGAATGCTTCCAGATTTATCATGATGAACCTGGAGAAAGCAGAGGTTCCGGCACAGATTGATCTGTCTGAACTGACAGCAGCAGATAAATGGATTCTTTCCAAGTTCAATACCGTAGCAAAAGTTGTAACAGATAATATGGAAAAATACGAATTGGGTATTGCTGTACAGAAAGTATATGATTTTATCTGGGAAGAATTCTGCGACTGGTATATTGAGATGGTAAAACCGCGTCTGTATAATGATGAGGATACCACAAAAGCAGCTGCACTGTGGACACTTAAGACAGTACTCGGGGGAGCACTGAAATTGCTGCATCCATATATGCCGTTTATTACAGAAGAAATTTACTGTACACTGAATCCACAGGAGGAATCTATTATGATCTCATCCTGGCCGGAATGGAAAACAGAATGGAACTTTGAAAAAGAAGAGAATGATGTGGAGCTGATCAAAGAAGCCGTAAGAAGTATCAGAGGGGTACGTACGGAAATGAATGTTCCGCCAAGTAAAAAAGCTACCGTTTATGTGGTTTCAGAAGAAGAGACAGTGCGTGACACCTTTATGAATGGCAAAGTATTTTTTGCGACACTTGCAGGTGCCAGTGAAGTACTTGTACAGGAAGACAAATCCGGTATTGCTGATGATGCGGTATCCGCAGTAATACATCAGGCAGTAATTTATATTCCGTTTGCTGAGTTGGTAGATATTGAAAAAGAGATTCAGCGTTTGGAAAAAGAGGAAGTGCGTCTGGAAAAAGAACTGGCACGTGTAAATGGAATGCTTGGAAATGAGCGTTTTATCAGCAAAGCGCCTCAGGCAAAGATTGATGAGGAAAAAGGAAAACTTGAAAAATACACACAGATGATGGAACAGGTAAAAGAAAGATTGCAACAGTTGAGGTAATCAAAATGAAAAAAATCAATCTGAAAAAGCCCGATCGCAGTCAGGTGATTCGGATCTGTAACTTGTTGTCTGTACCATTGCAGTTTTTAGGCTGCTGTGTACTCTATTTTATTATTGAAGCCCTTTCCAGACACTCTATTCTGGAAGCCTGGGTTTATATGACGGAGAGCCCATTAATCTTTTTGTATAATGCGGATCTGATATTCACCACCAGTCTTCTGGTATACTTGTTCCGCAGAAGAATTCTTGCCCGTTTGGTTATCGGAAGCATATGGTTGATTTTGGGGATTGTGAACTGTGTGCTTCTGATGAATCGGGTAACTCCGTTTACCGGTCCGGATCTGAAACTGATCACGGATGCATTGGGAGTTTTAAATAAGTATTTATCACCTTTGATGGTGGTAGTAGTAATAGTTGCTCTGATTCTGCTGATTTTTTCATTGATGTGGATATTCCGAAAAGGAGTAAAGTATCAGGGGAAGATCCGGTATTGGATAAATATTCCACTTATTATTGTGGGAATCCTGGCATTTTCAGGTATCAGTAGACTGGCATTGGAAAAGCGTGTTATTTCCAATTATTTTGGAAATATCGCCTATGCTTATCAGGATTATGGATATCCCTATTGTCTTGCGGTTACATTGTTTGATACGGGAATCAGCGAGCCGAACGGATATTCGGAAGAACTGATCGATGAGATTCAGGAGAGCGAAGGAAAGATAAAAGCTACAAATGAAGACAATCTGGATGTAAATATCCTGTTTCTTCAGTTGGAAACCTTTATTGATCCTACGGAAATCAATTTTCTTGAATTTTCAGAAGATCCGATCCCCAATTTCAGAGAATTGATGAAAGAATATTCATCAGGGTATTATAAGGTTCCGGCGGTAGGAGCGGGAACGGCAAATACTGAGTTTGAGTCTATAACAGGAATGAGCCTGCGTTATTTTGGAGCCGGAGAATATCCATATAAGACGGTGTTAAAAGAAGAAACCTGTGAGAGTGCGCCTTATGTACTGAAAGATCTTGGATACAGCACACATGCCATCCATAATAACGAAGCGAATTTTTATGGCAGAAAGACAGTATTTGCGCGGCTTGGTTTTGATACTTTTACGTCGGAGGAGTATATGCCGGATATCAGTGATACGACGCCGATGGGTTGGGTGAAAGACCACATTCTTACGGATGAAATCGTGAAAGCGATGGAATCCACGGAAGGTCCGGATTATGTATATACGATTTCAGTTCAGGGACACGGAGATTATCCTGAAGAACCTGTACTTTCTGATCCGGTAATTCAGGTTTCCGGTGCAGAATCTCAGGAAAAGAATTATGCCTGGGAATATTATGTCAATCAGTTGTATGAGATGGATCAGTTTGTAAAGGAATTGACAGATACGCTGGCAGACTATGATGAGCGTGTTATTCTGGTTATGTATGGAGATCATCTTCCGACCATGGATCTGAAAGTGGAAGATATGAAAAACAGATATCTGTTTCAGACAAAATATGTGATCTGGGATAATTTTGGTATGGAGAAAAAGGATGAAAATCTTGCTGCATATCAGATGGCAGCAGAGATATTTGATCGCTTGGGAATTCACGAAGGTAATATTTTCAATTATCATCAGACACGAAAAGGAACCAAAAACTATCAGTTGGATCTTGAAGCGCTGCAGTATGATATTTTGTATGGGGATCGCTATGTATATGGCGGAGAGAGCCCTTATGCGGCGACAAAATTGCAGCTTGGTGTAAATCCTGCAATCTTTACATTCATTGAGCCGGTGGGAGAAAACAGTTATTTTGTGTATGGAGAAAACTTTACTGCTTCCAGCCGTCTTGAAGTAAACGGCGAACTGAAAGAAACAAAGTATTTAAGTACTACGCAGCTCTTGGTTCAGGATCTTGAACTGGAAGATGGAGATGAGTTGGATGTGGCAACACAGAGTAACAGTCCTACGAAAAAGGTTCTTTCCAGAACAGGAGTACAGATTTATCATGCTCCAGAGGCAGAAGTAACTCCGGAACCTGCATCTACCCCTGGCGCAGAGGAAAGTAAAGTCGGTGAGAGTGCAGACGATGAAACGGACAGTAAAGCATCCGGGGAAACAAACAACAGTACAGATGATGATACGGATTTGCCGGTGGAGAAATGATATTTATGAAAGGTATAAATGCCAATGAAAAAAATCTGACCCCGAGATATGCTCTTATTCAGGCTTTCTTCTGGATGAATTTTGCAACCATCATGGGTTATACCAGTGTGTATTTGCTGAATTGTGGATTTTCCAATACGCAGATTGGAGTGTTGATGGCTGTTGCAGGAGTTCTATCCGCAATTTTACAGCCGCTGGTAGCAAGCTATGCAGATCGACCGGACAGTCAATCGGTAAAGAAAATCATAATAGAAATAGGTACCGTTATGCTGGTGATTGCGGTATTACTTCTTCTGTTTCGCAACGAGATGATAATGTCAGGGCTTTTATACGGGGGCAGTATTATGCTGCTGCAACTTTTGATGCCGCTGATAAATTCACTTGGAATGGAAAGTCTGAATCAAGGGAGAAGACTGAACTTTGGAATGGCAAGAGGAATGGGTTCGGTTGCTTATGCAATTGCTGCTTATATACTGGGAATCATTGTTGCCGGTTGGGGAGAAATTACAATCCCTATAGCTATGTTGTTGATTTTTTGTGGATTATTATTTACATTATTTTTATTTCCATTTGAAAAATCAAAGACAGGTAATACAAAGACAGAAAAGCAAAGCGGAGGTCCTCTGTACTTTTTTGTGAAGTATAAAAGATTCAGTTTTGTCCTGATCGGCTGTATTTTTCTCTATATCAGCCATGTTTTACTGAACAGCTTTACGTATCAGATTGTAGAAAGTAAAGGTGGCGGCAGCTCAGAGATGGGATTTGCCATGGCACTGGCTGCTATGTTGGAACTGCCTACACTGTTCATGTTTGGGTATATGATCAAGAAAGTTCGGGCAGATATATGGTTTCGTATCTCGGGAATTTTCTTTATGGTAAAAACTTTGGGAACGCTGCTGGCTCCTAATATTTTGAGCTTTTACTTTGTACAGATTTTTCAGATGTTTGGCTGGGCTTTGATTACGGTATCTTCCGTTTATTACGTAAATTCTGTTATGGAAGAACAAGATGCAATCAAAGGCCAGGCCTATATGACCATGACCTATACACTGGGAAGTGTGCTGGGGGCATTGTTCGGAGGGGCTTTAATCGATGCTGTAGGTGTTAACACCACGTTGGTTTTTGCAACAGTAGCGGCGGCAGTAGGAATGATGATCGTACTGGCTACCGCAAGGGCGGAAAATAAATAATGAATTTTAGCGTAAATCTCCATTCGGGAAACAACCCGGATGGAGATTTTTCTGAAGTTATGCGATTTTGCTTTTAAGTTCAGCCACATCTTTTTTTAGCTTTTCGACATCAGATGACAAATAGTTTACTTTGACCTGATACGCAAGCTGAGTATCTGTAATCTTGTTATTATCATCCAGCTTTCTGGTTAAAGTACAGTAATTTTCTGCAATGAAGCTGATATTTTTATCAGTTACATTTTCAAGGTGCACTTCCATATTTTTAGTTCTGTACTCGAGAATATTGACTTTTTCATCAAGAGTGTTGACTTTAACATCGAGAGAATCTACTTTTTCATCAAGAGAATCTACTTTTTCATCAAGAGAATCTACTTTTTCATCAAGAGAATCTACCTTTTTATCGAGAGTAACAAATTTTTCATCAA
>JBJFCH010000052.1:0-21611 GCA_051888835.1 Oliverpabstia sp. | reverse complement strand
CCTGCAAAAAACGACACAGATGATATATTTCAGGTTCCGCCGCACAGTTTCTAAGTCTGGTAGTGCCTTTGGCTTTCACTGCCGCCAAAAGCCCGTTTTCCGTAGCACCCACACTGGAAAACGGAAACTCAATATCCGCCCCTTTCATTCTTGTTTCGCAGGATGCCAACAATTCTCCATGATCTTCGTTAATTCTGACTCCCATAGTCTGGAATACTTTCAGATGCAGATCAATCGGTCGTTTTCCGATGGTACATCCACCCGGGTAGCCAATTCGTACTTTCTGCATTCTGGATAACATGCTTCCCATTAAGATCACGGAAGAACGCATACTTTCCGCATATTTCCCTATAATCTCGCTGCCTCTAATTTTTCTGCAATCCAGTGTCAGCGTGTGCTGTTCCCAACTGGTCTTTACTCCCAAAGAAATCAATATTTTCTCCATAGCGTATACATCGGCAATCCTGGGACATCTGTGTAAAATGGTAACGCCATCATGTAAAAGAGCGGCCGCCATCATAGGCAGAGCCGCATTCTTTGATCCCTGTATCTGAACCTGACCGGACAGAGGAATTTCCCCGTCAATCCAAATTTCTCCCACTGATTTTACTCCCGCAAATCCTGTTATCTTATTTTATGCAATCGTAGAAATTTGGTTACAATTTTAATAATAGCATCCTGTTATTCCAAAAGATTATAACGGCTCACAGAAAGAGCCAGACCCATCTCACTCATCAAAAACAGTACTGACGTGCCTCCGTAGCTGATAAAGGGAAGGGTAATTCCCGTATTGGGAATCGTATTGGTGACTACCGCTATATTTAGTATTACTTGTATCGCCATATGGCCCATAATACCCGCGCAGATCAATTCTCCCAGAAGATCCGGTGCATGAGTGGCATTTACCATCAGACGCCAGATCAAAAGGGCAAATAAAAAAATTACCAGGGAAGCACCCACAAGCCCTGTCTCTTCACAGATAATGGAAAAAATCATATCATTTTGAGCCTCAGGAACAAACCCCAGTTTCTGCAGACTGCTCCCCAGCCCTTTTCCAAAAATGCCGCCGCTTCCAATCGCATACAATCCCTGTATGGTCTGAAATCCTTTTTCATATTTTTCCGGCTCTCTCCAAATAGCAAGACGCTCCAGACGGTAACTTTCCATGCTTAGAAAAATAGTAACAAATCCGATCCCTGCTGCCCCTACCCCTACAAATGGCAGATACTTTGGGTTGGCCACGAAAATAAGAATAACTCCAATTCCCAGAATAATTATGGCAGTACTTAAATTATTCGTTCCTACAAGTCCCACAATCGGCAGAAGAATCCCCATGGTTTTCACCATAAACCAGAGACTGTCCGTTCTCTTTTTACCGTCACTTATAAAATGCGCAAGCAAAATTACCACTGCAACCTTTGCGAATTCCGAAGGCTGAAAAGACAGAGGTCCGAGGGACAGCCAACGTTTGGAACCATTGTACTCCTGTCCGAAAAACAGAACCGCCGTAGAAAGTCCAAGCGAACACAGATAAAGAGGCAGTGCAAATCGAGCTATTACATGGTAATCCATCTGAGAAACAAGATACAATGCCATCAGACCCAACAGTGTAGCAAACAACTGCTTTTTAAAATAATAAGCCGGATCGTGAAACTTCACCCTTCCGTTATATGTACTGGTACTGTATAAAAGCACCAGACCGATAATCAAAAGCAGCACCACCAGTACCAGAAGAGTGAAATCAATTGTGTCCCTACATTTGGAAAAAGATTGTGGCTGAGAAGCACTTGAATTTTTCACTGCAAAACCACTCCGAAGGGTTTGATTTATCATATGCGATACAAACTACTCATATGATTCAAATAATAATATATGATTTGGACTTTTGACACCCTAATCATTATATTTGTTCTACGATAAATAATCTGGACTGGTAATCTCCCTGATAAATCTCCGGCGTCACAGGTCCGAATCCTGTATCTGAAATATCAAATCCTTTTTCCATCAATTCATCCCCATAATAGGAATAAGCATCAGCTGCCATAGGATATGCTGTATCCTTAATCCTGTACTCTGCATCCGCATCCAGACCGGACAGTTTCAGCCAACGATATCCTTCATTCATAGGCTGCAGCATACGGTAATATCCCACCAGTGCTTTTTTCCGATCCGGCGAAACCACCATCCAGGCCGTCTCTGTCCCCTCAAAGGGGCTGATAAGACGATAAAATGTTCCTTCCATAAGCAACTGTTGCTGCTGTTTCATGAAAACAATCTGTTCTTTGATCTGCTCATGTTCTTCCTTGGGGAGCTTATTGAAATCCAGTTCATATCCAAAGGTTCCAAAATATGCCACATCCGCTCTGGTTTTTATCGGCGTATTTCTGAACACCTGATGATTCGGCACCGCTGACACATGGCTTCCCATGGAACAGATCGGATAACAATAGGAGGTACCGTATTGAATCTTCAATCTTTCCAAAGCATCTGTATCATCCGATGTCCAGGCCTGAGGTGCATAGTAAAGCATTCCCGGATCAAATCTTGCTCCTCCGCTGGCACAGGATTCAAACAGTACTTCAGGGAACTTATCTGTCAGGCGCTGATACAGGCTGTATATGCCTAAAATCTGCCGATGCAGCACTTCCCCCTGAAATTCCTGATCCCGTCCCTGTGAATAACCATCCGTAATACTTCGATTCATATCCCATTTCACATATGACACCTTTCCGCTTGCCAGGATTTTCTCCATACTCTCCGCTATGTAGTCTACTACTTCCGGTTTTGAAAAGTCCAGAACAAACTGATTTCTTCCGTGACATGGAATTCTTCCCGGGGTTTTCAGCATATAATCCGGATGATCACGATAAAGTTCACTGTCCATACTGATCATCTCAGGCTCAAACCACAGACCGAAACGCATACCGAGCGCCGTGATCTTATCTGCTATTCCTTCAATCCCATCCGGCAGCTTTCTCCGGTCTGCAAACCAGTCTCCCAGAGAGCTGGTCGCATCGTCTCTGTGTCCAAACCATCCGTCATCCAATACAAACAATTCCACACCAAGATCTTTTGCCGTTTTCGCGATTGCCAGCAATTTTTCTTCATCGAAATCCATATATGTAGCTTCCCAGTTATTTACCAGGATCGGTCTGGCTTTGTCTCTCCAGTAGCCTCTTGCCAGTCTTGTTCGATACAGTTTGTGGAACACCTGACTCATATAATTCATTCCCTGATTGCTGTATACCATCACCGCTTCCGGTGTCTGGAACTCTGTTCCGTTTGTCAGATTCCACGCAAAACCTTCCGGATGAATTCCCATCATAACTCTGGTCACATGATAATTATCTACTTCAACCTGTCCCAGGAAATTACCACTGTAAATCAGGCTGACTCCAATCACCTCACCGGAATTTTCTACCGTTTCCGGACGTTTGAGCATAAGAAACGGATTAAACTGATGACTGCTGTGACCACGAAGACTGTAAATACTCTGAATTCCCACATGTAACTTCTGTTTCTTTACATACCGCTCTCTTCCCCATGCACCGGCAAAATCCATCATCTCATAATCACTGTCTGCCAGATCCAGATTCATACTCATTGCTTTTACTAACTTCAGATTTTTCTCACTTCTACAGACAAATCTGACATTTCTCACAAGTGCCGGATATTCTGCATACACGGTATAACTTAATATCATATCAGTATCCAGTAACGAATCCGTCAGTACAATTTCAAGAGTCTCCGCTTCATTCTCATCTTCCACATATGTACAGGGAAGTCCCTTCAAAACAGGCTTCCCGCTATAAACCCTATGAGAAACATACTTAAAATCACTGGCTCTGCTGCCATCCGGACTCTGAATCTCACAGGCCATATATCGAAGATCACCATTCCCATACACCGGATATTCCTGCTTGATATCATCCATGGAAAAGATAGAATTTCCTTCAAATACACACGGTGCCATATCTCTTCTTGACAACAGCAGCATACGGTCAAAATCTTCTCTGTCTCTCAGCCTTTTTCCATAATACAGCTGTCCCAGCTGCTGATTTTTCAATATACAGAAAATATAACTGAATTCATCTCCCCAAATGTGAAAAACACCTGTGTTCTCATGAAATTTTATAGCCACGCCTGTTACCTCCTCAGTTTTATTTCTTCATCTGCTTTATACTTGGGAAATTCATTCCAAAAAGTATCGCAGCATGCTTTTTCAAAGATCTCAAACTCCTCCTTCTGTCCAAAAGTTTCCGGTACGACAGAAGAAATTCTCCAGATTTCATTACCTATTTTTTCCACCAATTGATTTGGTTTCATCTTCATCAATCCAATCAGCTGTGTACTGTATTTACTGTCAGTTTTACAAAGACCAATATAAAACTTTACACCGTGGCATAGTTCTTCATACAGCACTTCCGCTCCTTCCTGTCCATATTCTTTTGCCAGTTCAAACCCAAAATCCTCTTTTGCGTTTTCCAGATCCTTCAGCTGCTGTTTTTTCAGCCACCAGGCTCCCGGCTTTTTCGATGTAAAATACATGTTCATCCAGGAACGAATAAAATAATCCACTCCTTCCGGCATTTTGTCACGCTGTGCATAACGCAGTTCCCAAAATTTCATACGAATTCTGTCTTTCTCATCAGCCTCTTCCGATTCCAGACGCTCTTTCAGGATAGCCAGTCGTTCCTCTCTCTCTGTTGTTTCATAATATTCTTTCGGCCAATTACTCCAGTCTCTCATGTTTTTTCCTTTCTATCTTTTCAATAATAAACTTCTTCCAGACACAGCCCTGATGCAGGTGCTGTAACCCCTGCTTTCCGTCGATTCTGTTCCTGCAGAAGCTGTGGTATACTATCCGCCGGACGCTTGTGAAGCCCGATCTCAATCAAAGTTCCCGTAAGGATTCTGACCATATACTGCAAAAAACCATTTCCACGATACACAAGCTTTACTTCATGTTCGCTTTGTTCAATCCGAATCTCTTCAATCGTCCGCACCGTTGATTTTTTCATTCGGGAATTTCCACAGAAAGATTTAAAATCGTGGGTTCCCAGCAAATCCTGAGCTGCTCGTTCCATAGCTTCCACATCCAACTCTTCTCCCAATGGATATCTGTATTTTCTGTCAAATACCGATTTATAACTATCCGTACCGATTCGGTAAGAATAACATTTTCCGGTCGCCCACAGACGCGCATGGAATCTTTCCGGTACTCTCTCCACCTTCACAATACCAATATCATCCGGCAGATATTGATTCAAATATTCCTGAATCTCTTCATTACTCCATCGAGGTTCCAGATGAACACTTGCCACCTGCCCCTTTGCATGGACTCCCCCATCTGTTCTTCCGGCACCGTCAATCTGTATCTCTTTTCCGCTCATCCTGGACAATACATTTTCAATTTTTCCCTGAATGGTTTGTTCTGTAGTACTCTGACGCTGCCAACCCTCATAACGGGTCCCATCATACTCAATCGTTAATTTATAATTCATCTTTTCTCTCACTTTCTAATATCAGACTATCACAAAACCACCAAATCCTCAAGATTTTTCAATTAAAGAACCCCCACCGAAAATGTTTGTACCAAAAGGTATCTATTTCCGCAGGGGTTCTTTAGTTCTTTATAAAAACTCGAAAATCGGTATTAACCAATTGTTCATAAGCAACATTATTTTTATTTCATTAATCTTCTTTCCAGTTCTTCACCGCATCAAACTCAGCCAGAATTTCTCTGGATGGCTCTTTCGTACAAAGACTAAAAATCACAATACACAATACACTGATTGCGAATCCTACCGCAAGAGAATACAATCCGGTTACTGTACCCAGTGTCTGACCGCCAACCATCGGAATGTAATCCCAGATAATTACGGTAAGACCACCTGAAACAATACCTGCAACTGCACCGGCGAAATTAGTTCTTCTCCAGAACAGTGACATCAGTACGATTGGACCAAAAGCAGCACCCAGACCTGCCCATGCGTTGGATACCAGTCCCATAATACTGTTATTTGGATTCCATGCAATGACAAATGCCAATATAGATACTACAATAACGGTTGTTCTGCTTACTTTCAGCACTTTTTTCTCATCTGCTTCCTTACTCAAAATCCCTTTGTAAATATCTTTTGAAACAGAAGATGCCGTTACCAAAAGCTGGGAATCTGCCGTAGACATAATCGCCGCCAGAATACCGCACAGGAAGATTCCTCCAATAAACGGAAGGTTCATATCCTGCGTAAACATCTTTGTAATCATTTCAATAAACACACTCTCTGTAGAAGCAGCTCCTTCCACACCCAGAATTGTCGGATACAGATAGGCACGTCCTACAATACCGATCACTACTGCTGCTGCCAGTGAAAGCGCAACCCAGATGATAGCAATGACTCTTGATTTTTTCAACTCTTTCTGATTCTTTACCGCCATAAATCTTGTCAAAATATGAGGCATACCGCAATAACCAAGTCCCCATGCCAGCTGAGAAATAATTTCAACTGCCGTGTAAGGTCTGTCACCATTGGAAAACAGGCTTAAGTAACCGGCAGCACCGCCTGCCACCTGACTTTGTTCCAACGCAGATGTAACATTACCCGGTCCTACCAGAGCATAAGCAATGATCGGTACGATTAAAAGTCCTACCAGCATCAAAGTTCCCTGAATGAAGTCTGTCACACATACAGCCATAAATCCACCCATAAAGGTATATGCAAGAATTACGGCAGCACCAATTGCCAGAGCCACATGATAATCAACACCGAATACAGAACTGAACAACTTTCCTCCTGCTGAAAGTGCTGACGCGGTATATACCAGAAAGAATATTACGATAACTATAGATGATACCAGAAGAAGTACTCTTTTCTTATCCCTAAAACGATTTTCAAAGTAAGCCGGCAGCGTCATCGAATTATTTGCTTTTATTGTATAACGTCGAAGTCTGGAAGAAATACATACCCAGTTAAACACCGTGCCTAAAAACAAACCGATTGCAATCCACGCCTGACCGGTTCCCAATGCGTATATGGAACCCGGAAGTCCCATCAAAAGCCACCCACTCATATCAGAGGCCTGTGCTGATAACGCAGCAACCCAACCACTCAGACCTCTGCCGCCAAGAAAATAATCTTCTGAATTGTTGGTATTCTTCATATAGATTGCTCCAATTATGACCATCAATGCAAGATAGGCCACAAAAGCAATCAAAATTGCGATAATATCTCCACTACTCATTCTTTTCCTCTCACCTTTCCTTTTTTACATATATTGTTATATTATCTCTGATAATGCGTTTTTTGTCAAATCTTTACTTTATATTTTCACTAAGATATAATGATTTTATATAAAATGTCATCTGGAGGTCATTTCTTATGAAAAAAGCCGTATTTTTTGATGCAGACGGAACCATCTGTGATATCCAGAAAGGAATTCCTGACAGTGCTGTCCGTGCCGTACGTCAGCTGACAGCCAACGGTCATATGGCTTTCCTTTGTACCGGCCGAAGCCGTGCCTTTGTCACCAGAGAACTGGAAGAAATCGGTTTCACCGGAATTATCGCCGCTTGCGGCTCTTATATAGAATATAAAGGGAACCGGGTATATAACCGTCAGATGACCACAAAAACAGCAGAAACGTCCGTTAAGATTCTGCGAAGCTGCGGTATGGTACCCGTTATGGAAGGAGCCGATTATATGTATTATGACAAAGAAGAATACGATGATTCTGTAGACTGGTATGCTTCTTTGATCACAAAAGCTTTGGAAAATCGCTGGAAGCCTATCAAAGGTAATCTGTCTTCCATGGAAATCAATAAAATCAGCGCAAAAATCCTTCCGGGAAGTGATCCTGATTCTGCTTGCCGTCAACTTGCAGACTGGTATGATGCCATCCATCATGAAGGCTCTTTCGTCGGAACTACGATTGAATTTATTCCAAAAGGATTTTCAAAAGCCCTGGGGATTCAGGTTCTCTGCCAAGCTCTCCGGATCCCCTGGGAAGATACCGTCTGTTTTGGAGACAGCAACAATGATCTGGCTATGTTTCAGTATGTTCACACAAAAGTCGCCATGGGAAACGCCAGTCAGCAGATCAAAGAACTGGCAGACTATATCACCAACGACATGTTCCATTATGGTATCCGCAACGGACTGGAACATCTTCAATTAATTTAGTTCATATAGGAAATACCAGATAATGAGTCTGATGAAATGGTATTGTTCGTATCAATGACAGGTCGCTTACCTAATTCCATTAATACGAACAATACCATTTCATCAGACAATTTACTTTTATAAGCTATATGAAACAAAAAAATTTTAAACTACTTAATCTTACATGGACCATATCTTTTTTGTATTCGAGTCGACAAAATGGATTCCAGCGATCCCGCAGTTTTCGTTCCTTTACAAATCAAAAAATGTTACTATCTTGCCGCAATCGCTTCGATCTCAATCAGACCGCCTTTTGGCAGACGGGCAACTTCCACACAGGAACGTGCCGGTGCTTCATCTTTGAAATATTCTGCATAAATTTGATTCACCACTGCAAAATCATCCATGTTGTCAAGGAACACCATGGTACGAACCACATCCTTATATCCAAGTCCGGCAGCTTCCAGTACTGCTCCCAGATTTTTCAGTGCCTGATGTGTCTGAGCCTCAATGCCTTCCGGCAAAACTCCGGTCTCCGGGATCAGTCCCAGCTGACCAGATGTAAAAACCAGATTTCCCGCTTCTACTGCATGTACATAAGGTCCTACCGCAGCCGGTGCTTTTTCAGCATGAATTGTTTTTTTCATAATCATTGTCCTCCTGTTTCATTTCTTATACTCTCGGGCAAAACGCCCAAAATCAACGGATATGACCATTATAATTACTTATTCGTATTATTTCAACTGTTTTCCTTATGCAGCCTTATGACTCTTTATGTCATTTCAAATTACGATCTTTCCTCAATAGGCTGAAATTCTATATGTTTTCCAACATACTTATAAGCAGGACGAATGATTTTACTTGCATTGATCAATTCCTCCAAACGGTGCGCACTCCAACCGGGCATACGTGCGATAGCAAAAATCGGTGTAAATAACTCCTGCGGAATATCCAGCATGGCATATACAAAGCCACTGTAAAAATCAACATTCGCACATACGTTCTTAAACAGCTTTCTATGTTCCATAATCAGCTGTCCGGCAAGACGCTCCACCAGTTCATAGAGAGCAAACTCTTCCATCCGCCCCTTTTCCTCTGCAAGTTCCTTTGCAAATTTTTTCAAAATTACTTCTCTTGGATCTGACAATGTATAAACCGCATGTCCCATACCATAAATAAGACCGGAACGATCGAATGCTTCTTTATCCAGAATTTTCTGTAGATACGCTGCGACTTCTTCCTCATTGGTCCAGTCTGAAATGTGTGCCTTAATATCCGCAAACATATTCTGCACTTTCAGATTCGCACCGCCGTGACGGGGACCTTTCAGAGAACCGATTGATGCGGCAACCGAAGAATAGGTATCCGTACCTGATGAAGTTACAACATGTGTAGTAAAAGTAGAGTTATTACCACCGCCATGTTCCGCATGAAGAATCAATGCGATATCAAGAACTTTTGCTTCCAGTTCGGTATACTGACCGCTGGGACGCAGCATCAAAAGAATATTTTCCGCAAGAGAAAGACCTTTCTGAGGATTTCGTATAAATAAGGTCTCATCTTTCCTGAAATGCCGGTAGGCATGATAAGAATATACTGCAATCAAAGGAAGTTTTGCAATCAATCCCAGTGACTGACGAAGTACATTACCTGCGGAGATATCTTCCGGATTCGAGTCGTATGTATACAAGGTCAAAATACATCTCTGCATGGAATTCATAATATTTTCATTGGATGCTTTCATAACAACGTCTCGTACAAAACGTCCACTGAGGCACTGCAGTTCAAACATCGTATTTAAAAACCTGTCCAATTCCTGCTGCGTCGGCATTTTGCCGAAAATAAGCAGATACACAGTTTCCTCAAAACCAAATTTTCTTCCTTTTAATCCTGCCACAATGTCATAAATATTAATTCCCTGATAAAAAAGGGAACCTTCTGCCGGTATTCTCCGTCCGTTCACCAGATCATATGCACAGACATCAGAAATCTCTGTCAGTCCCGTAAGAACACCCTTTCCCGCAGAGTCACGCAGACCACGCTTTACATCATATTCCAGATACAGATTTGGATCGATTCTATGATTTTTCATCAATTCCTCTTCCAAAAGATTCATATCCTGTTTAATATCCCCCAGATCACCCAGGTTCATCATTTCGTCATCAGACATATATTTCCCTCCGTTTCCCAAAATTAGAACAAAGTGGGCAAGCCCACAGTAACTCCTCACGCCCTCACTTATGGGGGCTTGCACACTTTGAACGCCGATGTGCAGCTGCTTTAACAGCCTACTTCTGCAAATCGTGTGCATCCCCCCGGAGGGTTTTTGTATTAATCATAGGAAATTAAAGGACTTTCCTATGATTAGTACAAAAAAACACCCATTGCGATACTTCATCGTAATCGGTGTCAGTGTTCAGATATCAAATTCAATTCTATATTACACGATTGTGAATAAAAACACAAGAATTATTTTCATGAATTTACTATTTTCCAGCTTTTGTAAAAAATGCTGATTGTGGAAACATAAGAAACTACAATCAGCATTTTTAATTACATCTGTTTTAACCAATGTCTCTCCTATATGCATTTAACTAAATTTCCCACAGAACACATATCCTCAGGTATTTTCGCCTCAAACTCCATCACTTCTCCGGTCAGTGGCTGCAAAAGCTTTACTTTCCATGCATGAAGACATGCCCGGGATGTTGCTTTTCTTTCCGAACACCAGCTTTCCTTTTCACATGGTTCTCCATATAAAGGATCACCGCAGAGAGGATGTCCGATTCCCGCCATATGTACCCGAATCTGATGAGTCCTGCCGGTATCCAGTGTCAGCGATACAAGAGATTTGTCTTTCCGGCTTTCCAACACCCGATAATAAGTAACGGCTCTTTTTCCATCCGAAGAAATTCGCATCTTCAGTCTGTCATTCGGATCCGGACCAATAGGTTCCTGAATCCTATATGTAATGTTATCTGCCGGAAGTTCTCCCCAGACAACAGCAAGATAGGTTTTTTGAAATAGTTTCTGTTCCCGCTGTCTCTGCAGTCTGGATGCTGCCAGCTTGTTCTTGGCAAATACTACGATTCCGGATGTATCTTTATCCAGACGTCCTATGGGACGAATGGCGTGTTCTTCTCCTTTTCTCCGGAAATAGGCAACCGCCCGATTGGCCAGCGTATCATCATAATGAACACCCTGCGGATGGGTAACCAGACCTGCCGGTTTGTTCACCACCAACAGATCTTCATCCTCGTATAGGATGTTAAGCTCTGCCGCCATACCCTCAAGATGGGCAGAGGTTTCACTTTCTTCTTCTACACATACGCTGATTGTGTCACCTGGAAATACCACTTCTGTCACACGACACCGAATGCCATTTTTTAAAATCCCGTCCATACAGAACTTTGCCCGACTGATCTGACGTTTCGTAAGTCCTGTCTGCTTTCTAAGAACCTGCTCCACCGTCCGACTTGTATGATCGCTGTTTTTATTCTGTACGACCTGTATGGTCAGATATCGTTCCATCTAGTCATCCTGCTCGTCTTCCTCTTCATCCGGAAGTGCATACACATATTCCTTGAACATACGACCTCTTTGCTCATAATTATCAAACTGTCCCCAGCTTGCACAGGCCGGTGAGAGAAGTACTGCATCCCCTGAGCGGGCCATATTGGCACAGATCTTCACTGCCTGTTCCAGATCATCTGCTAAAATTGTATTCTTAAACCCACAGTTGTGAGCCGCTTCCTGAATCTTTTCTCTGGTCTGACCGATCAATACCAGATAACGTACTTTTCCGTCAAAGGACTGAATCCACTCTTCATAAGAAGACTGTTTATCATAACCTCCTCCGATCAGCATAGTCGGTCGATCCATCGCCTGGATACCTTTAATGGCGGCATCCGGGTTGGTTCCTTTGGAGTCATTATAATAGACAACTCCTTTCTTCTCTGTTACATATTCAATTCTATGTTCTACTGCTGTAAAACTTTCCACACTCTTTCTGATACTTTCCACCGGAACTCCCGCATAATATGCCATAGCTGCAGCCACCATAGTATTTTCATGATTATGACGTCCCAGAATTTTCAGACGGTCTGTGGATGTAATCTTCATCTCTTTTTCTCCGTCTTTCAGAATAATATCCTTCCCGTCAAGATAAATACCTTCTGCAAGCTTCTGGAGACTGGAAAAATATACAACCTTTGCAGGAGCCTTCTCTCCGAACTTCCGCAGTGTCAGATCTTCATAATTCAGCACACATACCTGATCTTTTGTCTGATTTTTGGTAATGGATTCTTTTACCCGTATGTATTCTTCCATCGTATGATGGCGATTCAGATGATCTTCTGTGATATTCAGGACAGCACTCACCTGAGGACAAAAATCCTGAATTGTCTCAAGCTGAAAGCTGCTGATCTCCGCCACTGTCACGGTCTCCTCTTTCATCTCAAGAGCAACGGATGTGTATGGAGTTCCGATATTACCCACTACATATACACTTTCCAGATAATCGCTCATAATCTTTCCCAGCATAGCTGTAGTCGTGGTCTTACCATTCGTTCCGGTGATGGCAAGAACTTTCCCTTTTCCGGTCTGATAAGCCAGTTCCACCTCTCCCCAGATTGTAAGTCCCTGCTCTCTCAATTCATTCACAACCGGAAGATCAGTCGGAACTCCCGGACTTAATACTACAAGATCCAATCCTTGTCTTTCCTCTTTCGGAAACTCTCCCAGGATAATTTTTACATCAGAGCCATCTTTCAATTTTTTTCTGATATCTTCCGGATTCTGATTTTTGTTGCCATCATACAGAATCGGATTGGCACCTACAGCTTTCAGAAGGTCAGCTGCACCGATTCCGCTGATTCCCGCACCAAATACCAGTACATTTTTTCCACTTAATTTCATAATTGTATTCCTTTCTACATTGCCAGCAGTGCTATCATACACAGGATTGCCGTAATGATGGAGAAGACAGCCACGATCCGCGTCTCGGACCATCCGCACAATTCAAAATGATGATGAATAGGCGCCATTTTAAAGAATCTTTTTCCACCGGTTTTCTTAAAATATGTTACCTGAATAATAACAGAAGCCACTTCAACCAGGTAGATCATTCCCACAATAATTATAAACAGCGGCATCTGCAGCATATATGCAGTACCTGCCACAAATCCTCCCAAAGCAAGAGAACCGGTATCTCCCATAAATACTCTTGCCGGATATACATTGAACAGTAAAAATCCCATTAATGCACCCACAACAGCACAGGTGATTGGCTCAATCCCACTTTTTGTTCCCAGGGCAACTACTGAAAAGAAAGTCGCAACCATAATCGTTACACTGGAAGCCAGACCATCCAGACCATCCGTAAAATTAACTCCATTGACAGTACCAATCACGGCTACAAACAAAAGCGGGACAGCCAGCCAGCCAATATCCCAGTAATAACCACCGGAAAAAGGAACAAGAAGTGTCAGTTCCACATCCGTAAACTTAATCAGGTAAAATGCAAAAATTCCGGTAACAATAATCTGCCCTGCCATCTTCTGCATGGGAAGAAGACCATCGGAACGCTTCAATACAACTTTCAGATAATCATCCAAAAATCCGATCAGACCAAATCCAAGTGTAAGGAACAAAATCGGAATGATTTTCGGATATTTGCCTACATATAAAAGCGAAGTCACCGTAGTAGCAATCAGAAAAATCAGACCACCCATCGTGGGAGTTCCGGCTTTCGAGAGATGTGACTGTACCCCTTCTGTTCTCTCTGTCTGAGAAGCCTTCAGTTTTCTCAGAAATGGAATAATCACAGGTCCCAAAACTGCACTGATTGCAAATGATATAATTACCGGTATCACAACATTATAATCCATAACTCACCTCGTACTTTGGAACAGGAAAATTCGGTATCATACCGTCTTTTGTCTGTTCTTATTTTATATTTTTACTCAATAAGTATAATACTTTTCTTCGGATTCATCAACCACTTTGCGATTTTTCAATTCCCAGATAAGGCAGCACATTGGAAAAGATATTTTTCATGACAGGTGCTGCGATCGTCCCTCCATAATACACTCCCTGTGGATTATAAATAATACAGATTCCAAGAATCACCGGATTATCCGCCGGTGCAAATCCAAGGAATGAAGAAATATATTTGTTTGCACTTCTCGGAAGTGTCTGAGATGTAGCTGTCTTTCCACCAATACGGTACCCTTCTACCTGACCATTTTTACCGCCCCCTTCTTTTACGACCATTTCCAGTGCATACCGCATCTTCTCCGAGGTCTCTTCCGATAAAATCCTTTCTCCCTTTTCATAATCAAATGTTTTTATCAGAATACCGTCACTGTCACGAACTTCTACTGCAAAATGTGGCGTAACCCGCTGGCCGCCATTGATCAATGAAGAAACAGTGGCCGCCAGCTGGATCGGTGTGATCTGAAAGGACTGTCCAAAGGCCATTGTGGCAAGTTCCACCTGTCCGATATTATCTTTTTTATGCATGATTGTTCCAGCTTCTCCGGGAAGATCTATGCCGGTTTTCTCCAAAAGTCCGAACTTTTTAAAATATTTATAATATTCGTCCACACCCATACGAAGCGCCACATCAATAAACACCGGATTACAGGAATTCTCAATCGCCTGAACAAAAGTTTCACTTCCATGTCCCGTTCTCTTTGCACAGTGTATTCTTCGATCCTCCACCACCCGGAAACCGGGACAACTAAATGTATCTTCCATCGTTACCGCACCTGACTCCAGCCCAGCTGAAGCTGTAATAATCTTAAAAGTTGACCCTGGTTCATAAGTATCATTAATACTGGGATTTCTCCACATTCGATTTAATCGTTCCTGCAACTCATCATTACTGAGTTCTGATATATCTGTGCCGTCATTTAACTGAAACGGATGATTCAGATCAAATTCCGGTACATTGACGCAGGCATAAATCTCCCCATTCTGTGGATTCATCAGGATAATTGATACAGCATCCGCCTCTTTTTGTTCCATTACCCGCAAAGCTTCCTGCTGAGCATATTCCTGAATGTTACGATCAAGACTTATTATCAGATCATACCCTGCTACCGGCTCCACTCTGCTTTCACCGATTCCATTCAGTTCCACTCCCCGTGCATCGGTAGTGGTCAGAATTTTTCCATCAATCCCCTTCAATACTTCTTCATACTTTACTTCAAGACCAATGATTCCCTGATTATCTCCCCCTGTAAATCCCAGAACCCGGGAAGCCAGATTCCCATAAGGATAATATCGTTTAAAATCCTCATCCACTTTAACGCCATCCAGTCCATATCCTCGGATTGTGTCACCCACTTCTTTTTCCACATTTGTCTTTACTCGTTCGATGGAGGATACCTTTTCCACCCGTTTTCTTGCTTCTTCTTCCGATATTCCCAGTTCTTTTACCAGCATAGCAATTACTTTCTCAGGCTCTTTGATCTGACTGTGAATGACGGAAATCGTACATACTGTCTTGTTTGCCGCAAGAACAGTACCGTTTGCATCCAAAATCTTTCCTCTGGCTGCTTTGATATCTCTTTCTCTCTCGTGAAGATCATCCGCTTTCTGAGCATAATAATCCGAGCGAAAGACCATCAGATATACCAATCGCCCGATCAGCCCCATCAAAAGAAAAATACAGCCACAAAAAACAACAACCGTCTTTTTCTTATTATATGTCTTGTTTTTGCGCATAAAAATTCCTCACAAAAGCTTTCCCTAAAGTGTATGGGGGCTTTTGTGAGGTTATTCCTGTCAATTCCCGCTTTCCAGTCCGGCCTCTTCATTGGTGATTCCATTACTATCCTGCTTATTATCCAGTGTAAGCTCCTCATCATCCTCATCCGGTTCCGGTACATTTGGATCATCTGTTCCTTCTTTTGTTTCTTCTGATTTCTGGCGGTTTTCCTGAGCTCTCTGTGTAATATAAGTTTCCAGTTCTTCCATTCCATTGTTGACAGTTCCCGTCATTTCCTGATCCGGAAAAATATTCAGATACGGAAGAATTTCCGTCAATACGCCTTTTGCAATATACTGTGCAAATTTGCTGTCGGCCTGATATTCGGCATTTGGCTCATCTACTACCACATAAACAACCACTTGAGGATCATCCAGAGGCGCAAAACCGATGAAAGATACAATATAGTTCTTATCCTCTCGATTTCCTTTCTGCGCTGTTCCTGTTTTTCCTCCCATGCTGTAGCCGTCTACTTTGGCAGCGTTACCTGTTCCGCCTTTCTCCACAACAGTTCCCATATAGGAACGGATCAAAGCGGAAACGTCCGAGGAAACGGTCTGCTTCAGCACCACCGGTTCCATATTTTTCACCACATTTCCGTTCTCATCCAGTATTTTACTGACCACATGAGGCTGATAATAGTAACCACCGTTGATAACCGAACAGATGGCAGCTATCTCCTGAATCATGGTACAGGTATACCCCTGACCAAACGATGCACATGCAAGCTCAGTGCTTCTGCTGGACAATTGATTTTCCGAATGAATCAGACCTGCCGACTCACCCGGAAGATCAATTCCGGTTGTGGATCCGAAATTAAATATTTTCTGATAATTCAGAAACTCTTCCGGTCCCATCTCAGAAGCAATCTGCATCAAACCATCATTGCAGGAATACTTTAATAGATCCGCCAAAGTTTCTGTTCCATGTTCACCAGGATATATGGAGCAACGTATTCTGGTCTCCCCGAACATCTGATAACCGTCACAGTAATACGTAGCATCAGAAGAAATTGATCCTGACTGAAGTGCTCCGGCAATCGTCAGAGGTTTTACCGTAGAACCAGGTTCAAATGCATCGCTGATACAGTAGTTCTTCCAGATTCCATATAATTCATTCAACATGGTCTCATCATCCATTGCCGCAATTTCTTCTTTTGTAAAGAAATTTTCAAGGTTTCTCGGATCATTCAAATCATAGGGATCGCTGCTGGCCATTGCGAGAATTTCTCCATTATTCGGATCTGCAACAATTACACCTACATTTTCGGCACCTTTTTCTCCTCTCGGACCATTGGCCATACCATCCATAAATTCCTGAATATACTTTTCTACAATCTGCTGAATCGTAACATCAATGGTTGAGACAACACTGTTTCCGTTTTTCGGCTCAATAATCGTTTGTTCCACATCCGCATCAGAATTAAAATATCCGTACTGCCGTCCGTTCACACCATTCAGTGTGCTGGAATAATACCCTTCGATTCCCCAATCTGCCGAATTGCCCGAATACGTAAATCCAATCAGATCACATGCAGTAGAACCCATAGGATAAACTCTTCTGTAATCCTCCTCAAACCATACTCCTTTTACATTCTGTCTCTCTATTCTCTCTTCATCTGAAAGACTTTCTTTTGCTTCTTCAGAGCTTACATCCGTGTAATCCTCAAATTCTTTTTTAACTGTGATTGACACATTTGTCTTCATAATCTGATACTGACTGGCTTTCGTTTCTTCATTTTCCAGTTTTTCTCTGATGATATCTTCATCCAGACCCAGAATCTCGACCATGGCTTTGATGGTAGGTTCCACATAATCTTCTTTTGAGTTGACCACTTTACAATCAAGAATGATCTTGTACACTTTTTCACTGGTAGAAAGTACCGTTCCGTTTCTGTCCAGAATATCTCCCCGTTTAAACGGAATCACGCGGCTCTCATACTTTTGCTGAGACTGACTGAGAACCTGCTTTTTGTATTGATTTCCTTCACTTGCGTTAATATACGTTATTCGTACGCTTAAACCGACTAAAGCCAGTACGACCAGTCCAAACAGGCATACCAGCTTCTTTCGCATTTTACTATTTATTTTTCTTGTCAAAAGGGGATTCGCCCTTTTTCTTTTCTTTTTATTGCTCACGCAACCACCTATTCTGCATTTGGTACATTCCGATACTGACGTACATAACTGTTTCCGGCAGTATCAAATTTATATATCTGATCTTCATCCGGATATTTCATACCCAGACGATTCATCGCAACATCCTTAATTTTTTCCAAGTCCACGGATGCCAGAACACTGTTATATAAAGCATCATTATCTGCTTTCAGTTCACTCAGCTCCGATTCTGTAACGGCAATCTCTTTCGTCAGCGTCGTGAGATCTGATTTCAGCTTCAGATACCTTACACACATAAACAATGCAGCAATTGAAATTACGGCCAGAAACATAACATATCCTCTGCTCATCCGTTTCGCTTTCGCACGATTTCTGGATGCTGCATGGCTAACCGTTCTTTTTTCCGGGACTTCCTGTGGTATGGCCTGTAATTCTCTTGCGGCATTCCCGTCATACAGATACCGCTCGTATTGATCCGATCTTGAATTTACCCTTCTTCTACCATTACTGGCCATTTCGCATTTCTCCTTTACTTTCCGGAAACATGTCTTTCAAAAACACGCAGCTTGGCGCTTTGTGAACGACTGTTTTCGGATAATTCTTCTTGCGATGGAAGGATTGGCTTTTTAGTGATAACCCTGCCTTTACTTACATTTCCACAGACACAGACTGGGAAATTTGATGGACAGGTGCACGGATTCTCATTTCTCCGGAAAATAGTTTTCACAATCCGGTCTTCCAGAGAATGAAAAGTAATCACGCATATCCTCCCACCGTCATTCAGCAAGTCAATCATTCCGTCTAAAGAATCACGGAGCACATCCAGCTCATGATTCAGTTCAATGCGAAGCGCCTGAAATGTACGTTTTGCAGGATGTCCGCCTGTTGCCCTGATCTTCATGGGGATCGCCCGTTTAATGATTTCAGTCAATTCACCTGTGGTATGGATCGGTGCCTGCTGCCTTGCCATGCAGATATGTTTGGCAATATTTTTAGCAAATTTATCCTCTCCATAATCACGGATGATTCTGTATAGATCATTTTCACTGTAAGTATTCACTATATCTTCTGCGGTCTGTTCCTGTCTCAGATCCATCCGCATGTCGAGAGGTACGTCCTCCCGATACGTAAATCCACGCTCCGCATTGTCCAATTGATACGAAGATACTCCCAAATCCAGTACAATCCCATCTACGGAGGTGATTCCCCTCTTTTTTAATTCCGGGACCATGTTGCAATAGTTGCTGCGAATGATCAGCGTCTGATCTTTATACTCCCGCAGACGTTCACTTGCAGCAGCTATTGCCGCATCGTCCTGGTCTATTCCTATCAATCTCCCCGTGGCAGATAATAATTTGCATACTTCTGAGGCATGACCTGCCCCTCCCAATGTTCCGTCCACATAGATGCCGTCCGGCTTAACTTTCAGATTGTCAATGGTTTCTTCAAGCAACACAGATTTGTGTTTAAACTCCATATACTTCTCCTTTTCACCCGCATATTGCCGGCCAAGCAGCCGGACTAGATGACAATTCCCATCTCCTGCATACCCTCTGCAATCGCATCCATATCATCGTAGTCGTTATTCTCACTCCACTTCGCTTTGCTCCAAACCTCAATCCGGTTCAGATTTCCAGTAAGTACCACATCTTTTTCCAGACCCGCAAATTCCCGCAGCGTTGCCGGTACGAGAATTCTCCCCTGCTTGTCCAATTCGCACATTGTGGCTCCTGCAACGAAGAAACGTGAAAATTTCCTTGCATTTTTGTTGGTAAGTGGTAAAGCTTCCAGTTTCTTCTCAAAGATTTTCCATTCTTCCATGGGATAAATAGAAAGGCAGCCGTCTAAACCCTTAGTTACCACGAATTCTTCTCCCAATCCTTCGCGGAACTTAGACGGTATGATTAATCTGCCCTTAGCGTCAATTGAATGACTGTACTCTCCCATGAACATAGAACTTACCCTCTTTGGAATAACCCCAGGACTACCTCCTGTATGGAACATCCGGTTCTCCCCAACCTTCTGTTCTGTGATGAATCAGGGATTACGCTGCCACACTTCCTCCCTTTATCACCACTATTCTCCACTTTCTACCACTTATGCATTTATTCTAAACCAAACTCTAAAAGAATACAAGGGTAAATTTTGGTAAAAAAAAGAAGAAAGTAGGAATAATTTTCAAAAAACACAAATTATTCCACTTTCTTCTTTTTATAATACAATATCTTGTGTCAAGATAATTTCTTAAAATTTTGTTACAGCAAGGTTACGTCCCACTTCACACTTTTTCTATACATTGAAACGGAACAGGATTACATCTCCGTCACGTACAACATACTCTTTTCCTTCCATACGAACCATCCCTTTTTCTCTGGCCCCTGCATAAGAACCACAGTCCAGAAGATCCTGATAATTTACCACTTCCGCTTTGATAAATCCACGTTCAAAATCCGTATGAATTTTTCCGGCTGCCTGTGGGGCTTTTGTCCCCACTTTGATGGTCCATGCTCTTGTTTCATCCTCCCCTGATGTAAGGAAACTCATCAATCCCAGAAGTTCATAACTGGCTTTAATAAGCTTTTCCAGACCGGATTCCTGAATTCCCAGATCTTCCAGAAATTCTTTTTTTTCATCGTCTTCCAGCTCTGCAATCTCCTGTTCAATCTGAGCACAAATCACAAACACGCCGCTGTTTTGTTCTTTTGCCAGTTCTCTCACTGCCTGTACATGAGGATTATTCTCCCCTTCATCTGCCAGATCATCCTCTGCAACATTAGCTGCGAAAATCACCGGTTTTCCGGTCAGCAGATTATACTCTGCAAACCACGCTTTTTCATCTTCATCCTCTACATCCATAGTAATAGCCGGTTTTCCGGCTTCCAGATGATCTTTGATTCTCTTCTGCAGTTCCAGTTCTTTTGCCGCTGTCTTATCCATCCGGGCAGCTTTCGTAGTCTTTGCGATACGACGCTCAAGAATTTCCAGATCAGAAAAAATCAACTCAAGATTGATGGTTTCAATATCACGTACCGGATCAATACTGCCATCCACATGAATCACATTAGAATCTTCAAAGCAGCGTACTACATGAACGATTGCATCCACTTCGCGGATATTGGCAAGAAACTGATTTCCCAGACCTTCTCCCTTGGATGCCCCTTTTACCAGTCCGGCAATATCCACGAACTCGATCACCGCCGGAGTCACTTTCTTAGAATGATAAAAATCCCCTAACAGCTTCAGACGCTCGTCCGGCACCGGAACAATGCCCACATTCGGGTCAATGGTACAAAAAGGATAATTGGCAGATTCTGCGCCGGCTTTTGTCAGCGAGTTAAAAAGAGTACTCTTTCCTACGTTCGGAAGACCTACGATTCCTAATTTCATATAGTTTTACCTCTCCTTTATCTTCAGGCTTTTTACTTTTTCCCGTAATATCATTAAGCTTTTTCTTATTTTAAAATATACAACGCTTTTATGAATATAGCACAAAGCCTTCAATTTTTCAATCCTTATGTTCTTTTCCACCAAACCACATGCCAAGCATCCGGATACTTT
>JBJFCH010000051.1:0-21680 GCA_051888835.1 Oliverpabstia sp. | reverse complement strand
AATACTCTCACAGATGGCAGCAGACTGTATGGGTTGTGATCTTGATAAAATCGTTGTGTATGGGGTGGATACGGACCAGTCTCCTTATGACAGTGGTTCTTATGCTTCCAGTACAACCTATGTTACGGGAATGGCAGTGGTAAAAACCTGTGAGATCATGACGAAAAAAATCATGAACACGGCCAGTGAGATTTTGGATATTCCGAAGGATAATCTGACTTTTGACGGAGAACGAGTATTTTCTATAGAAGATGAAAATATAGGTATCACGCTTGCTGATCTGGTGACGAAGCTGCAGGCAGGAACCGGAGAAATACTTTATGCGCAGGCATCTCATACATCACCGGTGTCTCCGCCGCCGTTTATGGCAGGGGCAGCAGAAGTGGAGATCGATCTGGAAACCGGAAAGGTTACTCCGATTGATTATGTGGCCTGTGTAGACTGTGGAACGGTAGTCAATACAAATCTTGCAAGAGTGCAGACAGAAGGCGGGCTTGTACAGGGAATTGGCATGGCACTGTATGAAGATGTTCTGTATACAGAAAAGGGTAATATGATCAACCGTAATTTTATGCAGTATAAAATACCGACCCGTATTGATATGGGACAGGTTCGGGTGGAGTTTGAAGAAAGCTTTGAACCTTCAGGACCTTTTGGAGCAAAATCCATCGGCGAGGTTGTTATCAACACACCGGCACCGGCAATTGCAGATGCAGTATATAATGGAACCGGACTTCGTTTCCGCTCCATGCCGATTACGGCAGAGAAAGTTTTTATGGGTTTGAAAAATAAATAATACGTGAAAAGAATTGGCATACGATAGGAGAAAATATTATGAATTTTTTAGAGGAACGCATACAGAAAGACGGAATTGTAAAAGAAGGAAATGTTCTTAAAGTTGACAGCTTTCTGAATCACCAGATGGATATTAAACTTTTCAGACAGATGGGAGAAGAATGGAAGCGGCGTTTTGCGGATGCGAATATCAATAAGATATTGACAATTGAAGCTTCCGGTATCGGGATTGCATGTATCACAGCGGAATATTTTAATGCTCCGGTTGTTTTTGCCAAGAAGTCAAAGAGTATTAATATAGAAGGCGACATGTATATTGCGGAAGTTGAATCCTTTACACATAAGTGTAAAAATCAGGTGATTGTTTCTAAGAAATTTTTGAATCCGGAGGATCATGTTCTGATTATTGATGATTTCCTTGCTAACGGATGCGCTCTTCAGGGATTGATTTCCATTGTTTCACAGGCGGGAGCCACCCTGGAGGGCATTGGTATTGCCGTTGAAAAAGGATTTCAGCAAGGTGGCAGAGTAATTCGGAACCTGGGGTATCATCTGGAATCTCTTGCTATCGTAGAAAGCATGGATGCCGAAACAGGAGAAATTACGTTCAGGGGTACGTTCAGGGGGACAGACCCCTGTCCGTCCAGCAACTAATGTCGGCAGATATCCCAGTCGTGATTTGCAATCTGTCGAAACAGCTCACCCATTTCCTTTGGGGATTTTGTCATATCTTCAAGGGTCCATTGACGGAGCATGTGGTAAGTTCCGTTTGTTAAAAAAGTTATCATCATCCGTCGGCTGTTGATGTCAGCAATATCAGAAAAGATTTCTTCGTAAATCGAACGTATATGTGTTGCGTTAAATAGCATTAAAGCAAATTCTGATTCGCTGTCACTGCTTCGAAGCAACATTTTTGTAAGGGCACTGTGCTCTCTCAGATAGGAGCACAGTGTTTCTACACGTTTTTCCAGTGGCCAGTTTCGTCCGGCTCCGCATCTTTCCCATAGATCATTTAAATCTTCAATCACATCAAGTTCCATTTCCTTCAGAACATCATAAGGACTTCCATAATGGTTATAAAAGGTGGAGCGGTTGATACCGGAAGCTTCACACAATTCGCTTACTGAAATTTTTTGTATAGTTTTCTTTTCCAACAATTTGAGTAGATTTTCCTTTAATAAACGTTTGGTCAATGCAATTCTTTGATTTTCTTTCTTGTTCAAAGTAAAAATCCTCCTGTAATTTTATCTCAATAATTCCACAAATCTTTCTTTAGTGTTGATTTCGCCACAATACAAAAACATCTGTTTGTTGTGAAATCGACATGTGATTAGTATAATATTTTTATCAATTGTTTGTCAAACATAAAGCAATAGAATCCGGAATTTTATGAAAAAATCAGCATGTAGTGTAAAGTAGCTTCAAAAGTCAACTCAAGGCATGCAAGTATACCAAGAATTCGCTTTTGTTCTCTAACTTATAGTATGGTAACAAGTGTAATCAAAAAAGTAAACAACACGGTTTGCGTGGTGTGTTGGATTATTGAGGAAGTGAGTGATATGATGGAAAAGAAATCTTCCAGTACCATATATACAAAAGAAAATATAGTAGAAGCCTTCTGGAAATGTTATGAAGGAAAGAAGATAAGCGAAGTGACAGTCAAGGACATTATGAAGACAGCTGGGTATAATCGGTCTACTTTTTATCAGTATTTTGATGATGTGAATGATTTGTTGCTCTATGCTGAGGAGCGTTTGCTTGAACAGCTAAAAAAAGATATTGAAGATACTCTTGTCCAGGGAATCGGAAATTGTAATGGAAAAAGCATTGAATAAATGTTTTGAGGAGTTTGGAATAAAGCTGGCTATCCTGCTGGGCCCAAAGGGGGATGCAAATTTTTTTACAACATTTAAAGAGATATTGAGGCCGTTGGCTCTTTATCTTGTGAAGACAAAGACAAATCTGAATGATATTGATTTGCTTTGCGAATTTGCCGGGTATGATGTAATATCCATGATCTTATATGTTTATGATCATCCTGAAGCTGATCGAAAACATGTGATACGCAAGTTAAATGCATATATACACGGGGGAGCCCAGAGGATTTGCCGGAAGACTTCTACACACTGAAAAATTCTTTGATTTTTACCATACGATCCATTTGCTTTACATGGAACGGACAACGCTTTTCGCAGTGACCACATTGGATGCAGGCATCTGCATGGATGGTTAGTTTCTCATAGTGGCTTCGAGCCAGGGAATCTCCGACCTGTGCGAGGTCAAAATACTTGTTCACCAGTCCGATATCGATTCCTTTGGGGCAGGGAGCACAATGATTGCAATAAACACACCGTCCTGTGGATTCGTCAGGAGCAGCCTGACCAAGAATAGAGTACTCGCGTTCTGCCAGAGGCGTGCTATAAAACTTCAATATTTCTTTTACATCCTGTACATTTCCTACACTCGGAAGGCAGGAAAGGACGGCAGGTCTGTCTAAAGCATATTGGATACATTGATTACGGTTCAGTGTCAGATTCAGAGGTGAACGCTTTTCGTCCAGAAGCTGTCCGCCTGCAAAAGGCTTCATGACAGTTATGCCGATGCCCATTTTTTCTGCTCTGCGGTACAGCGCCATTCTTTTTTCTGTACTGCCGTATCCATATGTACCTTTAGAATAATCATAAGCAGGATTGATACTGAACATAAACAAGTCAATTATTCCGGTATCCAGAAAACGATTTGCCATTTCCGGGGTATGGGAGGAAAAACCAATATGGTGAATCACGCCCTGTTCTTTTAATGAACAGACATAGTCCCACAATCCGTTTTTTATAATATTGTCAAAATCGTCATCTTCATCGATACAATGAATGTATCCGAAATCTGTATAATCCATATTTGCTGCAGTCAGTGCTTTATCAAAAGAATATTTGATCAGATCCAGATTACGACTGAATCCGTAAGTGTCATTTTCATACACTGCTCCAAAGTGCATCTGCGTGTATATTTTATCTCTGCGTCCGGATACGCACCGACCAAAATCTTTGTAAACGCCGATTCTTCCACAGCACAGGTCAAAGAAATTAATTCCCTGTTCCATAGCATAGTTTATAGTAGTTTCGATTTCATCATCCGCAGTGACATGAATGTTTCCGAGCCCCAGACCGATTGTGCTCAGATGTTCATTTCCATGTGGGAGTTTCCTGTATTCCATTATTTTTATCACCTCATTTTCTGATTGTTCCTGTCATAAGACGGGAAGCATTTGTTGATTTTCTTTAAAATATAGTGTAACATTAAACTTAAGTTTAAGGTCAATAAGTTAATTGAAAAATTAAGAAAATGAAAGAAGATAATTATGAAAAAGTATACAATTAAAGAGGTATCAGCAATATTGGACATACCTGCCAGTACAATACGTTATTATGATAAGGAAGGACTTCTGCCGTTTGTTAAGCGACTGAAATCCGGCTATCGTGTTTTTTCAGAGGATGATCTTGCCATGCTCCGGGTTGTTGAATGCCTGAAAAAAACCGGTATGTCCATCAAAGAAATCCGCCAGTTTACAGAATGGGTTCAACAAGGAGATGTTTCCCTGCAGCAGCGTTATGAGATGTTTCTGGAGCGTCGGTGCGTAGTGAAAGAACAGATGGCGGAACTTAAGGCTACGCTGGATATGATTGATCGCAAATGTTGCTACTATGAAACTGCACTTGAAGCCGGCACAGAGAAAATCCATCTGCGAAAAAATTATAAAGATAAATTACCATGTGAAGAGTAAAAAGGTAGGACAGGGGACAGACAACTGTCCTGTTTTTAGGAAAACAATAGTGCTGTAATTCGGAATTGATGGGGATATAGTAAATAAAACGACCGCACACGTAAGTGTGTGGTCGTTTTTAGTTGTGTCACAGTAAAAATAAACCCTCTGCTATGCGGGGGAAGGCGGATCTTTAGATATAAGTATAGGCTCCTGTGCTATTATAGAAGTGGGTCTGCAAAACCACAAATAAAATGCACCTTAAGTGTGAAGGTCTCACAGAGTTTTCATTTGCCTGGTAACAGCGAACTGTGAGAAGTCAGGAGGGCTCATAGTAGTGAAGAAGTCTCTGTAATGGGGATGGAGCGAAGGGGAGAACAATAAATAAGTATGAGTAGGCCTCGTATTGCAGAGATGGCAACAGCTGCCGTAATCAATCGGGAAAAAGATGGTCAAATCAAGCGAGACGGAAAAGAAAGAACGCATGGACACAGGTAGTCTGATGGAGCAGATTTTATCTAACGATAATCTTAACAGAGCATATTTGCAAGTCGTACGAAACAAAGGTGCAGAGGGAGCGGATGGAATGATGAAGTACACAGAACTTAAGGAATACCTTGAAAAGAGCGGAGAAATCATCAAGGAACAGGTTAGACAAGAAAGTATAAACCTCAACCAGTACGAAGAGTGGAGATACTAAAGTCAGATGGCGGAGTAAGAAACCTAGGAGTACCAACAGTAACAGACAGATTTGTACAACAAGCCATTGCACAGGTATTAACACCAATCTATGATTATGCTCAATGAACTTGATAAAGAAATGAAAAAGTGAGGGCCTAACTTTGTACGACATGCGGATGACTGTATCATTATGGTTGGAAGCGAAATGTCTGCGAACAGAGTAATGAGAAACATCTCACGATTCATTGAAGAGAAACTGGGGCTCAAAGTTAACATAATCAAGAGTAAAGTAGATAAACCACAGGGATTAAAGTATCTGGGGTTTGGATTTTATTTTGTTTCAAAGGCACACCAATATAAGGCAAAACCGCATGCAAAGTCAGTAGCGAAGTTTAAGAAGAGAATGAAAGAACCCACTTGCCGTAGTTGGGGCATTAGCAACAGCTACAAGGTAGAGAGACTTAATCAGCCCATCAGAGGTTGGATTTACTATTTCAAGATTGGAAGTATGAAGAAAATCTGCATGAGGATGGATAAATATATCCGTTACAGGCTTTGCATGTGTATATGGAAATACTGGAAAACTCCGCAGAACAGAGCAAAGAACCTCATGAAATTTAATGTATCAAGATGGGCGGCATTTAAGCTCATTTAGACTAGTTTCAATGTTAGATTACTACACCGAAAGGTGTGTTACTTGTTAAGTTGATTGAACCGCCGTATACGGAACCGTACGTACAGTGGTGTGAGAGGTCGGAATTTCTCATTCAAGAGAAATTCCTCCTACCCGATCGTGAATAGGACATGTGTCTGTCCCCTGTCCTACCTGTGCTTCAAAAAGAGATTTGTGAAATGAAGTGAAATTCCAGTATGAATAATTCAAAATGAAGTAAAAGGAAATGTAAATTTTACATAAATGACAATAAATGAATTTGAAAATGAGGAATATGTGCGCGTAAATTGGCAAAAACGACTAAAAAAATATGGAATATTTACTTCATTTGCCATCAACCTTATAATAAAGTTACAAAGAAGGAAACAAAAAGAAGAAATAAAAAGTAAAGAAAAACTCACAATTAACTTCAAAAATAAAATCATAAAGTGAAATTAAAATAGAAAGGAGTGAGGAAAATGTATACATTATCTCCATCCGTTTATGCAGCGAATTATATGATATTGCAGAATCAGGTGGACAGCTTGAAAGAATCAGGTGTGAATTGTCTGCATGTGGATGTTATGGATGGACATTTTGTTCCAAACATGGCGTTTGGACCGGATTTTGTACAAAATCTGAGAGAGAATACAGATCTAAAACTGGATCTGCATCTGATGATCGACAGACCGGAACGGATGCTGAAAGATTTTGCAGATGCAGGAGCTGATTCCATCATTGTGCATTATGAAGCATGCCCTGATCTTGAGGCTGCGCTGGAAGAAATACATTCCTATGGAATCAATGCGGGAGTGGCTTTGAAGCCGGAAACGGGGCTGGAGGTACTGTCTAATAAAATCTGGGAGAAAATAGATGTTCTTCAGATTATGACAGTACAGCCTGGTATGAAAAATCAGCATTTTATAGATGCGATGGTGGACAAAATTAAAACAGCCCATGAACATATTGAGAAAATAAACAGAACTATTCAGATTGGAGTAGACGGAGACATTACATTGGAACGACTGAAACAGACAGTGGATGCAGGTGCAGGAGTGATCGTAGTGGGAAAAGCTATTTTCAGAGGAAATTTGAACGAAAATGTAAAAGCATATGTAAACGCATAAAAATGAAATAATGGAGGTGCAGACATGAAATATCTGATAGGAATTGACTGCGGTACAAGTGCGACAAAGACGATTTTAATGAATGAAGCAGGTGAAATCCTTGCACAGGCCTCTCAGAATTATCCGCTTTATGAGCCGGGTAATGGATGGGCGGAGCAGGATGCAGAAGACTGGAAAAATGCGGCCCTGGATACTATAAAAAAGGTGGTTTCAGAGGCGGATGTGCCCAGAGAAGATATTAAAGGAATCGGAATTGCCGGACAAATGCATGGACTGGTTATGCTGGACGAGGAAGGAAACGTGATTCGCAGATCTATCATCTGGTGTGATCAACGGTCGCATAAACAGGTGGATGAGATGCTGGAACTGATGCCTTATGATAAATGGCTGGAGATTACAGCAAACCCACCGATTGCGGCATGGACAGCAGCCAAATATCTGTGGGTGAAAGACAATGAACCGGAGCTTCTGAAAAAATGCAGGCACATTCTCTTGCCGAAAGATTATATCCGTTATGTGCTTACCGGTGAGTTTGCAACAGAGGTGTCCGATGCGTCCGGAATGCAGATGATGGATGTAAAGAACAGATGCTGGTCTGCTGAGGTACTTAAGGTTTTGGGAATTGAAGAATGCATGCTTGGAAAAATGTATGAGTCTCAGGAGATTACAGGATATCTCCTTCCGGAAATCGCCGAATACTGCGGTCTGACAACCCAGGTGGCTGTAGTCGGCGGTGCAGCAGATAATGCAGGTGCAGCGATTGGGACAGGAGTTGTGGAAAATGGTGATGCCTTTACCTCACTGGGAACATCAGGGCTTGTTTATACCCACATGGAACAGTACAAGTCGATTCCTGAAGGCGGTCTGCATTTATGCTGTGCTTCCGTACCGGGAACATGGTTTACTATGGGAGGCCCACAGGCAGCCAGCTTGTCCATGGAGTGGTTTAAAAACAGTTTCTGTAAAGGAATGATGCAGGAAGCGGACGAAGCAGGGATAAATATTTATGAGCTGATCCAGAAAAAGACAGCACAAATCGAACCGGGCAGTGAGCATTTGATCTATATGCCGTTTTTGATGGGAGAAAGGACACCACATATGAATCCGAAAATGAGAGGAGCATTTGTGGGATTGAATGTAATTCATAAAGAAGAGCATATGCTCAGAGCCATCATGGAAGGAATTACCTATTCACTGGCTGATTGTAACAATATACTAAAGCGACTTGGCTTAGAGGTTGAACATATGAAAGTCTGCGGCGGAGGGAGTAAAAGTCCGGTGTGGAGACAGATCATGGCAGACCTGTATGATTGTGAAATCGTAACGTTGGAAAAAGAAGAAGGACCTGCTTATGGAGCAGCCATTCTTGCAGGCGCCGGAACGGGTGTGTTTGATAATGTGAAAAATGCCAGTAAAAATATGGCAAAATGTGGAAAAACCGTAAGACCGATACCAGAGGAGGTGGAAAAGTACAAGAAATTTCATGCCGTATATGACAGTCTGTACGAGCATATGAAGGCGGATTTCACCACATTATATGATGTTTAAAAATAAAATATATTCCGCAGAGCGGACAAAACAGGAGGAAATGAAAGATGAATAAAAAAATAACAGCAATCTTATTGACAACAGCAATGGTAACAACAATGTGTGCATGCGGCGGCAATTCGGAAGCAGCATCCGAAAGCGCAGCGACAGAAACCAGTACAGCAACAGAAGGTGGAGATGGTCTGAAAATGGGTATTACCTACTGGACAGCATCTGACTTCTTCCAGACAATTGCGGATTCCATCAAAGAAGAGGCAGATAAGGATGGCAATACCGTAGTAGTATCGGATGCAGGACAGGATTCTGCAAAACAGATTCAGATTATTGAGGATTTTATTGCACAGGATATGGATGTGGTATTTTTAAATCCGGTAGACCGGGATGCAATTACACCGGCTTTACAGGAATTGAAAGATGCAGGAATCAAGGTTGTAAATTTCGACTCTTCCGTATCAAATCTTGACATGGTAGATGCCTATGTGGCAACAGACAACTATCAGGCCGGAGTTCTATGTGCAGAGGCTATGCTGAAAGATTTCCCGGATGGTGGAAAGATTGCTGTACTTGATTATCCGGCAAACAGCGCATGTAATGACCGTGAGCAGGGCTTCCTGGATACAATCGGTGATACTTTTGAAGTGGCAGCAACCTTTGATGCATCAGGTGACGTCAGCAAAGGACAGGAGATTACCTCTGATATCCTTCAGGCACATCCGGATTTGACAGCAATCTTCTCAATCAATGACCAGGCAGGCATGGGTGCATATGCAGCAGTAAGCGGTTCGGGACTGGATATTGCGATTTATGGTGTGGACGGTAACCCGGATGCAAAAACAGTTATCAATCAGGAAGGCAGCATTTATAAAATGACAGCTGCACAGTCCCCAATCAAAATGGGTAAGACCTGCTATGATACAGCGATGAAACTGCTGAATGGCGAAACTCTGGAATCTTTCCAGATTGATGTAGAAGTTTTTTCAATCACAGCTGAAAATGTAGGCGAATATTTAGAAGGATGGCAATAAGCAGAGCGGATAGGAGATAAATATGGAACAGATTTTACTTCGTATGGAAAATATATGCAAGTCCTTTGGCGATGTAAAAGTCCTGAAAAATGTCAGACTGGAAGTGCAGGCAGGTGAAGTTCATGCACTTTTAGGTGAAAACGGTGCAGGAAAATCTACATTGATCAAGATTTTGGGCGGGGCATATACAAGAGACAGCGGAGACATCTACGTGGAAGGTGAAAAAGCGGATATTACAAATGTGGAAAGTGCAAAAAAATATGGTATCCGTGTGATCCATCAGGAACTGATGTTAATCCCTTATATGACAATCGCAGAAAATATTTTCCTTGGGCAGGAGCCAAGAACAAAATCAGGAACCGTAGATATCAAAAAAATGAATGCGGAAACAAAACAATTTTTGGAGGAAATGGGTCTGAATCTGGAGCCGACACAGTTGGTCGGTGACCTGAATATCGCTCAGCAGCAAATGATTGAGATAACCAGAGCAGTATCCTTCGGAAGTAAAGTTATAGTCATGGATGAGCCAACCTCATCCCTGACAGATAACGAGGTTGAGGTTTTATTTAAGACCATCCGCAGACTGAAAAGTCAGGGTGTGGGCATTATTTACATTAGTCATCGAATGTCAGAGCTGGATGAAATCACGGATCGAGTAACGATTATGAGAGATGGAGAGTACATTGATACCGTAGTCACCAAAGAAACCGACCATGACAAACTGGTAGCTCTGATGGTAGGGCGTGCCCTGGGGGATCTCTATGAAAAACATGATCATCGGACCGATGAGATTGTGTTGAAAGTGGAGAATCTGGCTTCCGGTTCCATGGTAAAAAAGGTAAGCTTTGAGCTGCATAAAGGAGAAGTCCTTGGCTTTTCCGGTCTGGTGGGTTCCGGACGGACAGAAACCATGACTACCATTTTCGGACTGAATCAAAAAGATGCAGGAAAGATTTTCTTTAAAGGAAAAGAAACAGAAATCAACAGTGTAAAGGATGCGATGAAACTGGGCATTGGTCTGGTTCCGGAAAGCCGCAAAGAACAGGGGATTTTTCCGGTACAGGGAATCCGATACAACGCAACGATCGAAGTGCTTGAACAGTTTATGAAGCACGGCAGATATGACACCAAAAAGGAAATAGAGCTTACATCAAAATATGTGGATGATGTTATGCAGACAAAATATGCGGATATAGAGCAGCCAATCGGAGGACTCTCCGGCGGTAATCAGCAGAAAGTCATTATCAGCCGCTGGTTGTTGTCTACCAGCAGTATCCTGATTCTTGATGAGCCTACGAGAGGAATTGATGTAAAGACAAAGTCGGATATTTATCATCTGATTGATAAACTGACGGAACAGGGATTTTCCATCATCTTTATTTCATCAGAAATGCCGGAATTAATTAATATGTGCGACAGGATTGTCGTAATGAACCAGGGATATTCAACCGGAATCCTGAATCGTGAGGAATTCACACAGGAAAGTATCATGAGCCTGGCGACCAGAGATATTTAGGGAGGTAGTTATGAAAAAGAATAATGCAGTCATTCAAATGATAAAAAATAATATCGGAATTCTGGCAGGTTTACTGATTCTCTGCATCGGGCTGTCAATTATGACCGATAAGTTTGCAACAACAACCAACTTTTTTAATATCGTAAAACAGATTACGATTAACCTGTATCTTGCCTGTGGTATGACATTTGTTATCCTGTTGGGAGGAATCGATCTCTCTGTAGGATCGGTTATAGCGGTAGCCGGCTGTATCAGTGCCGGTATGGCTACTTGGAATGGACTTCCGGTACCTGTAGCAATTTTGATTGGTATTGTGTGCGGTATTCTGATTGCCTGCATCAATGGTCTGATCGTATCCAGAACAACGATTCCGGCTTTCATCACAACACTTGCAACGATGAATATCGGCAGAGGTATTGCCCGCGTTTACACCAATAATCAGACAATTTCTGTTTTACAGCCTTCATATACCTTCTTGGGAACCGGTAAAATTTTCGGTGTACCGGTACAGTTGTTCATGATTATTGCAATCATTGCTATTTGCTCCTTTATTTTGAACCGCACTCAGTTAGGTAAGCATATTTACGCAGTCGGCGGCAACAAGACGGCAGCGGAATATTCAGGAATCAATACAAAAAAGGTGACATTTCTTGTGTTTGCATTTTCCGGTCTGCTTGCAGCCATAGCCGGAATCCTGACCTGCGGAAGAACATTTTCAGCTACTATTTCCATGGGACAGAGTGCTGAGATGGATGCCATTGCGGCAGTTGTACTTGGCGGAACATCTATGAGTGGTGGAAAAGGAAGAATCTCAGGTACCGTGATTGGTGTATTGATCATCGGTGTATTGAATAATGGTATGAACCTTCTGGGTATTGATTCCTCATGGCAGTATATCGTACAGGGAATCGTAATTCTGATCGCAGTTTACATTGATTATCTCAGAAATGGAGGTTCTTTGGGATTTTTAAAGAAATTCGGAAAGAAGGCTGCATAAGATGAAGGAAAAGACATTTACAGAAGTTGTCATGAATGAATTGTACGCGAGCTTGACAGAGGTACAAGAGGGAGAGCTGGCTGCCATGACAGATATGATCAGTCCGCAGAAACGAATTTTCTGTGATGGGGCAGGTAGAAGCGGACTGCAGATCAAAGGATTTGCCATGCGTCTGATTCAAATGGGATTTCCGGCGGCTGTTGTGGGAGAACCTACAGTACCGGCTATCACGGCAAAAGATAATCTGCTGATCTGCAGTGCTTCCGGAGAGACACCGGCAATGGTGGCACATGCGAGAAAGGCAAAAGAGATTGGAGCCGGAGTTCTTCTGATTACTGCAAATGAACAATCATCGCTGGCATCCATCTGTGATCGAAAAATTCTGATTCATGCATCTTCGAAAAATCAGGCTACAGAAGCGTCGATTCAGCCAATGGGAAGTCTGTTTGAACAGAGTGTTGGAATTCTGCTGGATATTCTGGTGCTGCATCTGATGAAAAAGTACGATATTTCAAATCAGGACATGGTTTTGAATCATGCAAATTTAGAGTGATTTATCTCGATGAAATAAAAAAAGAGCCGTTTGAACTGTGATAATTAGCAGTTTGAACGGCTCTTGGCTTATGTCGGGTTTGTTACTATTTGGTTAAGCAACAGTTTTCATATTGGTATCGGTTGTTTTTTCAAACAGTTTTTTAATACCCTGAATGGCAACGATAACACCAAGAATCAGAAGCAGTACAGCGAAGATCAGCTGCAGAGTGTTTCCAAGACTCAGTCCTGTTGTCATAAATGCTTTGGAAAGCTTAACAATCGTCATGGACAATGCAGTAAAGGTAACTGCCATCATGAATCCCATAGGAATCCACAACATAAATCCCTGACGTTTTGTCTTTTTCAGGAATACTGCACAGGCAACCAGAGCCAGTACAGACAGCAGCTGGTTGGCAGAACCGAACAGCGGCCAGATTTCTGCATATCCTACTTTAGCCAGCAGATAAGCAAGTACAAGAGTAATAACAGTAGCAAAGTATTTGTTCGTCATTACTTTTAAGAATGGACTCATATTATTTTCATCCACGGAATCATCAAGGAAGAATTCCTGGAAGGAAAGTCGGCCTACACGTGCTACAGAATCAAGAGAAGTCAGCGCAAATGCAGAAACAGCCAGGTTAATCAGAGTAAATACCAGGGTATGAGGCAATCCAAGTACGGTAAGGAAGTTGGCAATTGCACCTGCAAAAATCTGAGGCTGAGTTGTCAGTCCCTGTGCAGCTGCTTCACCGTCAGCGAAAGAAGCAACCGCAATCAGCGCGATGATCGCAAGCATACTTTCCATTAACATGGCACCGAAGGATACCGGAAGCATACTCTTTTCATTTTTTACCTGTTTCGAAGCGGTACCGGAGGATACCAGTGAATGGAACCCGGAAACAGCTCCGCAGGCGATGGTTACAAAAAGGATCGGGAACAGGTACTGTCCGTTTACATTGAAACCGTTAAATGCGTTCAGGTTACAGGAAGGATTTGCTACAAATACACCAATAACAGCACTGACAATCATGAAAATCAGCAGGTAGCTGTTCAGATAATCACGTGGCTGAAGCAGAGCCCATACCGGAACTACACAGGCAACCAGTATGTAAGCAAAGATGATGATGTGCCAGGTTTCACGGGAAAGGAACATAGGGCAGTTCAGACCAATGGCAACACCGGCAACCAGCATAACGATGGCGATTGCAGTGTTAACCCATTTATTCAGTTTACCATATTTCAGGATCATGCCCAAAGCAACAGCTTCCAGAATAAACAGCATGGAAGTAGTAGCAACGGAACCGTTTGCTGCGATTGTGCTGACTACACCGGCATCATCTGTAGCAAAACCGTTAAAGGTTCCGGCTACAACGTCTGCAAATGCTGCGATAACCAGAATACAGAACAGCCAGCAGAATAACAGGAACAGTTTTTTCCCAATTTTACCTATGTACTCTTCGATGATATATCCGATGGTACGTCCTTTATTTTTTACGGATGCATACATAGATGCAAAATCCTGGACAGCGCCAAAAAATACACCGCCGATCAGAATCCATAGCATAACTGGAAGCCATCCAAACATTGCAGCCTGGATAGGTCCGTTGATAGGACCGGCTCCCGCAATTGATGCAAACTGATGGCCAAATACTACGTTAGTATCAGCCGGTACATAATCAACTCCATCTTCCAATTCATAAGCAGGAGTTTTGGCATTGGGGTCAATTCCCCACTTGTTTTGCAGATAACGCCCATACAGAAGGTAAGCTCCTCCAAGTACAACGAGGGCGATTATCATCATTAAAATTCCACTCATTCTCTCTCTTCCTCTCTTTTATAAGTTGTGTGATTGTTTGGGATTCCATCCTAAACAGTTATTAAATATATATAAAAACGCCTTTGCAATCCATATGGACTGCAAAGGCGGAATTTTCCGTGGTACCACTTTGCTTGCTGCATAAAATACACAGCCACTTTACATCGTCAGATTAACGATTTCTTCTGTAACGTGAAGATTACGTCCTTGTCTACTGACATTTCTGCGTTCAAAAGGATGCTCCGGGGTGATGGTACAAAAAGACTCTCTGCCGCTTTTCACCATCTGGCGGCTCTCTGTAATCAAGCTACTTCCTGTTTTGTGTCCCCTTCAAGGCATGTCTGTTATTGAAGTCTCTTCTTTTTTACACCTTTTTTTGAAAAAAATCAAGTTAAATTTATCTATAATTTGAAAAAAATTATCGTTTTCCCAGCTGCCAGAAAGCAACGGCACTGGCGGCTGCTACATTCAGAGAATCTACGCCGTTTGACATGGGGATACGCACGGTATAGTCACAGTCTGCAATTGTGGTATAGGACAGTCCGTCTCCCTCCGTGCCCAGTATGACAGCCAGTTTTTCTTCTTTCCTAAGGCGTGGATCATCGATGCTGACAGAATCATCACACAGTGCCATGGCAGCTGTTTTAAATCCCATGTTCCGAAGCTTCCGGATACCTGAATGGGGCCAGTCATCAGTCTGACTGCCCAGATAGGTCCATGGAATCTGGAAAACGGTACCCATGCTGACTCTGATGGAACGACGATAAAGTGGGTTGCTGCATGCGGGAGTGAGAAGTACGGCATCCATATTCAAAGCGGCAGCAGAGCGGAAAATCGCACCCACATTGGTAGGGTTCATAACATTTTCCAGTATGGCGATCCGGCGAGAGCCGGCGCATACTTTTTCAACGGATGGAAGCAAAGGACGCCGCATGGCACACAAAGCGCCCCGGGTGAGCTGAAATCCGGTGAGCTGTGTTAATACTTCAAAATCAGCGGTATAGATGGGAATTTCTTGGCAGCGGGCAATGATATCTTTTGCCTGACCGTCAATATGTTTGCGTTCCAGCAACAGAGAAACGGGTTTATATCCTGCATCAAGGGCACGTTCGATTACTTTGGGACTCTCAGCTATGAAAAGACCTTTTTCAGGTTCGTGGCGATTGATCAGCTGATTTTCCGTAAGACGAGCATAAACATCCAATTCGGGTGCCATAAAATCGGTAATTTCTATAATGTTTGACATGAAAATCTCCTTGAAAATGTAGAATTACACAAACAGTATACGAATATTTTGGTGAAAAATCAACAAAATTCGATTGAATAAACTGAAAAAAAGTAATATAATTGAGCCAAATGGGGCATTGACGACATATTATCAGAAAACTATTGAGCGGAGGTGAAACTATATGATTTATGTTGTTGTGATTGCTGCGGTACTGGCATTAAGTTTTGCTGCTTTTAATTATATGACAGTAAAAAAGATGCCGGAAGGAACGGAAAAAATGCAGGAAATTGCGGGAGCTATTCGGATTGGGGCGAATGCATTTATCAATTATGAGTACAGAATTTTGTACACGGTGGTGGCTGTGGTGGTCGTGATATTGACCATAGTTACTACCTGGCATGCAGCAGTAGCCCTGATCATTGGTTCTGTTATGTCCGGCTGTGCCGGTTTTGTAGGGATGAAAATAGCTACTTATTCAAATGTCCGTGTGGCAAACAGGGCAAGAGAGACGGAAAATATTGGTGAGACTGTCAAAGTCGCATTTCGCGGTGGCTCGGTTATGGGACTTTGTGTAGGAGGTTTCGCTCTTCTGGGAATCTTCATTGTTTATATGGTATTTGGAATAGGGATGGGGCAGATTTATATTACGGAAGCGTCTTACACCAATATGTTGGGTCTGAGCTTCTGCCCGTTTACCATGACACTTTCCGGATATGCACTGGGCTGTTCCATGGTTGCCATGTTCAATCGTGTAGGCGGCGGTATTTATACGAAAGCGGCCGATATGGGCGCGGATCTTGTGGGAAAAACGGAAGCACATATTCCGGAAGATGACCCGAGAAATCCTGCAACGATTGCAGATAATGTAGGAGACAATGTAGGGGATGTTGCCGGTCTTGGTTCGGATTTGCTGGAAAGCTTTGTAGGCGCAGTGTCATCCGGAATTATACTGGCTTATCATATGTTTTCTAAGTCACTGGCAGAAGGAACCGGAATGAGTGGTGAACTTTTGCAGACGTTGATTTTGTTTCCTCTGGTATTTGTATCCATCGGGCTGATTGCAGCCTGTCTGGGAATTGCCGGTCTTCTGTTTAAAAAGCACATGTCAGATGATCCACATAAGGATCTGGATGGTTCTACTTATTTTTCTGCAGGAATGACGATTATTCTTGGAGCTGTGGTTTCTTACTTTATGTTCCGGGGATATGACAGTGGATCTCTCAGCAAGATTCTTGGTTTCCGGTGCGGATGGGGTTCCGCATGGCTTGCGGCTGCAGTTGGAGTTGTTGCGGGAGTTGTGATTGGAATGTTGGCAGAAATATATACCTCTGCCGATTATAAACCTACCCGAAATCTGGCACATACTTCACTGGAAGGAGCTGCGTTGACGATCACGCAGGGCATGGCACTGGGCATGAAATCCTGTATGGCGCCCTGTCTGGTTCTGGGTGCCGGGATTATCATTTCATATCAGGCAGCCGGAATGTATGGAGTATCTATGGCCGCTATGGGGATGTTGTCCTTTGTGACGGCTACAGTTTCCGTTGATACTTATGGTCCGATATCCGATAATGCCGGTGGTATTGCGGAGATGTCTCAGCTGGATCCCAAAGTGCGTAAGATTACAGATACACTGGATTCGGTGGGAAATACAACGGCAGCCATCGGTAAAGGATTTGCTATTGGTTCAGGAGCATTGGCAGCACTTGCTCTGATGATATCTTATCTATATTCATATAATGATTTTGATACAGAGCTTATATTAAATCTTATGGAGCCAATGACTCTGACGGGAGCAATCGTAGGTGGTGCATTGCCCTTCCTGTTTTCTGGAATGTTAATCGAGGCTGTTGCAAAAGCAGCACGAAAAATGGTAGATGAGGTGAGAAGACAGTTCCGGGAGATTCCGGGTATATTGGAAGGAACTGCGAAACCTGATTATAAGACATGTATCGAAATTTCTTCCAAAGGAGCTATTGGCGAGATGAAAATTCCATCCATGCTGGCTATTGTCGTGCCTGTAGCTTGTGGATTTATTTTCGGACCGGAGTTTGTGGGGGGAATTCTGATCGGTTCCACCATTTGCTCCATCATGATTGCCATCTTTGCAGGAAATGCAGGAGGAGCGTGGGACAATGGAAAGAAATACATTGAATCCGGAAAAATTCCGGGTTCCGGTAAAGGAAGTCCTGCCCATGATGCTGCGGTAATCGGTGATACCGTTGGCGATCCGCTGAAAGATACGGTGGGTCCTTGTCTCGATATCTTTATAAAAATTATGTCAACTGTTTCTCTGGTAGTAGTTGCTGTATTTGCGGAACATAATCTGGCAGAACTGCTGATGAAATGGTTGGGATAAAATATTTTTTAGTTCGTATTAAATAAAATTTGAGAGGCTGATAATAATATATGCGGTATATATTATTATCAGCCAATTTACTTTATTGGGTATACGGAACTAAAAAATATAGAAAGTTCTTGACGGAAAGTGTTATTGTCAATATAATACATATTAAACAGATAGGAAAAGTAGTATAAAAGCATTTGCAAAGGATTATCCGGAAGGAATGATAAAGATATGAGTTTAGAGTTTAAAAATCCAAAGATAAAAGAGCATATGATGGAAGGGTATTTTGGACTGGAAAAGGAAAGTCTGAGAGTAACGCCGGAGGGATATCTGGCGCATACGAAGCATCCTTTTATGAATAATCCTAATATGGAACGTGATTTTTGTGAGAATCAGACGGAACTGATCACAGATGTGACGGATAGTGTGGAAGAGGTGTGGCAACAGCTTGCCGGACTTCAGAAAAAAGCGGTGAATACATTATTACATCTGAAATCAGGAAAAGAATTTCTGTGGCCGTTTTCTAATCCGCCGTATGTGTTAGGGGAAAAGGATATTCCGATTGCCAGTTATCAGGGAGAACTTCGGGGAAAAGAATTATACAGGGAATATCTGGCTGGAAAATATGGAAAAAAGAAAATGCTGTTTTCGGGTATTCATTTTAATTTTTCCTTTTCTGAGAAAATTCTTGAGGAAGGATACAGACAAAGTAATTTCTCTTCTTTCCGTGAATATAAAGACAGTATCTATCTGGAACTGGCAAAAAAAGTTACCGGATACAGTTGGCTGATTGTCTATTTGACTGCAGCCAGTCCGATGATGGATGGTTCTTTTTTCTATGATGAAGATCTGGGAAAAACAGTCAGAAAAGATCTGGCATCGGCAAGATGCAGCAAAATAGGTTATTGGAATGATTTTGTTCCCATTTTACGGTATGATTCACTGCGTAGTTATGTGGAAAGTATTGAAGCGTATGTGAAACAGGGGCAGCTGAAAGAGGCAGCAGAGCTTTACTATCCTGTAAGGCTGAAACCACAGGGAGAAAATACATTGGAGCGTCTGAAGGCGTCAGGTGTGAATCATATAGAGCTTCGGATGTTTGACCTGAATCCTCTGGAACCAGTGGGTATCCGAAAAGAGGATCTTCAGTTTGTACATCTTTTGATTCTATATCTTATGTCCACGGAAGACAGGGAATTTTTACCATTTGAACAGACCATGGCAATTAAAAATGAAAAAAATGCGGCAAAATATGATGAGCAGAATATCCGGATTGAAACAGGATGGAACTCCTCTCTGCCTGTCAAATATGCTGCACTTCATGTGCTGTCTTCCATGGATCGGTTTTATGAGAGCATAGGGAAAACGGAATTGACAGAAATCATACAACTGCAGGAGCAAAAAATATTTTGCACGAGGAAACGATATGCAGCACAGATCAAAGCAGAATTTCAGGATGATTATGTAAAGAAAGGAATCAGGCTGGCAGAAAAGTACGCGATAGAAATGGGATTGTAAGTGAGAAGTGTAGTTTAGACAGATTAATTTGACCGGGAAGGAGACATCATATGTGTGAACTGTTTGGAATCAATGCGGAAGAAGATGAACAAATCAATGAATATCTGAAAGAGTTTTTTTCTCACAGCAATGCGCACCCTCACGGCTGGGGATTGGCTTGTATGGAACAGAATCAGACGCAGATAGAGAAGGAACCTATTCAGGCCAGTAAAAGTAATTATCTGAAAGAGCGTCTTACAGTACCTGTTATAGCAAAAAATGCTGTTGCACATATCCGGTATGCGACCATTGGAAATGTAGAGTATCGTAACTGTCATCCCTATACGATGAAAGACCGGCAGGGAAGAGCATGGACATTGGTGCACAATGGAACTATTTTCGATTATCAACCCTTGAACTGTTATGTGAAATTGCAGCAGGGAGATACGGACAGTGAGAGAATCCTGCTTTATCTTGTGGATGAAATCAACAGGAGAGAAAAACAGCTGCAGCGCCGGCTGAAAGAAGAAGAACGATTCCGGCTTCTGGACTCCATTATAGTGGAAATGTCAAAAGGAAATAAATTAAATCTTCTGATATATGACGGAGAATTATTTTATGTACATACCAACTACGCTGATTCTCTGTATGAACTGGATAAAGAAAATCAGGTTTTGTTTTCTACGATACCTCTGGGAAGAGAAGCGTGGCACCCGGTAACATTTACGACACTTCTGGCATATCGACAGGGACATAGAGTGTTTACCGGTACCAATCATGGGAATGAGTATAAGAACAGTGAAGAAAATATGAAATATCTGTATCGTATTTTCTCGGATCTATAGAGTACGGATATCAGAAACAGAGACTCCTGATTTGAAATCAAATCTGTTTTTAAGAAAAAGATAAAGGAAAGGAATTATCGGAATATGGATTATAAAATAGAAACTCGGTGCATTCATGGAAAGGGACAGGAGAATCATAAGCATCCATTTGGAGCACTCAGTGTGCCGATCTATCAGACTGCAACGTTTTCCCATCCGGGTATCGGTTACTCAACCGGATTTGATTATTCCAGAGAGAGTAATCCCACGAGAAAAGAACTGGAGGATGTGATTTCTTCTCTGGAGGGGGCATTGGATACGGTTGCCTGTTCGTCCGGAATGGCGGCTATTACCTTATGTCTGGAATTGTTTGGAGCGGGAGATCATATTCTCTGTACGGATGATTTGTATGGCGGCTCTGTGCGTATGTTTGAAAAAGTCGGAGAAAAAAGGGGCATTGAGTTTTCGTATATTGATACCTCTGATGTCGAAATGACAGAAACAGCAGTTAGATATAATACAAAGGCCTTATATATTGAGACACCCAGCAATCCGACCATGAAGATTACGGATCTTTTCAAAATGAAAGAACTGGCAGAAAAATATGGGCTTTTGTTGATTGTGGACAATACCTTTCTTTCCCCTTATTTCCAAAATCCAATCGCTGTTGGAGCCGATCTTGTTATCCACAGCGGGACGAAATTTCTGGGTGGGCACAATGATACTCTGGCAGGATTTTTATGTACATCAAGAGAAGAACTGGCTGTAAAGATACGTTATCTATATAAAACAATCGGCAGCAGTCTGTCTCCTTTTGACAGCTTTTTGCTACTGAGGGGAATCAAAACATTGTCCGTTCGGATGGAAAAACAACAGTCCAACGCCATAAGTATAGCAAACTGGCTGCAGGAACATAAAAAAATTAAAAAAGTGTATTATGTGGGACTTCCGGACCATCCGGGATATGAGGTTAATCGAAAACAGTCGAGAGGATTCGGAAGTATGATCTCTTTTTGCACAGATACACCGGAGACTGCACGAAAAGCACTGGAGAGAATACGGCTTATTACCTATGCGGAAAGTCTTGGTGGGGTAGAATCGCTGCTGACTTATCCGATGCTGCAGACCCATGGGGATGTCCCTGTGGAAATCAGAGAAAAGCTTGGAATTACGGATTGTTTTCTGCGTTTATCGGTTGGCATAGAAAATACGGAAGATCTGATAGAGGATCTGGAGTGGGCTCTTTTATAAAAGATCATTTGAATATTGCAAAAAACAAGGGGAGACAGAAGAAATGTTTGATTTTGATACGGTAATAGAGCGAAAAGGTACA
>JBJFCH010000050.1:0-3795 GCA_051888835.1 Oliverpabstia sp. | reverse complement strand
GTCTCGTACGCCGGTTTATCATGAGGAAAAATTCCATCCCCGTCTGTAAAGTACAGTAATCCCTTCAAATTCCGAATTTCTTTCTGTTCCAGCATTTTATCCACCAGACGAAAAACCGGGGTAAAATCGGTTCCTCCCAACCCCTGTATCTTTACATTTTTCAGATAAGATTTCCAATCTTCTTCACAGGTGATTTTTTTATGATCCTGTATCATAGAATCACATTGAATGATATGAACATTCATTTTCCTGAAAAAATTCTCCCGGCTGCTCAGGATTCGATAAGTTTCATCCAAAAACCGGCACACAATCTCCCCTGAACAGGAGCCAGAAGTATCAATGGCAATCACGAATTCTTCCAGACGGTTCACTTCCGTCGTTTCCAGCGGCTCTACCAGAAGTACATTTCCATATTTCTTCAGTCCGTAGAGATAGGGAATATAATCAATACTTTCCATATCCAGCTGCATTTCCTCCCGGCATACGGCAAACTGCTTTAAAAACTTGCGATAGTCATATGTTTTTCGATGTGCAGACCGGTACTCTTCCAATCCCGCTCCGCCCTGTCTTCCTGCTCGCTGACCTGCTCCGTGAAGCTGCATAGACAGACCCTGGCGGGCAGTTCCCCATGTTTTTACCAGAGCTTCCTGTTTTTCAAGTGATTTTTTCTCTTTATCATCCTGATACCAGTATTCATGACAATCAACTGCATACTCCTCTTTCATCTGACAGAGAATATCTGTTTTCTTCTGTTTTTTCAACCAGCGATAGCAGGAAAGTGTGTCTCTTCCTTTTTCTTCATTCAGGATCATCCGATACCATAAATCCCGCTGTTTTCTCCTGTCCGCTTCTAAAGGATACCACCGACTTTCATCCAGAGCCCATTCTGCTGCCACATCACAGGCAAGATCCCAGATCTGATCAGAAATAGGTTCTTTCAAGTCCGATTTTTCCTGTGGAATCACATGAAGATAAAGGCAATGAAAAGCTGTATGAAGGTATCGCCTTACCAATCGATCCGTTCCTTGAAGGAATTCCTCTATCATTTCCTCCGGTGAATAATACAAATATTTTCCATCCGTTCCCCATACTATTTTTCTCAAATCCGTTTTTTTGGCTTTCCTGTAAATAAGACCGGGAAAAGCGGAAGCAAACGCCGGAATCTCTGCCTGTAGTTTTGCAGTGAGAAGGTCAAAAATCTCTTTTATATGCTCTTCTTTTCCCTTATCCGGAATCTCATCTGCATCATTGGCTACACCATTTTTTATATAAGAAAGCAGCCACAGCTGACTTTCTTTTTTCCCCATTTGGGACGCCATCTTCAGACATTCTTCTGCATTTTCGCCGGTAAGCCATCCTTCTTCTGCAAAAACACGAAAACCATCCAGATTTTCTTCCCGTACCAGTATTTCCCATGCTGACCGTCTTCGTTTCGAAAGATATTCCCGATATTCCTGGATTCCGTGAGGTTTTTTCTCTGTCTCTTTTGCATTAAGATATTCTTCCAGGCTGATTCTTAGCTTCACATCCGCCCGAAGAGTGTTTTTAAACTGTATGTATTTTTCATCCATTCCTGTTTTCCCGGAAAAATCTCTCTATATCCGAACGTAAAGCCTGAACAGACCCCTGTACAAAGAACGGTTTTCCGCCGCCTCTTCCATGCAGTTCCTGATTCATTGCTTTGACCATCTCCCGCAGGTCACCATTTTTTTCACCTATCACATAACGATATCCCTGTTTATCATCCCCACTGAATACCGCACACATTCCACCACAGGTTTCCATCACATCTGCTGCAAGTTTTCTCACACTGTCTGCTGATAACTGATGATCGAAAATCAACTGATCGCCAAGACCTGCTCTCGCTTCTGCCATTTGCGATATTTTCTCAAGCTCCATTCCAACCATTCGGAACTTCATCTGCTGGTATTCTTCATTCAGCTTTTCTGCCGCCCGGGCGGTTTCATTCCACTTTGCCGAAAGGAGATTGGATATTTTTTTATTCTGTTCTTTTAGCTGATTCGCATATGTCAGTGTTCTTCCTCCGCACATCATCTCGATTCTCACTCCGCCTTTTGCACGCTGGGAAGAAATCAACATGATTTGACCAATCTGTCCGGAAGATTTCACATGTACACCACAGCAGGCGCAAATATCTGCACCCGGCCAGGTAACGATGCGTACAGCACCTGTCAGTTCTTTTTTACTGCGATAAGGCAACACCTTAAGTTCTTCCGGTGATGGCCAGCTGACTTTCAGAGGATGATTCTCCCATACATACTGATTGGCAGCAAGCTCTATTTCTTTCAGTGCTTCCTCGGGAATTTCTCCGTCAAAATCTATAGTGATGGTCTCCGGTCCCATATGAAATCCTATATTGTTATATCCATATCTTTCATGGATGATACCACTCACGATATGTTCTCCGGAATGCTGCTGCATCAGATCCAGTCTTCTCGCCCAGTCAATCTGCGCTGTCACCAGACATCCCTCTTCCAACGGTTCTTTTGTATAATGCCAGATTTCTTCTCCCTGTTCATGTACTTCCACAACCTGAACCTGCTCCAGCGTTCCCAGATCATACGGCTGTCCGCCGCCTTCCGGATAAAACACTGTACGATCAAGAAGAATCTCATACCCTTTTTTACCTTTTCTACATTCCAGCACCTTCGCCTGACAGGATTTTACTTCCGAATCCTGATAATATATTTTTTCTGTCACCATAGCTAAATTCCTTTTGTCCCTTGTTTTCTTTTTATTTCTCATCCCACATATGCGATGAGACTACGAATTTCTCCGTGCTTCGCACTTCCGAAATTTTTCCTTTTGTCCCTTGTCTCATCATATTACGGATCGGATAAAGTTGCAAGTTTGTGTAAGATTGTTTTGCATTTTTCTGATATTCTTCCTATACTATTATTAATATATACTTTTTGATTGGAGGTTTGTTATGAACGATGTAGTAATTATTGGCAGTGGCCCTGCCGGACTGTCTGCCGCTTTATATATTTTACGGGCTGGTTTTTCTGTAACTGTAATAGGAAAAGATAATGGTGCGCTTGAAAAAGCTGAGAGCATTCAGAATTATTTTGGGCTGGAACGCCCCATGTCCGGTCATGAGCTGGTGGAGATCGGCAAGAAGCAGGTACGAGAACTGGGCGGTACGATTCTTCAGGATGAAGTTGTCGGTATCAAATGGGATGGTGATTACACGGTTTCCACCGTAAATACAGAAATCTCTGCCAAAGCAATCATTCTCACCACAGGTGCCTCGAGAAAAAGAATGAAGATTAAGAGTCTGGATCAATTTGAAGGATATGGGGTCAGCTACTGTGCAATCTGTGATGCATTTCTCTATCGTGGAAGAGAAGTCGCTGTCCTTGGAAATGGGGAATATGCACTTCATGAAATTCAGGAACTGATCAACATTACCGGGCCAATCACCCTTTTAACCAACGGCATGGAACCGGCAGCGGACTTTCCTCCCCAGGTAAATATTATCACCACACCTTTGGCGGAACTTACAGGAGACCAGTATCTGGAATCTATTCGTTTTCAGGATGGCACTTCACTTAAGACCTCCTGCCTGTTTGTTGCGTTGGGAACTGCCAAAGGAAGTGATCTGGCAAGGAAATTGGGCATCCGGCTGGAAGATGAAAGAATTGTTGTCAATGAGCAGATGGACACAGGACTTCCCGGTGTATTTGCCGCCGGTGACTGTATCGGCGGAGTACTGCAAGTATCCGTAGCAGTGGGAGAAGGGGCAAAAGCAGCACTTTCCTGTATTCGGTATCT
>JBJFCH010000049.1:11860-21997 GCA_051888835.1 Oliverpabstia sp. | reverse complement strand
AGATCCGGCTCCAGTCCCAAAAGCACCGACAATAACCATGCCCCCAGCGGCATCACCGTATATTGTGCCAGACAGCCCGCAAGAATCTCTTTTGGTCTTGAAAATACAATTTTAAAATCTTCTGCCTGTATGGTAAGTCCCATACCGAACATAGCTACCCCAAGAAAAACTGAGGTATAGTTGGTCGCCCAGCCAAAACCTTCCGGTTTCCAGAATGCCAGAGCTGAAAAAATCAAAATAATGATACTGATATATCGGGTCAGCAATGAAGCTACTTTTCCTATTTTCTTCATTTCTGCACCTCGTAACTGAAATTATCAATCAGTCTTGTCTTACCAATATATACTGCCATAGCAACAAGAACATCCCTGTCCACCTGATCCACAGGCTGCATCGTCAGGGCATCCACTACAGAAATATAGTCAATTCGTGCCAACGGTTCTCTTTCTACAATTACCCGCATTTCTTTCAGTACACTCTCACTGGTACATCCATCGCTGATAATCTCCTGTCCTTTTCTTACTGCACGGGACAGACAGAGTGCTGCTTTTCTTTCTTCCGAATTCAGATACGTGTTTCTGGATGATTTTGCCAGACCGTCCTCCTCACGAATAATCGGGCATCCCACAATGCGGATATCAAAGTTCAAATCTTTTACCATTTTACGGATAATGGCAAGCTGCTGGGCATCTTTTTGTCCGAAATATGCATTGTCCGGTGTCACAATATTGAACAACTTGGATACTACGGTACAAACCCCCTTAAAATGTATGGGTCTTGTCTTCCCGCACAATGTATCCGATAAGGTATTGATGCTTACATACGCACAGGCATCCTGATACATTTCTTCCGGCTCCGGATGGAAAATCAGATCTGCACCGATACTCTCACACAGGGCACAGTCTCTCTCAAAATCTCTCGGATAATCCTCCAGATCTTCATTTGGTCCGAACTGTGTGGGATTGACAAAGACAGACACTACAACTTTATCATTTTCCTCTCTGCACTTTTTGATCAGACTTGCATGACCCTCATGCAAAAATCCCATCGTCGGTACAAGACCTATGGAGTATCCTGCCTTTTTCCATTCACGGATCTGGTCTCTGGTTGCTTTGATTGTTTTTGTTACTTGCATTTTGCTTCTTCCTCTTTCTTATGGATTTGAAGATAGCCCCGTTCTGATGTCACTGTCGAATTTCTCATTTCATGTCTTTCAGTAAACCATGTTTCTCATAATTTGTAATTCGGCTGATCTTATTTTCATCATCCACAAAAATTACGGAAGGCTTATGTACTTTTGCTTCCTCCATATGGTAATTCCCATATGCCATAATAATAATCCTGTCACCTACGCTGACACATCTTGCTGCCGCACCGTTCAGACAGATCATACCGCTGCCCGGTTCACCGCTGATCGTGTAAGTTTCAAACCTGCTTCCATTGTTCACGTCGACGATCTGGACTTTTTCATATTCCAAAATACCGGCTGCATTCAGCAATTCTTCATCCACTGTAATGCTCCCGACGTAATCCAGTTCAGCCTGTTTGACCACAGCCCGGTGAATTTTTGATTTTAACATTTCAACTGTCATTTCATACCCCTTTCCGAATGCCAGGTCCTGCGGCTGCTTTGTCGCTTTCCTTCAGGCCTGTCATCTGTATGTACTATGAAATAAAACAGTGCATCAGAAACAGAGTATAGTTTTGTGTGACCGTTTGTAACGGAATCAAATACTATCTCCAGCGGTTATTATAGCACAAAGGTTCAAAAATACAATCAAAAATCGGATTGTCCGCAATTACATACACGCTTCAATTGCCTTTTCAAAGATATCCAATCCGGCTTCCAGCTGCTCATCTGTCATAACTAACGGTGCCAGAAAACGGATTACATTGTTATATGTACCTGCTCCTTCCACCATCAGTCCATGTTGTACACATTCCTTGATGATTGCTGCTGTCAGTTCTGTTGCAGGCTCTTTCGTCTTCTTATCTTTTACAAACTCGATACCTACCATACCGCCAAGACCTCTTACATCTCCGACTACAGGATATTTTTCCATCCATTCTTTATAGCGATTCATTACTTTCTTACCGGTTTCACGGGAACGTCCTGCCAGATCGTCTCTCTCCATAATCTCAATATTTTTCAGTGCTGCTGCGCATGCCAGGGGATTGCCGCCAAAAGTTCCGCCGATGGTTCCCGGTGCCGGTGCTTCCATAATCTCTTCTCTTGCAATGATTGCTGACAGTGGAATACCTGCTGCAATGGATTTTGCTGTGGCAATGATATCCGGCTCCACACCGGCTTCTTTCCAGTACATAGTTGCAAACATCCGGCCGGTTCTGCAAAAACCACTCTGTACCTCATCGGCCACCAGAAGAATACCATTATCATCACAAATCTTACGAACTGCCTTAATCCATTCAATAGGTGCCGGAATAAATCCCCCTTCACCCTGCAGTGGTTCTACGACCATTGCCGCAATAGAATCTGCCGGTCCGCACTGTTCAAATACCGCATAAATGGAATCCAGATAATACTTTAGTGCTTCCTCTTCTGTCATACCTTCCGGTTTTCTGTAATAATACGGGAACTGGGCACGGAAAATACCATCCGGGAATGGTCCCATACCTACAGCATATGCTTTCTTTGATGTCATAGACATGGTAAGCAAAGTTCTTCCATGGAAAGCACCGGAAAATACAATGATGTTTTGACGTTTTGTATATGCTTTTGCAAGTTTTACGGCATTCTCATCTGCCTCGGCACCACTGTTTGTAAAGTATGCCTTTTTCTTCTCTCCTCTTACCGGAGCTATTTGACAGAGTTTTTCTGCCAAAGCCACATATCCCTCATGTGTTACAATATTGAACATCCCATGGAAATACTTTTCAGCCTGAGCTTTTACCACTTCCACAATCTCCGGCTGTGAATAACCGATATTCAGTACACCGACACCGCCGATCCAGTCAAGGAATTTATTTCCGTCCACATCCTCAATCATTGCACCCTCACCACGCTCAATGACTACAGGATAACCACAGCGAATTGCACCTGGTACCACTGCGTTTCTTCGCTCAATCATTTTCTGTGCTTTTGGTCCCGGTAAAGTTTCTGTTATAATTTCAGGTAAATCTGTTCTTAACATAATTAAATCCTCCTTATATTTCTCGTTTTTTATATAGGGTGTCAAAAGTGATTACGGATTGTTTCGCTGCTGGCAGCTCCCACTTCTCCGCTTCGTTCCGTGCTAAACGGATGTCCACTGGACATCCAGCACCCTGCCAAAAAAAATAACACAACAAAAGAAGCTTTTCCTCAACCTCTTTGTTGTGCTATGAATATTATGCCACTGTTTTTTGAGCTTTTCTATGGACTGCAGACACATTATTTTCTTATGTTTTTGTGCTGACAGTACAAATATCTCAAATTTAACTTTACGCAAATTATAAGTTGTGTGGATTTACACACAATCATCCCTATGTTAAGATAAAAAATATCATACTGTTCAGGGGGGAATCTATTCATGTCACTAAGCCTTGGAGAAATCTATCACGCCACCAGAAATCGATACCAACTGACAATGGCAGCCGGGGAGAATGGACTTTCACGTATCATGAGTTGGGTATATGTATCTGAAGATATCAATACCAGTGATTTTCTGTGTGGTGGTGAACTTATCATCACAACCGGCATCTGCTATAAAGGTCCGGACTGGCTTTTTCAATATATAGAAAAACTGATTGCCCGCAATACCTGCGGACTGATTATCAATACCGGCAAATACATTGCTCCGGATGACATCACAGATGAAATCCGTACTTTGTGCTGTGAACATGATTTTCCACTGTTTCTAATGCCCTGGGAAATACACATCTACAATATTACCCACGATTACTACAACCGGATATTTCTTGAAAATCAGACAGATTCCTCCATAACAGAAGCGCTCCTTCACATTATCCGGAAGGATCATCGTCTCAGAGAAAGTATCGATATTCTGGAACAGTTTCACCTTTCTGAAGATTCTTCCTATACCGTGTGTGCTCTCCGGCTTCCTTCTTTTTATCTGGAATCGGACACTTCACATAAACATCTGCAGATGATTATAGAAACTCTGATGAAACAGTGTTCACTCACTCTTTTTCTTGTATTTTACAGAAACAGTCTGCTCCTGATTGGACACGAACAGAATATGACCGTCCTTCGTGATTTTCTTACTCAGCTTATCAGACATCTGGAAACAATGGTTGGAAAAGAGAATTATTCTGTGGGAATCGGTAAAACTGTTCATCACCTGGGCAGCCTGGAAGAAAGCTACAACAGTGCTTTTGTGGCGCTCACACTGGGGCAGTTTCACCAGAAAACGATTTATTCTTTTGCAGAAATGGGATTTTTTCAGATTCTGTTTGCAGTAAATGACCGTGAAATACTTTCACATTATGTAGAAATTAATCTGGGAAATATGCTTGCTTATGACAGGGATAATCACACGGAATATACGGAAACACTGTGTCATTATCTACTGGAAAATGGCAGTATCCAGGCAATTGCTGCCCGGATGTTCTGCCATCGCAACACCATCAACTACAGACTCCGGATTCTCCGGGAGAATTTTGGTCTGGATCTGGATGATTACCAGACGCGCTTTCGATTTATGACAGCTTTTGCTGTAAAAGAATATCTTGATCTGATTTCTGAGGATTAATACAATTTCTGATATATACCCATTACACTATCCCGGTCCAGTTCCACATAATTGTTTGCCATCAGACGCCCCTGCTGGGTCATAACGATATCTGTGTATTCTTCCAGATCCTCTTTGGCTACTCCATACTCATGCAGTGCTTTCAGAGGTATCAGATGATTCATCAGTTTTTCCAGTTCTTCGTATACACTTTCTGTACTGCAGGACAGGATCTCTGCCAGATATTCATTCAGCTCTTTGATGGCACCATTTGGATCTATGCTCATGTAAGTTTTAAACACACCTGCAAACATGGCATAATTAGCTTCCCCGTGTGGTACATGGTGTGCCGCACCCAGAGGATAGCTCATGGCATGAACCGCAGCACATCCTGCATTGCCGAAAGCGATCCCCGCATAGGTACTGGCAAGCAGAAGCTCCCCAAGCAATGGTTTTCTTGCTTCCTCCCCGTCTTTTGCAATTACCTGATATGCTTCCAGAATCAGTTTCATCGCCTGTCTGGAATACATTTTTGAAAATGCACTGGCTTTGGGAGAAAGATAGGATTCCACAGAATGAATAAACGCATCAATGGAACTTGTTGCAAAGAACCGGAAAGGCAGTTCTTTCAATAATTCCGGAATCAATACGGCCTCATCAGCAAAGAGAGCCTCCTGAGCCAGTCCTTTTTTCGTATGGATAGTTGTCAGTTCAAGAATAGAAATATTAGTCACCTCGCTTCCTGTACCACAGGTTGTGGGCACAAGAATCAGTTCCTTTTCCTTTTCCGCAGATATCTTTCCTTCATAGAGTTCCACAACCGGGGAAGTAACTTTCAGTGCAAACAGTTTTGCCACATCCAGAATTGTTCCTCCACCTACAGCGATTACTCTTTTATAATTCTTATCAATGTCTTTATAAATGCCTTCCACCATCAAATCAGTAGGTTCGCCGGAACCGTATTTTCGATAATTGACCACCTGTGCTCCCTGGGTCAATCCATCAAAATAACGGCTGTATGTTCCATTACTTGCAAACAGCAGATCACCTGCTCCGATTTTATATGTTTCACAGAATTCTTTCACCGTGTCCATCATAACGATTTCCGGCTGTAAACTGAATTTCTTCATTGTTCACCTCTCCTTTATCCTCATATTCAAGTACGCCTCTTATTATTCACCCTATTGTCTCACACAGAGAAGAAAACATATATATTTTTCACGCATAAAAATCATTTCATTAGATTATGCTGAAAGCACAACACTATCCAGAGTTTTTCTCACCGCTCCCACACCTGCTGTCATTTCTCTGAAATATTCGCAAACTATATCTGCCATTCCCACTTCATAAAGATTCACTCCGAAAATCTTTTTATCCTCCAGAATTGGTCTGAGTATAGTTTCCACATCATTCTTTGCTCCCAGTTTACATTTGGATACCATGGGGCATAGGGTACTCAGCATCGGATCCGGACTGAGTTCAAATCCATCTCCATTATCATCCACTGCCATCAGATAACGCAGCCATCCCGCAAACACCAGCGGAATCAGTTTCAATTCTTTCACATCCAGCTCATCCGAAGCTGCATATGCTTTGATTGTCTCCCCAAAACGAATGGCAAGCTTCTGGGATGTATCTGTGGCAATTCGCTGTGGTGTATCCGGCATAAAGGGATTCGGAATCCGTACATTCAGAACGGTATCAATAAATTCTTTCGGATTAAGGACTACAGGATCAATAACTACAGGAAGTCCTTCTCTATATCCTACACCTTCCACCAGTTTTCTTAAAGTGGCATCCTGCATTTCTTTTGATATTCTGTCATATCCCAGCACACACCCAAACACTGCCAGCGTTGTATGCAGCGGATTCAGGCAGGTACAAACTTTCATCGTCTCCACTTTATCCACAGTTTCCCTTGCAGTAAAAATAAGACCACCTTTTTCCAGTTCCGGTCTTCCGTTTGGAAATGCATCCTCAATTACCAGATACTGGCATTCTTCCGCATTCACATACGGTGCAATATGTGTCCCTCGGGCTGTCACGATTGGTTCCAAACCTTCAATATGATCTGCTTCCAGATTTTTCTCAACCATACGATCCGGTCTCGGTGTTATTTTATCAATCATGGACCATGGAAACGATACCTTCTGCGAATCTTCAATATATTCTTTGAAACCAGGTTCCGTTAGTCCCCGCTGACACCAGCTTTCTGCAAAAGCAGATATTGCACGATACAGTTTTGTTCCATTATGAGAGCAGTTATCCATACTTACCATGGCAATCGGTCTGGCTCCTGCAAGATAACGTGTGTAAAGAAAAGATGTGATCTTTCCCATATAACTCACCGGCTTTTCAGGTCCCGCTTGAAAATCTTTTTCCACTTCCGGCAGACGGGTGCCATCCGCTTTCACAAGACTGTATCCTTTTTCAGTAATTGTAAAACTTGCTATCTGAAGAGAATCTTTCGTAAAGATTTCTTTCAATCGTACAAAATCTTTCTCATATCCGGCATCCATAGTCAGAGATTCTGCCACACTCCCCACAACTGTTTTCTCAATGTTTCCATCTGCTTTCAGTGTTACCAGAATTGAAAAATTATCATGTGGCTGATTCAGTTTCTCAACCGCTTCATGACCTGCCACTGCAATCAATCCCCGATCCAGTGTCCCATCATTTAACAGACTTTCTACTACATTTGCCTGAAATGCCCGGAAAATATTGCCTGCACCAAAGTGAATCCAGTACGGATTTTCTTTGGTTGCTCTCACCATAGCTTCATGATCATACTGAGGCAATTTGTATCCCGCCTCTTCCCACTCATTTTTCCCATTCATCAGACCCTGTTCATTTAACTGAATCATCTTCGCTTTTCCTCTCTTTCGTTTTTTAAAACTGTATCATCTGCTTTACTGTATGTTTAAATTATACCTGTTTTTCCAGAAAATACCATTGAGAGGATTGTTGTACACATTGTAAATATTGTTGTATTATTCACTTTTTGGTATCCTGTACTTGTTTTTAATATTTTACAATAGAATAACAAAAGGTGATACATAATCAATTGCCACGATTATTGTATCACCTTTTTTCAATTATCTTCTGTATTTATTATTCATTCTGAGCAAGAGATTCACATTTTGTTGAATTTCCCGACATATCATAAGCATAAATATGAGTTACGTATGGACCCTTTTCTTTGTTATGATCTGAAATGTTGACCCTGTATGTATAGTAATCCCCATTTTTAGTTCCGCTCGCTTTCGGATCCGTTTCCCATGCTGGATTAAGATCATCCTGATCATTTTCTCTGGTCCATGTGGGGAACTGTACACGACTCATAGTCTTATTATCTGTCACTTTGCAGGAAACCGTATAACCGTCCACATCCATGGAAGTAACCTTTACTTCGGAAATTGTGGGTGGAGTTCTGTCAATGTATCTGGTTATTCTGGAATAACATGCTTCATTACCCGATTTGTCACTGGCATAAATATCCGTATAATAAATTCCTTCTTTGTTGTCCCAATCACTGACATTTACACGTACTGTAGCTTTTCCTCCTGATACGGTTCCTTCCAGCCATTTAGCACTTGCTGTTCCTTCACTATCATTCCATGTCGGGAACAATACCTTATTGATTCCCACGTTGTCAGACACATCACAGGTAATGGTATAGCCATTTTTTGAATGGTCAGTAATCTGTACGTTTGAAATCGTTGGTTTTTCTGTATCTTTTAAAATGTTAATCTTAATACTTTGAAGAAGTGTATTTTCTCCACGTCCTACATTTATTGCATAAATCTTTACTAAATTCTCACCAGATTCTGAAACAGAAAATGTAGCATCGAATCCATGATTATTTCCTACTCCATATACATTATTAACATCTGGTCATTCTTTATTCGCAATGCAAGTCCCGACACATTTTGTTCCAATATATACATGAATTTCTAATGCAGTATTCGGTTGATCCGCATCAAATGCCCAACCGGCAATACCAATTTTTTGTACTCCACCACTATAGCTATCAATCATGCCCTGGGGGTTATTACCTGTTTCGACTGGGGAAATCATTTCAATAGCTGAAACTTGCAAATTGCCCGTAAACTCAGCTGAAGTCAACCATCTATATCCCGTGGAATATGTCCCCCTATTAGATGATTTATAGGAATCTAATATCAAATATTTAACATTGGAGCTATCATAATCCACCAATGCCATTAAATGATTTGGAACGCTAATTATTGCTGCCCCGCCATTTTTCAAATGCGTGTTTGTTTGACTGATACTGGAAGCAGAACCAGCATATTTAAATCCATATTCGTTCCCATGGGCATTTGCATATGCTTTATATAATGATAATGAAGTTCCAACTCCATTAATTCTGTAACCATTGTCAACAGACCACTTAGCCAATATTGAAGGTTGTATAAAATTCCCAGTCATATAATAAACAGCATTTACATATGATAAAATTCCACATCCTGAACTAGATATTGTTGCTGTTGAACCATCTGGACCTTTACCATACGAAACATTACTCCATCTTGAATCTTTTTGACTATATACAACTATTTGCTTTGCATACGCAGAATTAAATTGCATTAATAGGATTACCATCAAAGCAAACGCTATTATGGCTTTATATTCTTTTTTTCTCATTCTTTCCTCCTTCTTCACTTTATGAATCTCTCTCATTTTGCAATCGTCCTCCCTCCTCAAACAATTTTCTTGTCTTGTCACATAAAATCTAATATCTATTACCTGAATATCTCTTTTCATCTGACATTATGCCAAGTATATCCGTTTAATCAATTATTTCATGCAAAAATATACTGTACAATATATCAAAAAGTGAGGTATATGCCATGTACGATGAATTATTCAGTCAACGTCTAACTGAGTTGCGACAGCAAAAAGGCGTTTCTGCAAGAAATATGAGTCTGTCCCTGGGGCAGAATCCCGGATATATCAACAATATCGAAAACAAAAACAATCTTCCGTCTATGACTGTTTTCTTCTATATCTGTGAATATCTTGATATTACGCCACAGGAATTCTTCGATTTTGAAGTTCATATGCCAAACGAAATGAATATACTGATTGAAAATTCTAAAAAATTAAACAAAGACGATTTTTCTCATATATCAGCCATCGTCAAATCACTTGCCCACAAAAAATAGGAAACACTTTTTTATTCAACAAAAAAAGAGACTCTGTGTGAAAACAAGCAAACATCCTCTCACATACAGTCTCTTTTATTTCTCAAAATAATTTTAGCTTTCTAATCCAGTCCGTATTCTATTATGATTTTTTCTACCTCCTCCGGAGTTTCTTCCAGTTCTTCCGCTATCTCCAAAATACTTTTTCCCTTTTTTACTTTTTTGCGAATCAGTTCTACTAATTTTTCTTTCATCCCACGAATTGTTCCGGTTTCGATTCC
>JBJFCH010000049.1:0-11760 GCA_051888835.1 Oliverpabstia sp. | reverse complement strand
TTTCGATTCCATCCTCATAAGCCTCTTCTCTTTGTACTTCAATATCCAGATCATAATCATACTCTGCTATCAGCATATTTAACACCTCACTTCCCTTCCTCTCCAGATATTCTTTCAGGATTCCTCTTTTGATACATTCATCAATTGCCTTTCTAAAATATTCCTGCTCCCCGGCTTCCTTATGTTTTCTTACTATCTCTACAAATTCACTGTATTCCCTTAACACCGAACACTTTTTAAGGATATCATGATTTTCCTTATGATTGATATTGATCACTTTTACAGTTAATTCTAACATCGGGTCATCGGTCTGTAATAAATACGCATCTGACAACCGCAGAATTTTCTCTTTTCCCCATGTCTCTTTCCCGTTATAAAATGTATAAAACTCTGGTTGTGGAAGTTTCCGCATCTTTTTCTTATACCGTTCCCTAACCGGCACGATTTTTTCGTAGGCTCTGCCCACATACATCAGACTTCTGAGCGGCATATTTTCATTAATAGATGACTGATGTTCTCCGAACACCATAACCTTTCCATCCACTCCAAACGAAATATCATTCTGAAAGTTCATATATAAAACATTTTCCACTCTGATCTTTTCTACCTTTGTTCCTTCCGGTAATGGTTCATCGTGCAGTGCATTATACAGTGCAATATCATTTTTCTCCGCAGATTCATCCTCATAGAATAAATCCACAAACACACTGTTTTTATACTTTCTGTTTTCTTTTTCTTCCATAGGCTTCCTTTCCGGGTTGTTTACCGCAGAAAGATACAACCATACTTTCAAAAAACAGAAGTTTGAAAGACATGCAGAACTTCAGCGGAAAACTTCCCTGTTGATTTGATTCTTGATGAATTCGGGATGATTTTCCCTGAGTGACGGCATCTCGCCGAAGACAGGTATCTGCTCTTTGTCAAACACCTCAAATATGTTTTTTATTATTATAATGTATTTATTTGCATTTATCAACTATTTTTTAATAAAACAGATTTTTTATCCGCTACTTTTGCAAAGAAGGCTCTTCCGGCAGATAGGATATTCCAAAATCAAGATTCTATTTTTCTAACTTATGGAGTTTGCGTCTATATGGTAAGATTTTCAGATATATATCTGTAAAAAAATAAGTAAAAATGATGATTTGCATTAAAATGAGCAGATAGAAACATGCATTATTAGAGATATCGATGAAAAAAACATTCTGAATAAGCTGCTTTTGGCAGATAGTCTTTCGCTTATTCAAACTTCTCGCTGAAATAATGATATTTTTCTTCTGAAATCCAGCAGATAGGCAAAGAAATTCATAAACTTCTATCTTATCCTCTTTTGTTTTTTCATCGATATAGTAATTATTTCAATGAACTATCCGCCAGAAATGTTTCTCACATCAAATCATTTGATGTTTTCATAATGAAATCAAATGATTTGATGTTGAAACCAGACAAAACACAAGGATATCCGACAGCCTCTCCCCGATTTCAAGGGGCTGCTATCTTACTGTACGTCCAGTACTTTATAATCCTGATCCTCCACAGTCTTTTTCAGTACCTCATTGGCAATCTCAGTGTTCAGTTTTACTACAGCTGTTCCCGCCTCATGGCTTACTACAGCCTCATCTACCTGCGGAAGTGCTTCCAGGCATTTTTTTACTCTTGCCTCACAGTGTCCGCACATCATACCTTCGATTTTCATTGTCTTTTCCATTTCTTTTACCTCAGCTTTCTTTTTATTCTTTATTTTTTTATCTTTACTTGCATCATAAATATGACACAGGTTAAGTCTCAGCGCATTGGTTACCACGCAAAAGCTCGACAGGCTCATAGCAGCCGCTCCAAACATGGGATTCAGTTTCCATCCCAAAAGCGGAATCCAGACTCCTGCCGCCAGCGGAATTCCGATTACATTATAGAAGAAAGCCCAGAATAGATTTTCATGAATATTCTTCAATGTTGCCCGGCTCAATCGAATAGCTGCCGGAACATCACTCAATCTGCTTTTCATCAGCACTACATCGGCCGCATCAATGGCAATATCTGTTCCTGCTCCAATGGCAATCCCTACATCTGCTCTCGTAAGTGCAGGGGCGTCATTGATTCCGTCGCCCACCATAGCTACTTTTCCTTTTTTCTTCAGGTTTCGGATCACATTTTCTTTTCCTTCCGGCAGTACTCCCGCAATCACTTCATCCACACCGGCTTGCTTTCCGATTGCTTTCGCCGTGCGTTCGTTATCACCGGTAAGCATTACCACACGGATTCCCATATTCTGAAGTTCTTTCACTGCCTGAGGACTGTCTTCTTTGATCATATCAGCAACTGCAATGATTCCCAGCAGTTTCCTGTCTTTCGCAAAAAACAGGGGGGTTTTCCCTTCCTCAGCCAATCTTTCTGATATTTCTCTCATATTTTGTGGTATTTCTGCTCTGTCACTGATAAATTTGTAATTACCACCGGTCAAAGTACTTCCCTCATATAAAGCCGAAAGACCATTTCCCGGCAATGCTGTAAAATCGGTCACTTCCCCTACTGCAATATCTTTATTTTTTCCATAGGCGATAATAGCTCCCGCAAGTGGGTGTTCGCTTTTTTGTTCCAATGCATAAGCAAAAGATAACAGATCCCTTTCACTGATACCCCCTACAGGTATCACATCTGTTACCTTCGGTTCTCCATCAGTAATGGTGCCCGTCTTATCCAATGCCACGATCTGTGTTCTTCCGGTTTCTTCCAATGACACTGCCGTTTTAAACATGATACCGTTTTTTGCTCCCATTCCGTTTCCCACCATGATAGCAACCGGAGTGGCCAGTCCCAAAGCACAGGGACAACTGATCACCAGAACAGAAATTCCTCTTGCAAGAGCAAATCCCGGACTTTCTCCTACAAGCAGCCATACAATTATTGTCACAACCGCAACCCCAATCACTGTCGGTACAAATACACCGGAAACCTTGTCTGCAATTTTTGCAATCGGTGCTTTAGTTGCTGCTGCATCACTAACCATCTGAATAATCTGTGACAAAGTTGTATCTTCACCAACTCTGGAAGCCTGACATCTTAGAAAACCTGACTGATTCAGCGTAGCTGCCGACACTGTATCCCCCGGTGCTTTATCCACAGGGATACTTTCTCCGGTAAGAGCAGCCTCATTGACTGCACTGTTTCCATCAACAACAATCCCATCCACCGGTATATTCTCACCGGGGCGTACCACAAAGAAATCTCCTTTTTTCACCTGTTCGATGGCTACTTCTGTCTCCACTCCATCCAATAAAATCGTAGCCGTCTTTGGTGCAAGTTTCATCAGACTTTTCAGTGCATCCGTCGTCTTACCTTTTGATCGGGCTTCCAGCATTTTTCCTACCGTGATCAATGTAAGAATCATGGCTGCCGATTCAAAATAAAACTCATGCATATAGGTCATAACGCCTTCCAGATCTCCTTTGACCTGAGCATCCGTCATGGCAAAAAGTGCATAGGTACTATACACAAATGCTGCCGTCGAACCAAGCGCTACCAGCGTATCCATATTCGGTGCCCGATGCCATAAACTTTTGTAACCGCTGACAAAAAACTTTTGATTAATTACCATAATCACTGCCGTTAATAAAAGCTGTAAAAGCCCCATGGCAATATGATTATCCTGAAAAAATGCAGGCACAGGCCAGCCCCACATCATGTGTCCCATTGAAAAATACATGAGAACTGCCAGAAAGCCCAACGATGCCAATAGCCTTTTCTTTAATATTGGTGTTTCCCTGTCTGCCAGTATTTCTTCACTATCAACAGCTTTCCCTGTTTGTCCGGTTTTTGTCGTTTCACCTTTTCTTGACGCACCATAGCCTGCTTCTTCCACAGCTTTTATAATATCAGCTGCCGATGCAGTTCCTTCCACACCCATGGAATTCGTCAGCAGACTGACAGAGCATGAAGTAACACCTTCCACTTTTGACACTGCTTTTTCCACTCTTGCACTGCAGGCCGCACAACTCATACCTGTTACTGTATATTGTTCCATTCTGACCTCCTGTCTACACCACTCTTGGGGTTATTTCATCAGTTTTTGAAGAACCTCCACCAGTTCATCCACTGTTTCTTCTTTTCCCTCTCTTATATCATTCGTCACACATGTCTTTATATGATTCGCCAGAAGTACCTTATTAAAACTATTTAATGCCGCATTGGCTGCTGCCACCTGTACAAGGATATCTGTGCAGTAAGCATTTTTCTCCACCATACCTTTGATTCCACGGATCTGCCCCTCAATACGATTCAAACGATGTATGAGATCTTTATATTCCTTTTCAGAACGTTCTTTTGTCTTATGACAACAACATTCTTTTTGCTCATCCATATATCATTCCTCCTTTTGGATACCATTATATACCCCATGGGGGTATATTGCAAGTACTAATTTTATCCTTGAAATATTCACCATATAGATGTTCATATCTTTTCAATCTTTTATTTTCCAGAGGCAGATTGGATGTCCCGGCTTCCCATCCAGAATGATTCTTTTCCCACCATCCAGTACCGTATGATCTTCCTGTTTCCATTTTCCCTCCGGAAGATCCACGTACCTGCTGTTTTTCCCTTTTTCACAAATTGGCGCTGCCAGTAATCTGTCACCCAGCATAAACTGCGTATTCACCTGTTCCAAACCTTGTCCCGGAAATTCATATTCCATATAACGTACAATCGGTTCCCCTGTCTCTTCGGCATGACGCCATACTTTTTCCATATACGCACTATACTTTTCACGTGTTCGTACACTTTCCGTGACTTTTTCAAAGTTTTCTTTTTTCAAAACTCTCCACGGTGCTGCTGAAAATTGCATCACTGGAAGGAGGCAGGCTATTTCCGCATGGCGCACGAACAACTCTTCATCCAGCCTGTCACTGTTTTCCTGAAAATTCAGATATTCTCCTCCTCCGATCATATCCGGACTTCCGAACGGCATTCCCAAAATTCCCTGTGCCAGTGTGTCCGGAAGCAATGCATTCACACCATGTATACTCCAGTCATGAGGTTTATCACAGAGACGCTGCATCAGTGCCATACCACCTGCTTTCCATGCTGCACGAAACTCATTCAGCGCATACTGTTCCCCAAAAGCACACCACAGACGGCACATTTCTCCTGAAGTCACATTTCCTTTCGTCACCATACTTTCAGGATAAAAACTACAGTCACCGGCATCAAACTTAAAACCGTCTACACCCAGATCCTGCAGTGCTTCCAGCTGGGTTTTCAGCCAACGAAGTGCTTCCGGATCGGAAAGATCCAAAGATGCAGAATATCCATTCCACCATTCCGTAATCATTGGCTTACCGTTCGCATTTTTTATCAAAATATCCATATCTCTCGCCTGACGGAAAGCCAGAGTATCTGCTGTCACAAACGGGCACAACCATAGCATAACAGTAAATCCCATCTGATGCAGCTCATCAATCATTTCTTTTGCATGAGGAAATTTCTCATAACTAAATGTCCATTTCCCATAATAATCCGACCATCCGTCATCAATCATAAGAATACCTGCAGGCATATCCTTTTCCAGGATACTATGGGCATATTTCAATATGTCCTTCTCATTCTGAAAAAATGTCAATTCAATCCAGGTATTATAAACAGGCTGTTTGCACATTTTTGCGTCCAGTTTTCTTTCTCCAAACGGGAAATGATCCTTCATCGCTTCCAGATAGGCATCTTTTAACGTTCCTTTCGTATCTGACACCTGTACTTCTCCTGTGATTGTCAATTCATTTTCACGAAATTCTGCGAGAAATCCTTTATCCCCCCAGATATATCTTCCCTTGCTGGAAAGAAGCAAGGGCGCAGCCTGATTGGGCGAAAGGTTCTCTCTTAAATCAATGACTTTATTCTCACCGGGAGCCACCGGCATGGAAGACGAGCCATATACATAACCGCCATACCAGAATTCATTTTCCCTGACTGTTATTTTCATAATCAATACCTCACTTTCTTATTTTTCTGCACGAGTCAATCTCATGATTCTTTCCATCTATGCCTGTAGAGAATATCTGCCAATACCTCCACAGATTCTTTTTCACCATTCTCCAACCATGCCATATAAACACTGAGCAATGAACCCTCATATGCACATAAAAGATAATACTGTTCAACTGACGGTTCTTTTTCTTTAAAATAAGTATCCAGCAAGTAAGAACTCAGTGCATCAAACAATAAATTCTGCATACCGATTTTTATAATACATTTGATAAAACTTTTATATTTCACAAAATACTGGAAACACTGCAGAATATTTTCATATTCTCCGTAACGTTTTCCTTTTCTCAATTTTCCCGCTTCTCGTCTATATTCCTCCACAATCTCATCCATGTACTTTTTGAATACGTCTTCTTTGGAAGTGTAATTTCTATAATAGGTCATCCGGGACACACCTGCCCGATCTGTAAGCTCCGAAATCGTAATTGCGGAAAAAGGTTTTTGTTCTGTCAACTGAATCAAAGCAGTAACGATACATTCCTTTGCCAATTGATTGGACTGGTTTTTCTTCTTCATGGACAAATCCTCCTGTTCCCATTGTAAATAGGCTTCCTGGAAAATGCAACCGAAAATAACCTGCTTAATCGGATTCTCCAAAAATAGAAAAGGCCGGGAAAGTGTATTTGTTTTACACTTCACCGGCTCATCTCTACATCCAAGTTCATCTTATTTTTTTCTCAATTCAGAGAGAACTTCATAGTCCATAGTTCCATTCATGCTCATAAGTCCACACATGATTTCTGAACCATATCTATGGGAATTTCTTTTTTACAATATCTGAATGAAGTCCGTCTGTCTCATATCTATCAGGGTCTTATGGACACCAATCTTCCTATTGCTGAACTCATGGAAGAAAACGGATTTTCCAATCAGAAATTATTTAATCGTTCTTTTAAAGAATTGTACGGATGTACACCTTCTTCCGTACGCAAAGCACCCGATTAATTGCTTCTGTTCTTCACACAAATTGCCGTTCCCACGGCTCCTGGACCTACATGACTTCCGATACAGACCGCTAGCGGATTATAGTATACCTCCATCTGAGGAAATGCATCCGCCACCTCATTTTTCCATTGTTCCTCTTCCTCACGGCTAAGTCCTGCACCTGCGGTTCCGATCACGATCCTGCTTCTGTCTACCGACTGAAAACGAGTGTTGAGATCATTTTTAACTGCTTCTATCATTTTATGTCTGCACTTTTTCATGCCCCTTACTTTGGCATATGCATCCAACTTTTCTCCCTGAATCGTGAGGATTGGTTTCACATTAAATACTGCGCCCAAAGCCGCACCGGCCGGCGTAATCCTTCCTCCTTTTTTCAGGAATTCCAGTGTATCCACCGCTATATAAATACTGGAATCATATGCAGAATCTTCCAGTTTCCTTCTGATTTCTTCAGCAGATTTCCCGTCTTTCGCCATGTCTACAGCATCCAGTACAGATTCTCGCATTGGTATGGAAATTTGATGATTATCCACAACACATACTTTTCCATCAAATTCTCTGGAAAGGCTGACAGCAGTCTCGCAGGAATTACTTAATCCACTGGACATGGGAATATATACCACCTGGTCATATCCGGATTCCAAAATCTGATTCCACATCTCCATTACAAATCCCGGAGCCGGCTGAGATGTGGAAATATCCTTTCCACTGATAAGGCTTTGATAAAAATTTTCCTGTGTAAGATCCTGTCCTTCGAAATGTGTTTCTCCGTCAATAATCACAGGCATAGCAATCAGGAAAATCCCCAATTCTTCTGCTTCTATTTTTGTAATCCCACTGTTGCTGTCCGTCATAACTGCCGTCCTCATAGATATAATCCTCCTTATACTAAGTGTGACAAATTGTAACATTTAATATTTGAAAATGCAAGCATCCCAATACAAAGTGTGACAAATTCATAAGTTTTGTTCCAACTGAAAATCAAAATTCTTATTGACTCTACAACAATTATAGAGTTTATGATATATTAATCTAAAGGTAAAGTTCTATATCCATTTGCCTTTTTATTTATCAATTCAAAAGAAAGAACAGGAGACTGATACTAGCCATATGAAACAAAACACATTAACAGAAGGTAACATTCTGAAAACACTTCTCTTTTTTGCTGTACCATTCCTGATTGCCAATATTTTGCAGTCTTTATATGGGGCAGTCGATCTTTTTGTCGTGGGAAAATACTGCGGTGCCGAAAGTGTAGCTGCTGTCTCAACAGGTACACAAGTAACTCAAATCATTACCAGCCTGATTACTGGACTTACTCTGGGAGGTACTATATTAATCGGAGATGGCATGGGAAAAAAAGATTTTGAAAGCGTAAAAAAGATCATCGGTACTACGCTGACAATATTTGCTGTATTTGCGATCATACTCACCATCTTAATGCTGTTTTTTGAAAGACAGCTTTTGACCCTTCTCCATACTCCACAGGAATCTTTTGAACTTACCGTCCAATACGTCACTGTCTGCTCGTTGGGAAATATTTTTATTTGCGGTTACAACGCGATCAGTGCCGTACTTCGCGGATATGGTGATTCTACACGTCCCATGTGCTTTGTAGGAGTAGCCTGCGTCATCAACATTCTTCTGGATTTCATTTTTGTAAAATATCTTGGATTAAATGTGGTGGGAACCGCTCTGGCAACGGTAATTTCACAGGCTTTAAGTATGATGATCGCCATTGTATATTTGAAGAAAAAAGAGTTTCTCTTTGATTTCCGCATGAAAAGTTTTCGTCCTGTGGGAATCTATGCAAAGAAACTGGCTCAGGTGGGAATCCCAATTTCTCTGCAGGAACTGATGGTGAGAATATCCTTTCTTTACCTGACAGCTGTCATGAATAACTGTGGTGTTTATGCTGCTTCTGTCGTTGGAATCGGTGCCAAATATGACGTATTCGCTATGCTCACAGCAACCTCCATGGCCAGTGCACTGGCTGCCATCACTGCCCAGAATATCGGTGCCAGGAAACCGGAACGTGCAAAAAAGAGCCTGTGGTACGGTCTTGGCTTTGCTCTCTTTGTCTCCTGCATATTCTGGCTGTGGGCCCAGCTCAGTCCTCAGTCTATGATTCGTGTTTTCAGTAATGATCCAAATGTAATTGCCACAGGAGTACCATATTTTATTTCCTGCAGTTATGACTATATTCTGGTAACAATTGTATTTTGTCTCAATGGGTATCTGAATGGAAGACAAAAAACCGTATGGACAATGATCAGCTGCAGCGCCGGAGCCTTATTTTTAAGAATTCCACTGGTATGGTTTTTCGGAAATCATTTTCCGGATGACCTGGGAATGCTGGGCAGAATCGCTCCCACTGTTTCTGGTATTATGGCCTGTTATACTTTAATTTATGTGCTGTGGGAAGGAAGAAAGGAGAAAAAACAGCGATATGAATCATAACGGATTATTTCGAATCGGAGAAGTATCAAAATTATTTCATGTTAGCATTAGTATTCTCCGGCATTATGACAAAATCGGCCTTTTAAAACCAGAATATACCGATCCGGATACCGGATATCGTTACTACAGTACTCGGCAGTTTGAATGTCTGAATACCATCCGTTATCTGAGAGCTCTGGATATGCCTCTTGAAAAAATATCCGTATTTTTACAAAACAGAAATATTGAAAGTATCCATAACTTACTGATGGAACAGCAACGTGAAGTAAAACAACGCAGACATGAACTTACCCTCATTGAGCGTAAAATCGAAAAGCGTCTCCAGCAGCTGGATGATGCTCTTTTCTCCCAACTGAATGTAATCATACCGACCCATAATCCGCCGCGCAGACTCACTGCTATTCGAAGGGAATTATCCCCCTCCAGTTATCTGGATTTGGAATACTCCATCCGGGAACTGGAGCAGTTTGAGGATAATTCTGTAACATTTCTGGGTAAAGTTGGTGTGGGAATCTCCGCAGATCATCTTGTAAATCATCGCTATCGCCCCTACGACATCGTCTTTATCCTTCTGGATGAGGAAGATGAGTTTAAAGGGAAAACTATCCTCCTCCCGGAAGAAAACTGCCTGTCCATACGTTTTCAGGGAGGACATGAAAAAGCATCAGAATACTATGAAAAGCTGATGAACCATATTGAAAATAATAATTATTCTGTCACCGGTTTTTCAAAAGAAATCACCATGATTGATTATGGACTGACGAATGACGTGACCAGATTCGTGACGGAGATTCAAATACCGATTCATTCTATTCCTGAACCTCAGTATCAATAAAAGTTTATTTCAGAGTACCACAATTTTAGGAAGACAGTGGTACTCTGCTCCGTGTTTCAACTCAACAATAAAGTCCTCAAGACTCCCACTCAGATACGCCCCAAGTTCTTTATCATTCTCATATTTTTCCCTGATCAATCTGTCTGTCAGAGACAACAGTACTTTTCGAATAGATTTGTCACTGTTTACCTGTACCCAATATTCTAGATTTTTATAATCTTCTTCACTCGGTGCTGTATCCGGATGTTTACCGATCAAAGTACATGACAGAATATTCCGATAGATGATATCACAGAGATTAAAAAACTGTGTCCGATAATCAGAGTGAAAGCTTTGCAGTTTCTCACAGATATATGTTTCCGGCAATTTTTTCATGAATTTTTGTTCCATACAAATAGAATTCATGTATACTTCTATGGCATCAATTCCATGCCTCCCCTCCACAGGACAAAGTGTAGGATAATCCATGGTAATGATGGTCTCCTGAGGTGCAAACTGAGGGTCATAGTATAAAAAAAATCCCGGTATCGCCCTGAGAACGGTATCTCTGTAATTGTCATTTCCATAAAAATGAAAATCCAGAATCATCTCATTATACTGAATTTGTACCTGTTTCACTTTTTCAAGAACTTTTTGATATCCCAGCCGATATGCTTCTCCTGCAGATTTTTCCCCAAGAGCCATCGGAAGATCTTCCATTTCTCCTGCCCTATATACGGATTCATACTCTTTGATACAATATATTACTGCATCCATCAACTGCTGCGCTTTTTCATAAGTCACGGAAGTGCTTTCGTTACCGGTATATTTCTTTACAAGATCTGCCACAATCGGAATCAATTCTTCCATTTTATATTCACTGTTTTCCATCTTCTACTCCCAACACATATTTCTAAGTATTTCCATATAAAGTTCTTTATCCCATCTCTGATTTTCATCGAACTGCCCATATTGTGCAAATCCATCGGTATTCTGAAATCCACGGTACCCACCCCTTATCACCCTCGCAAATACATCCAGACAAGTACCTTCCAGATAATCCAGATCCCCAAAACAAACCGTCTCATACTGTTCCTTCATAAAATGAAGCAGTTCATCGTCCGTCATCTCGTCCTGAGTCTCATTTTTATATTGATAAAAAATATTCTGTAGTCTGATCAGTGTATCGGTATAGTTATCCTGATGAATATAACTGGAATCACAAAACTCATAAATAATTTTCGGCATGATTCCCTCTCCAAATTCCACTCTCTGCTGCTCTTTCAAGCTGTTTATTTTCTCCTGAACCAGAATCTGTGCATCAGCAGCTGATAATGTAAGTCCGAATTGTTCCGAGTATTGATTTGTTTTTCTCAGACTTTCCAGCTGATTTGCTTCTGATATTATTTGCATCCATTTCTTTTCATCCATGCTGATAACTCCTTTTCCTCTCTGGAATCCCTTGAATTGTATCGTGTTTGCATGATTATATTCCGGAAGCTATAAAG
>JBJFCH010000048.1:0-22285 GCA_051888835.1 Oliverpabstia sp. | reverse complement strand
AATATTTATCAGTCCTTCGATGGCGTGGATATTTATGGATCGCTGGAAGAAAAAGCAGCCAATCTTTTATATTTTGTAACGAAGAATCATAGCTTTTTTGATGGAAATAAAAGAATTGCAGCAACGATGTTTTTGTATTTTCTGGATAAGAACAATGCGTTGTTTGTAGATGGAAAAAAGAAGATAGAGGATTCAACATTGGTTGCCCTTACGATCATGATCGCTGAATCAAGACCGGAAGAAAAAGAAATGATGATCAGCGTGATAATGAATTGTATGCAATAAAATTGTTGTCCTTAATGTCAATCACTCCTGTCAGGTAGCCCGATCATTCAAGAGGGCAGGCTGATCGGCGCAGTAACTTTATTTTTCTGCAATAAACGTCCAATTCCTACGAAGTGATTCGGGCATAAGCTCTTTGAGTTTCTGTGCATCAGAAATCAATTTTTTATTGCCAAAGTGGAAAAAGAAAAATTCTCCAACGCCGTTGTTGTAGCCTAATTCAAATTCAAGTTCTTTCTTGAAATAAGGAAATACAGGCTTGATTCGGGCATCGACAGCCCATGCCACATCCATACCATTGGTGTGAATGTTATCAATAATCCACTGCTCATTTTCAACAAACCATTTCCAGAATTGATTTGCTGCAGTAGTGTTCATTTCTTTCTTTTTTAATGAAAACATACAAAATCCCCCATACGTACAATAGATTAAAATGATTATAACTATGAAGTGACGGTGATTTTAAGTGTAATGTTATTCCTAATAACAATTCCTTGTAAGTGGCAGCCCAATTATTTTGCGGCATAAAAGAGATTTGATATTGAATCACGCATTGCGTTATGCTGGGAATTATGGTATGATTACAAAAAGGAATAATAAAGTAGTATTATGTCAAAAAGCATAAACAAATGAGAAAGGACAAGAGTGTACATTATGATATTTACAGGATATGAAATTGTGTGGCTGTTTTTCGTCTATGCCTTTTTGGGATGGATTTTGGAAACAGTGACAGCGGCTGCAAAACAGAAGCGTTTTGTAAACCGTGGACTTATCAATGGACCGGTCTGTGTGATCTACGGCATCGCAGCCGTACTTATAACGGTTGCATTACAGGAATTAAAAGGATTCTGGCTGTTTTTGGGAATTTTGATTTTGACAACGGTGCTGGAATGGACTGCCGGACATCTGATTGAAAAAATGTATCATGAAAAATGGTGGGATTACTCACAGATTCGCTGGAATCTGGATGGCTATATCTGTCTTCCGGTTTCTTTGTGCTGGGGTATTCTTGGAATGATTGTCATGAAATGGGGCAATCCGCTTTTACTGAAATTGTATGGAATCATTCCTACATTGCCGGGAAAAATTATTGTTTGGAGCCTGTTGATTCTTCTTGCGGTGGATGTGGCAGCAACTTTGGTCATCCTTTCCGGAAGAAGCCGCAGGATGGAACAATGGGAGGCTGCAGATGCATGGCTGACGGATATCAGCTCCAATCTGGGAAGATGGATATATGGTAAAGTAGATGCACGTATACAAAAAGCATACCCTGAAGCTGAAAAGAAAGAAATATCTGAAAAAGACAAAACGATTTTTGCTTACGGATGTGATTTCTACAAAATAGTCATGTTGTTTTTTGTGGGAGCATTTCTTGGTGATATCACTGAAACTATTTTTTGCCGGATCACAGCCGGAGTATGGATGAGCCGCAGCAGTGTAGTATGGGGACCTTTCAGTATTGTATGGGGCCTGGCGATCGCAGCGGTTACGGCACTCCTTTACAAATACAGAGACAGATCAGACAGATTCCTGTTTTTGATGGGAACATTTCTCGGAGGAGCCTATGAATATCTCTGCAGCGTATTTACAGAGATTGTATTTGGAACTGTATTTTGGGATTACAGCAATATACCTTTTAACCTGGGTGGAAGAATCAATCTTCTCTACTGTTTTTTCTGGGGAATCGCAGCTGTTGTATGGTTTAAAATACTGTATCCGTTTATTTCTTCATGGATTGAAAAAATTCCTGTTAAAATCGGAAAAATGATCACATGGGTACTCATTGTCTTTATGAGCTGTAATATCATTGTAACCTGTATGGCTTTGATTCGATATGATGAGAGAGGGCAAGGGGTAGAGGCATCCCATAGCTGGCAGGAGACTATAGATGAACGATTTAGTGATGAGAGAATGGAAAAAATATATCCCAATGCACTGAAAACAAAGTAGCGAACCATGTAAACAAATTTTTTAAATTGTATAAACTAATCGGGAAAAATATAAGATAAGATTAAAAGCCTTAAAATATTGTTAATTTTTGGAAAATATACATGAATATTGTTGGAACCACTCAAAATTTCAGTTTCCCTCTCATAAATTGTCAAACGAAAATACACAATTTACGGAAAGATGCCTTGATTTGGAAAATGTTTAAATTTATAATACAATTATCATTTGGAACACAGAAAATCTGTGAGAGGGCCCGCTATTCCAAACGACGAAAGTAGAAATATAGTTGAATGGAGGAGCGATAATGGAAAAATTGAATATAGCTATAGCTGATGATAATGAGCGCATGGTGAATCTTCTGGGTACCTTGATTAAGGATGACAATGAATTGGAGCTGGTAGGTCAGGCAGACAATGGAAAAGACATTTATGAAATCATAAAAGAAAAAGAGCCTGATGTTGTGCTTCTGGATATCATTATGCCGAAGGTGGACGGATTGACGGTTATGGAAAAAGTAAATCAGGACAGCAGCATGAAAAAGCATCCTGCTTTTATTGTTATTTCCGCTGTCGGACAAGAGAGGATTACGGAAGATGCGTTTAATCTGGGTGCATGTTATTACATCATGAAACCTTTTGATAATGAAATGATTTTAAACCGAATCAAACATTTTAAAAATGCCGGTATTGGAAAAAACAGAGAAATGCGAAGAAATGGGAATTCGGAGCAGATCAGAGAGGTACCTGTGAGAAATCTGGAAATGGATGTCACAGATATTATTCATGAGATCGGAGTGCCTGCCCATATAAAAGGATATCAATATCTGAGAGATGCGATCATTATGTCTGTGGAGGATATGGAAATGTTGAATTCCATTACAAAAATTCTGTATCCGACAATTGCCAAAAAGCATCAGACCACGCCAAGCAGGGTAGAAAGAGCGATTCGTCATGCGATTGAGGTGGCCTGGAGCAGGGGAAAGATGGACACGATTGATGAGTTATTCGGGTACACTGTAAGCACTGGAAAAGGTAAACCGACGAATTCGGAATTTATTGCTTTGATTGCAGATAAAATACGTTTGGAGTATAAAAATGCATAAAGAAAACGATATAGCACTTTCCTTTTTAGACAAAATGCGGTATAATCAATGTTAGAATTTTTTCAGAAACAATCAGGGAGGTTTATACGCATGAAAAAGGTGTTATATGTTGCGTCGGAAGCAGTACCGTTTATAAAAACAGGCGGTTTGGCAGACGTTGTTGGGTCTTTGCCAAAGTGCTTTCCAAAAGAATATTTTGATGTGCGGGTGGTTATTCCAAAGTATGCCTGCATGAAACCACAATTTAAAGATCAGCTGCGCTATATCACTCATTTCTATCTTGACTTGAACTGGAGACAGCAGTATGTAGGAATTTTTGAGACAGAATACGACGGTATCAAATTTTATTTTATTGACAATGAAGAGCATTTCAGCGGAGATAAACCATATTATGGTATGCCGGCTGATCTTGAGAAATTTGCATTTTTCTCAAAAGCAGCATTGTCAATCCTTCCGGTGATTGATTTCAGACCTGATATTATTCACTGTCACGACTGGCAGACAGGTTTAATTCCTGTATATTTAAAAGAACGTTTCCAGGGAAGTGATTTTTACCGTGGAATTAAATCTGTTATGACAATACATAACCTGAAGTTCCAGGGTGTATATGATATAAAAACGATTAAAAATATTACCGGCTTATCAGATTATTTCTTTACACCGGATAAGTTGGAATCAAACAAAGATGCGAACTACCTGAAAGGCGGGCTTGTATATGCCGATGCCATTACTACTGTAAGTAACACATATGCAGAAGAGATTAAAACTCCGTTCTACGGGGAAGGACTTGACGGTCTTATGTGTGCAAGAAGCAACAGCCTGAGAGGTATTGTAAATGGTATTGATTATGGTGAGTACAATCCGGAGACGGATACCATGATCGCAAAGAAATACAATGCAAAAACATTCCGGAAAGAAAAAGTAAAGAACAAACTGGCACTTCAGGAAGAACTTGGACTGGAAGTAAATCCGAAGACTATGATGCTTGGCATTGTTTCCCGTCTGACCGATCAGAAAGGGTTTGATCTGATTGCGTATGTGATGGATGAACTTTGTCAGGATGGCATCCAGCTGGTTGTACTTGGAACCGGAGAAGAAAAATACGAAAATATGTTCCGTCATTTTGCATGGAAATATGATAAAAAAGTATCTGCCAATATTTATTATTCAGAGGCACTGTCACATAAAATATATGCAGCTTCGGATGCGTTTTTGATGCCATCACTTTTTGAACCATGTGGCTTGAGCCAGTTGATGAGCCTGCGTTATGGCACCGTTCCGATCGTACGTGAAACCGGCGGTCTGAAGGATACGGTTCAGCCGTACAATGAGTTCGAAGGAACCGGAACAGGATTTAGTTTTACCAATTATAATGCACACGAGATGCTGGGAACCATTCGTTATGCTGAACAGGTGTATTATGATCGGAAACGTGAATGGAATAAAATCATAGATCGTGCTATGGCGAAAGATTATTCCTGGAATAATTCTGCAAAACAGTACGAAGAAATGTATAACTGGTTGGCAGGATTTTAAAATGTATATTTTTCCTTCTGATAGTAATACTAACAGAGTAAAAACGAATACAGGAGGAAATAATATGACAAATTTAACAGAGCTGGACATTCAAAATCTCCGTCATCTGATTGTAGGATGCGAAACCAATCATTGTAAAATGCAGGAATATGCGAAGACTGCCACAGATCCAAAGGTGCAGCAGTTTTTTCAGAAATCTGCGCAGAGTGCGCTGCAGTCAAAACAGCAGCTGCTTCAATTTTTACAGTAGGAGGGGATAATCATGAATGAAAAAGCAATGGTAAATGACACTTTGACCAGTATCAATGGTGAATTGATGCATTACGGGGAAATGATTCCGCAGACTGGAAACAAACAGTTGAAAGAGACATTAAAGCAGATGAGAAGTCAGTGTGAGATGTCCCAGGAAGAAATTTATCAGATTGCCCGTGAAAAGCAGTACTATGTCCCGGCAGCGCCGGCTACTCCGGAAGAAATCGCTCATGTAAGAAGTATTGTTACAAGAGATTCTATGAGCTGATTGATTTCTGAAAAATGGAAATAGATGCAGAATAGTTTTAGTTACTGGTTACGGAGTGAACGGTAACGAATCTTAGGTAAGATACGTCGGATTGCAGGAAAACTTCTTGACAGTCCGGCGTATTTCCTGTAATGTCAAATTATCGAATAAATTTCACGCGGCATTTCGCCGGTTTTTCCCCACAGATTCAAAATATCGGTTGACAAGAGAAAAAAAGTGTAATACTATGGTAACAACAACGAACATAAGTTCGCATTTTCGAAAAAGGAGAATATTATGGCTAAGGAAGATAAATTAAAGGCGTTGGATGCGGCTTTGGGACAGATTGAGAAGCAGTTTGGAAAAGGCTCCGTGATGAAGCTGGGAGATTCAGGAAAGGATATTAATGTACAGACAGTTCCTACCGGTTCCCTGAGTCTGGATATTGCTCTTGGAGTAGGCGGTGTTCCGAGAGGAAGAATTATAGAGATCTATGGACCGGAATCCAGTGGTAAAACAACGGTTGCTTTACATATGGTAGCAGAAGTACAGAAAAGAGGAGGAATTGCAGGATTTATCGATGCGGAGCATGCATTGGATCCTGTATATGCAAAGAATATTGGCGTAGACATTGATGAACTGTACATTTCTCAGCCGGATAACGGAGAACAGGCTCTGGAGATTACAGAGACTATGGTTCGCTCCGGCGCTATTGATATTATCATTGTGGACTCTGTTGCAGCACTGGTTCCGAAAGCAGAGATTGAAGGCGATATGGGTGAGTCTCATATGGGACTTCAGGCGAGACTGATGTCACAGGCTCTTCGGAAACTCACGGGTGTTGTCAGCAAATCAAATTGTATTGTTATCTTTATCAATCAGCTTCGTGAAAAAATCGGTGTGATGTTTGGAAATCCGGAGACTACAACAGGAGGACGTGCACTGAAGTTCTATGCTTCGATTCGTATGGATGTAAGAAGAACCGAGTCTTTGAAGCAGGGCGGTGAAGTAATAGGAAACCGTACCAGGATCAAGGTGGTAAAGAATAAGATTGCACCTCCATTTAAGGAGGCTGAGTTTGATATTATGTTCGGTAAAGGGATATCTAAAGAAAGTGATATACTGGATCTGGCTGTGAATCTCGGGATTATACAGAAGAGCGGTGCATGGTTTGCATACAATGACGGAAAAATTGGTCAGGGACGTGAAAATGCCAAGAATTATTTGAAAGAAAATCCTGATATCGCTGCGGAAGTGGAGCAGAAAGTTCGTGCGCATTATGGTCTGGCGGAAGAACTCAAGACGCAGGAGAAAGCATCCGAGTTGGAAGCGAAAGATGAAAACGTATGATTATTACGGAAATCATACCTGTAACAAAACAGAAGTATCGTGTCGTGACAGATGAACAGCTTGCCTTTGTCTTGTACAAAGGCGAGCTTTCTCGTTACGGATTGAAAGAAAATATGGAATTGCCATATGAGCTTTATTCAGAGATACAGGAAGAGATATTGATCAAAAGAGCAAAATTACGTGCTATGCATCTTCTGAATCAGATGGATTATACCGAAGCGCAGTTGAGAAGAAAGCTTGAGCAGGGAGAGTATACGCAGAAAGCAGTGGATATCGCGATCGCATATGTTAAAGCGTACCATTATCTGGATGATGAGAGATATGTTTGCAGGTATCTTTCCTGCAGTGAAGGGCGCAAGAGCAAAAAACAGGCGGAATTTGAACTGGAGAAAAAAGGAGTTTCCCGTGAGATGATAGCAGTCTGCCGGGAAAAGATGGAAGATGAGCAGAATCCGGACGAAACTGAATTGATTCGAAATATTCTTGAGAAACGTTGTAAAAATCCACAGTCGGCAGATGAAAAGGAAATACGCAGGCATTATGGATATCTTATAAGAAAAGGATTCAGCAGCAGTGATATATGGAAAGTGTTTCATGATTTTTTTGAGCGGTTTTCATAAAAACAGAGGGAATCCGTTGACAAATTCGTGAAATCATTATAAAATTATAACGTTGTAATCGTACAATGAAAATTAAATAAGGAGGTGCTCCTGTGGCAAACGCAATGTATTTTATTGTTGCATTTGTTGCTGTAGCTATCACGCTGCTTATCGCAGTTCCCGTTGCTTGCAAGGTCGCTGTGTCCAATAAGGTTAAACAGGATGCTGAAAAGATTGGGACAGCAGAAGAAAAAGCAAGAAACATCATAGATGAAGCTTTGAAAACCGCTGAAACCAAGAAACGAGAAGCTCTTCTGGAAGCAAAAGAGGAATCATTAAAAACCAGAAATGAACTGGAAAAAGAGACCAAGGAGAGAAGGAACGAGCTACAGAAGTATGAAAAGCGTGTACTGGCGAAAGAAGAATCTGTGGATCGAAAAGCCGATGCTATTGAGAAAAAAGAAGCAGAGTATACAGCAAAAGAAGCAGAATTAAGAAAGAAAGAAAAAAAGGTTGACGAATTACATGACCAGGGAGTACAGGAACTTGAGAGGATCTCAGGACTTACCTCCGAACAGGCAAAGGAATATCTTTTAAAATCTGTTGAAGATGAAGTAAAAATTGATACTGCAAAACTCTATAAAGAGCTGGAATCAAAAGCAAAAGAGGATGCAGCAAAAAAAGCAAAGGAATATGTGGTCACTGCTATTCAGAAATGTGCGGTGGATCACGTGTCCGAGACCACGATTTCTGTGGTACAGCTTCCAAGTGATGAGATGAAGGGACGAATCATCGGTCGTGAAGGAAGAAATATTCGTACTCTGGAGACGCTGACGGGAGTAGATCTGATTATTGATGATACCCCTGAGGCAGTTGTTTTATCTGCGTTTGATCCGATTCGCCGTGAAGTGGCAAGGATTGCGCTTGAAAAATTGATCGTGGATGGAAGAATCCATCCGGCTCGCATTGAGGAGATGGTGGAGAAAGCCCAGAAAGAAGTTGAGACCATGATCCGTGAAGAAGGCGAGAATGCCGCTCTTGAGGTAGGTGTTCATGGCATTCATCCGGAATTGATCAGACTGTTGGGAAGAATGAAGTTTCGCTCCAGTTACGGTCAGAATGCGCTGAAGCATTCGGTTGAGGTTGCACAGTTGGCTGGTCTGCTGGCAGCTGAAGTTGGTACGGATGTCCGTATGGCAAAACGTGCCGGTTTATTACATGATATCGGAAAATCCATCGATCACGAAGTGGAAGGTTCCCATATTCAGATTGGTGTGGATCTGTGCAGAAAGTATAAGGAATCGCCATTGGTTATCAATGCAGTGGAGGCACATCATGGTGATGTGGAACCGGAATCATTGATTGCCTGTCTTGTACAGGCTGCAGATGCGATTTCGGCAGCAAGACCGGGTGCACGAAGAGAAACACTGGAAACATATACAAACAGATTGAAACAGTTAGAAGATATTACCAATTCCTTTAAGGGAGTTGACAAATCCTATGCTATTCAGGCAGGACGCGAGGTTCGTATTATGGTATTACCGGATCATGTCAATGATTCCGATATGGTATTACTTGCAAGAGATATTTCCAAACAGATTGAAGCTGAATTGGAATATCCTGGACAGATTAAAGTCAATGTAATCAGAGAAAGCAGAGTTGTGGATTACGCAAAATAAAACGGCTTTCTTAAAAGTTCAACAACGAGGCGGGGACGGATATAAGTCCCCGCTGTTTTCGTATAATAGGAAAATCCTGCAGTTAGGAGAAAAATGTATGAAATCAAAGACAATCATTCGCAGCTATCAGCTGAAAAGCAATAAAACAATTGAAAAAGGAAAGGTCAAAATTGCATTTTTGACAGATATGCATAACTGCGTGGAGGGGAAGGATGAAGAAAATCTTTTCAAACTTCTGGGAACATGTGCGCCGGATCTGGTAATGGTCGGCGGTGATGTGATACTGGGAAAACCGGGTGCAGATCTTGATCCGGGAGTGCAGTTTATGGAAAGATTGTCACAGAGATATACGGTACTTTATGCAAACGGAAATCATGAACAGAGGATCTGGCTCCATCAGGAAACGTATGGGGACATGGGAGTAAAGTATGAAAATGCTATTGCCCGGACAAACGTCATTCGGTTGTTGAATCGGAAAATTGAATTGACCGTAAGAGGAATTCCGTTTACGGTATATGGATTGAATGCCGGAGAAGTTTTTTATGAAAAAGGATTTGGCAAAAAAGATATGGCTGGTGAATTGGAAAGAATATTTGGGAGACCGGATCAGGACAGATATACAGTCCTTCTGGCACATAATCCCAGATATGCCAAGGATTACATGAATTGGGGAGCAGATCTTACTTTGTCGGGACATTACCATGGAGGAGTAATATTACTGGGAGAAAGAACGGGGGTTGTGACACCGGATTTTCATATTTTCTCAGGACTTTGTTGTGGAATACGAAGTCATGGAAACGCCAATATGATTGTCAGCGCAGGTTTGGGAGAACATACGATACCGGTCAGAATCAGAAATCCGCGAGAACTGACAGTAGTAGAGATAGAATATTCTTGAAAAGTCGGGCATTTGCCTGTAGAATATATCAGATGAGGGATGACTCCCGCCTGTAGGCGGTGAGCAGCAATTATGTATCAGTGGCGGGTGTCAATCCCCCATCTGATATACGCTCCGCGGGGATGCGCAGGAATTCGGAATGGAAGTATGTCTGCTATGCAGACCCGAATTCCGCGCCAAGACTCGCGAGCGAGTCTTGAACAGATGGAAAAATGATATCAGGACAGAGAAATGAGGATTAGGTAACTATGGGAATACCTGTGAAACTTACGGTTTTTGAAGGACCGTTGGATCTTTTGCTTCATTTAATTGATAAAAATAAAATTGATATATATGATATTCCGATTGTGGAGATAACAGAACAGTACATGGATTATATCCGTCAGATGCAGCAGGAAGATCTGAATGTTATGAGTGAGTTTATGGTGATGGCCGCTACACTTCTGGATATAAAGTGCAGGATGCTTCTCCCCAGGGAAGTAAATGAAGAAGGGGAAGAAGAAGATCCCAGAGAGGAACTGGTTCAGAAACTTCTTGAATATAAGATGTATAAATATATGTCGTATGAGCTCAGAGACAGGATGGCAGATGCATCCCGATGTGTATATAAGAAAAACACGATGCCCAAAGAAGTACTTGAATATAGGCAGCCGGTAGATGCGGAAGAATTGATCGGGGATCTTACTTTGGCAAAATTGCAGGAGATTTATCGATCGATTATTAAAAAACAGGAAGATAAAGTGGATCCAATCCGAAGTAAATTTGGGAAAATCGAAAAAGAAGAAATCAGTCTGGAAGATAAAATGACGGACCTTTATCAATACGCATTGACGCATAAGTATTTTTCATTCCGGGGGCTTTTAGAGAAGCAGCATGGTAAAGTACAGGTAATTGTAACTTTTCTGGCAATATTGGAATTGATGAAAACAGGTGTTATACAGATCAGACAGGAACAGTTATTTGATGATATAGAAATCACATCATTGAAGTACGGGGAACAGCCGGAGATATTACAAGAAGATGGCAGAAAACCGGGTGAGGAGCAGAACGATGGAAAAGATTGAAGCAGCTATTGAAGCTATATTATTTAGTGCCGGAGAGTCCGTTGAGGTTTCCAGAATTGCAAAAGCGATAGGCTATGACATTCATACAACGGAAAAAATAATCCGAAATATGATGTTGAAATATCAGGCAGCAGACAGAGGAATTAAGATTGTTGAGCTGGACGGTGCTTTTCAGATGTGTACAAAACAGGAGTATTATGAATATCTGGTTCAGATCGCTTTGCAGCCGAAAAAAGCGGTACTTACGGATGTGATGTTGGAAACACTTTCCATCATAGCCTATAAGCAGCCGGTCACGAAACAGGAGATTGAGAAAATCAGAGGGGTCAAGTGTGATCATGCAGTAAATAAACTGGTGGAATATAATCTGGTACAGGAACTGGGAAGACTGGATGCGCCCGGAAGACCCATTCTTTTTGGAACAACAGAAGAATTTTTAAGAAATTTCGGAGTACAGTCTACGGATGATCTGCCCACAATAAATCCTGTAAAACTGGAAGACTTTAAGGCAGAGGCAGAGGAAGAGATTCAGCTTAAGCTTGATGTTTAAAATAAATCCGAAATAATCCGGTAATATTACGGAAGTATCTTTCATATATTGTCAATAGATAGATAAATATGGAGGATACCTATATGAGAAAGATATGGATGAGTCTGCTGGCAATGATATGGCTGTTGGCAGGCTGCCCGCGGTTTTGTCATGCTGCGGAGATGGAAGATACAGAATTATATGCACGTTCCGCGTGTCTGATGGATGCAGACTCCGGACGTGTTTTATATTCTAAAGACGGAGAGAATCAGATGCCGATGGCAAGTACAACCAAGATCATGACGTGCATTCTGGCGTTGGAACTGGGACATCCGGATGATCTTGTGACTGCGTCTGCATATGCGGCCAGTCAGCCGAAAGTACATATGGGGGTAAAAGAGGGGGAACAATTTTGGCTCAATGACCTTTTGTTTGCTTTGATGCTGAATTCAGATAATGATGCAGCGGTAATGATAGCGGAGCACATAGCAGGCAGTGTGGAAGCATTTGCTGAGAAAATGAATCTGAAAGCCAGAGAGATTGGCTGTGAGCATACATATTTTATAACACCAAACGGGCTGGATGATGAAGATGAACATGGAGTTCATAGTACTACAGCTGTAGATCTTGCCAGAATTCTCAGATACTGTATTATGGAATCACCACAAAAGGACATGTTTCTTGAAATTACAAGGATGCCCTCCTATACGTTCTGGAATAACAGTCATACAAAAACTTATAATTGTACAAATCATAATTCTTTTCTTAGTATGATGGATGGGGCATTGACCGGAAAAACAGGTTTTACTGCAGATGCCGGTTATTGCTATGTGGGAGCTCTACAATGGGAAGGGAAAACGCTGATCGTATCCTTGTTGGCATGTGGATGGCCGAATAATAAAGGATATAAGTGGGCGGATACCAGAAAACTTATGACGTATGGTCTTCGGAATTATAATTACAGAGATGTATTTGAACGAAAAGATTTGGGAAGTATACTTGTGGAAAATGGACAATATGAAGGCATGAAGATTGGTGAAACAGCAATGACACCGGTGGTCTTTGGAACTGATCAGTCTGAAATGTCTCTTTCACTTCTGTTGCGGAAGGATGAAAATGTCAGGATTAATTATCAGATTCCTTCAAAACTGAGAGCTCCGGTACAGGAAGGACAGCAGGTGGGAAAGGTCCAATATTTTCTGGGAGATGAATTACTTAAAGAATATCCGGTCTATGCCCAGAGACAGGTGAATGAGATTGATTACAGCTGGTGCCTTAAGCAGGTGGAAGAACAATATCTGCAAAAATAGAAATGTTTGATTTTCTTTCGTTTTTTGTAATAAGATAGAAATGTTCAGACGGACATTTTTCTTGTGTTTTTACAGGATTCGTTATATACTGAAAAAAACAGGAATACTTCCTGCTATTATATATGGCGGGAAAAGGGAGGAAATTGAATGTTTTGTGAAAAGTGTGGAAATAAGCTCGAAGATGATGAGCTTTTTTGTCCTTTCTGTGGTGCCCGCGTGGAAACAGAGGATTCGGGAAAGGAATCTGATGTGACCAAAGGAATGGGATATGGCTATGGTACTTCAGGAGGTTCCTCTGTAAGAAAAGAACAACCGGAGAAAAAACGGTCAGAACGTAAGAACAAAGAAAATATTGATGCGGAATGGGAAAAAGAAGAAAAAAAAGAAAAAATCACATTTATCATACTGGGTGTAATTATTATTTTGTTGGTAGTAGCGATTGTGGCAGGTGTGATTTTTCTGGTGAAGTCCGGAAAAGAGACGGAAAATGAACGTGTTCCTCAGTTAAATGAAGAGATGAAAGAGGAAATGGAGCAAAGTAAGAATGTTGTAGATGTTACTCCGGAAGTGCAGGAGTCTGCAGAGGAAGATATAGAGGGAGCTATACCGGAGGTTACTCAGGAGGCAACGCCTGTTCCAACTCAGGAAGTTACTCCGGTACCGACGCAGGAAGTTACACCTGTGCCGACTCAGCAGCCAACACCTGTGCCGACCCAGGCACCGGTGGTAAAAGATGACAGTGATGATTATGTTATTCCGGACAGCAGCACAAGATATCTGACAAATGCAGATTTGAATCCTCTCAGTGAATGGGAGGTCAGGATTGCACGAAATGAGATTTATGCCCGTCATGGACGAATTTTCAAGACGGAAGAGATTGCTTCTTATTTTGAGGGAAAAAGCTGGTATACACCTTCCATATCTCCGGAGCAGTTTGATAATTCTTATTTGAATTCTATTGAGATCGAAAATCTTAAGTTTATAACTAATTATGAAAAAGCACATAATCTGAATCAGTAAGTGAAATGAGCGATCCGTCAGGGTCGCTTATTTCATTGCCAAGTTTGCTATTGGCAACTGGATCATTTTGTGTTAATGTATATGGTAATCAGGTTAAGTAAAATAGTGAGGGGGATGTTGCAATGAGGCAAACAGCATCCCCTTATTTTTAAGGAGGAAGACGATGAAAAATCTATTGGTGGCACAGTCAGGTGGTCCTACAGCAGCAATCAATGCAACCGTGGCAGGAGTGGTTGCGGCAGCCATGTCATCACGGGAGGTAGACGGAATCTGGGGCGCTGTAAATGGAATTAAAGGTGTGTTGGAAGAACGTTTTGTTGATCTCAGAAACAAAATATCAGGTACCGGAGAACTTGATATTCTTTGTCAGACTCCGGCAGCAGCACTTGGATCATGCAGATTCAAATTAAAGAATCCCGAAGAGGACAGCAGTCAGCTGGAAGAAATCATCCAGATATTTCGTAAGAATGGAATCGCTTATTTTGTATATGCAGGAGGAAATGATTCTATGGATACGGTGGATAAGCTGTCTGCTTATTGCCGTGAGAAAAAAATTGACGATATTATGATTGTGGGTGCACCGAAAACCATTGACAATGATCTTGTGGGTACCGATCATTGCCCCGGATTTGGTTCGGCAGCCAAGTATATCGGCACCACATTTGCAGAATTGGAAAGAGACTGCCATGTGTATGATACAAAAGCGGTTACAATTGTGGAAGTAATGGGCAGAAATGCCGGATGGCTTACGGCAGCTTCTGCACTGGCAAGAAATAATGGTGCAAAAGGACCTAACTTGATTTATCTGTGCGAACCGGCATTTTCTATTGAAAAGTTTCTGGATGATGTAAAAAATGAGCTGAAAACTCATGACAGTGTACTGGTGGCAATCAGCGAAGGAATCAAAGATAAAGAGGGCGTCTATATTTCCGAATCCGTTCAAAGTGGAGCGGTAGATACTTTCGGACACAGCTATATAGCCGGAAGTGCCAGAGTACTGGAAGATGCTGTGCGAAGAGAAATAGGATGTAAGGTTCGTTCGATAGAGTTGAATTTGATGCAGAGATGCGCTTCTCATATTGCAAGTGCAACGGATATTCAGGAATCAAGAATGCTCGGTATGACGGCATGTCAGATGGCTTTGGAAGGGAAAAGCGGTCTGATGGCAGCGGTAGAGCGTATCAGCGATGAACCGTATCAGGTGAGATTTACAGGAATTCCGGTTAGTCAGGTTTCCAATCAAGAGAAAAAAGTTCCGGCTGACTATATCAATGAAGCTGGAAACGATGTGACCGAAAAAATGATGAATTATCTGAAGCCGCTGATTCAGGGGGAGGCTCCGGTCATCTATGAAAATGGAATACCGAAGCATCTGACATTATATTAGACAATTGGAAGATATCGTCATTTTTTTGTCAAAAGCTATTGAAAAAAAAAGAGAAAAATAGTAAAATTATAATTGGCTGAAATTTGTTTTCACATAATTTTATAATAGAAAATGGAGGGCTGAAGAATGAGCAATACAGCACAAAGCGCAGCAAGTACAAGAATTGCTTCTTTACTTGATGCAAACAGTTTTGTTGAAATCGGTGGACAGATCACAGCAAGAAATACAGATTTCAACTTATCTGCAAAAGAGACACCTTCTGATGGAGTCATTACCGGTTATGGTGTGATCGACGGCAACCTGGTATATGTTTACAGCCAGGATGCAACGGTACTGAATGGAACAATCGGTGAGATGCATGCAAAGAAAATTGCAAGACTGTATGATTTTGCAATGAAAACAGGGGCACCTGTCATCGGTCTGGTTGACTGTGCAGGTTTACGTCTGCAGGAAGCTACAGATGCACTGAATGGTTTCGGTGAGATTTACATGCAGCAGACGAAAGCAAGTGGTGTGATCCCTCAGATTACAGGCATTTTTGGAACCTGCGGCGGTGGAATGGCACTGATTCCGGCACTGACAGACTTTACTCTGATGGAAGATAAAAAAGGAAAATTATTTGTAAATTCCCCGAATGCGATCGCCGGCAATGAAATTTCAAAATGTGATACTTCATCTGCAGAATATCAGGGAAAAGAAGCAGGTCTTGTTGATTTTAGAGGAAGTGAGGCTGATGTATTGGCTCAGATCCGTACTCTGGTGTCACTGCTTCCGGCAAACAATGAAGATGACATGTCCTACGAAGAGTGTACAGATGATCTGAACAGAGTATGTAAGGATCTGGCAAACTGTGCAGGTGATACATCTATTGCATTGTCACAGATCAGCGATAACAATGTATTTTTCGAAGTAAAAGCTGATTACGCAAAGGATATGGTTTGTGGATTTATCAAACTGAATGGAACAACTGTAGGTGCTGTAGCCAATAGAAGTGAAATTTACGACGCAGAGGGAACTCTTGTCGAAAGTATGGATTCAGTCCTTTCCGTAAGAGGAGCAAAAAAAGCGGCAGAATTTGTAAATTTCTGTGATGCTTTCAATATTCCGGTACTTACTTTGACGAATGTTACGGGCTTTAAAGCAACCAAATGTTCCGAAGCAAATATGGCGAAAGCGGTGGCTCAGTTGACCTATGCATTTGCAAATGCTACCGTGCCGAAAGTAAATGTTATCGTAGGAAAAGCTTACGGAAGCGCTTACCTGGCAATGAACAGCAAATCCATTGGTGCAGATATGGTATATGCATGGCCTACAGCAGAAATCGGTATGATGGATGCCAAACTGGCAGCAAAGATCATGTATGCGGATTCTGATATTGCCACAATCAATGAAAAAGCAGCAGAATATGCAACTTTACAGTCCAGCGTACAGTCCGCAGCAAGAAGAGGATATGTAGACACGATCATTGAAGCTGAGGATACAAGAAAATATGTGATTGGTGCTTTCGAAATGCTTTATACAAAGCGAGAGGATCGTCCAAGTAAAAAACATGGAACAGTTTAATGAGGTGAGCATATGAAGCAGACATGGAAAAAAATCGCAAGTCTGATGATGGTTATTATCTGTGCCTTTGCGTTCACTGCGTGCGGTAAAGAGGAAGAAGAGACTTTCCAGACAATTACCGATGAGATGGCTGATAATTGTATTGCAGTTTCTCAAAGTGCAGTATTGTCTCTTGCAAGCTTTGATGATGCAACGCTTGAGGCTTATAAAGAAAACAGAGATGATTTCACCAGACTGGCAGTTATTGAGTGGGATGAACAGACAGATACTCTGGGAGCTTATCAGGGAATGGATGAGGCGAAAGCTGACATCAACCGTGAAGAAGGTCAGATTACTGTAACAATCCCTGCGACTTTTGAAAATAATACCGGTGACATTGCAGTTGTATTTAACTATAATAAAGATTATGACCAGATGGTACCGGCCTATATGACAATTACTGAGACGGAAACATTTGCCGGAAATATGAGAGGTGCCGCAATCAATACGTTAATGGGTGTAGGAACTGTATTTGTTGTATTATTGTTCCTGATCTTCGTTATCTCTCTGTTCAAATATGTGAACCGGATCGGAGCAAAGAAAGATGAAAAACCGGTACAGCAGCCTGTGAAAGCAGCACCGGCACCGGTGAAAGCAGCACCTGCAGCAGAAGAGAATCTGGTTGATGATCTTGAGCTTGTAGCAGTAATATCCGCAGCAATCGCTGCATCTGAGAATACATCCACAGACAGCTTTGTGGTACGTTCTATCAAAAAAGTAAACAGAAGCAAATGGCAGAGAGCCTAAGCATAAGGAGGAATATCACATGAAAACTTATACAATTACTGTAAATGGCAATGTATACAATGTAACTGTTGAAGAAGGACAGACAAGCGGCGCACCTGCAGCAGCACCAGTTGCAGCTCCGAAAGCAGCACCTGCAGCTCCGGCTCCAAAGGCAGCAGCACCTGCAGCAGCAGCCGGCGCAGTAGCAGTAACTGCTTCCGTACCTGGTAAAGTATTTAAAGTAGAGGCAAGCGTTGGACAGGCAGTAAAAGCCGGTGATCCGATCATCATTCTGGAAGCTATGAAGATGGAAATTCCGGTAGTAGCTCCTCAGGATGGTACCGTTGCAAGCATTGATGTGTCTGTTGGTGACGCAGTAGAGTCCGGTGATTCTTTGGCTTCTCTGAACTAAACAGAACTTGCTAACAACGGGAGGTAATAGCATGAGTATAATGAATACATTGTCAAACTTATGGGACCAGACCGCATTCATGAACCTTGAATGGGGCAACTATGTTATGATCGTGGTTGCTTTGGTCTTCCTGTATCTGGCAATCAGACACGGTTTTGAACCATTGCTTCTGGTTCCGATCGCATTCGGTATGCTGTTGGTTAATATTTATCCGGATATTATGGCTGATCCTTATGTAGATGCGATGGGTATCGAGCATGCAGGCGGACTTCTTCACTATTTCTTTATCCTGGATGAGTGGAGTATTCTTCCGTCTCTGATCTTTATGGGTGTAGGTGCCATGACAGACTTTGGTCCTTTGATCGCAAACCCGAAGAGTTTTATTCTGGGTGCAGCAGCACAGCTTGGTATCTACAGCGCATATTTCCTGGCAATCCTTCTGGGATTCAATGGAAAAGCAGCAGCAGCTATCTCCATCATCGGCGGTGCTGATGGACCGACATCTATTTTCCTTGCTGGTAAGCTTGGACAAACGGATCTGATGGGACCGATTGCAGTGGCGGCTTATTCTTATATGTCATTGGTTCCGATCATTCAGCCGCCAATTATGAAACTGTTTACTACAGAAGAAGAAAGAAAAATCAAAATGGAACAGCTTCGTCCTGTTTCCAAACTGGAAAAAATCTTATTCCCGATCGTTATTACTATCGTGGTTTGTATGATTCTTCCTACTACAGCTCCACTGGTTGGTATGCTGATGTTAGGTAACCTGTTTAGAGAGTCAGGAGTTGTTAAACAGCTTACAGAGACAGCTTCCAACGCACTTATGTACATCGTAGTTATTTTGCTTGGTACTTCAGTAGGAGCATCCACAAGTGCAGAAGCATTTCTGAATGTTGATACTCTGAAAATCGTTGCTCTTGGTCTGGTAGCATTTGCGGTTGGTACTGCAGGTGGTGTACTGATGGGTAAATTGATGTGCAAGCTGTCCGGTGGCAAGATCAATCCTCTGATTGGTTCTGCCGGTGTATCAGCAGTTCCTATGGCAGCACGTGTATCTCAGAAAGTCGGTGCAGAAGCAGATCCTACAAACTTCCTGTTAATGCATGCGATGGGACCGAACGTGGCAGGTGTTATCGGTACAGCTGTAGCAGCCGGTACTTTCATGGCAGTATTTGGAGTATAGGCATTGTGAGAGCCTTTATATAATTATTAGAAAGGAATAAGAATATGTCAGAAATTGCTAAAAAACCAATTAAAATTACTGAAACAATTCTGCGTGATGCTCATCAGTCCCTGATTGCCACAAGAATGACAACAGAACAGATGCTGCCAATCGTAGAAAAAATGGATAAAGTTGGCTATCATTCCGTAGAGTGCTGGGGTGGAGCTACTTTTGATGCTTCCCTTCGTTTCCTGAAAGAAGATCCATGGGAGAGACTTCGTAAATTCCGTGATGGATTTAAAAATACAAAACTGCAGATGTTGTTCCGTGGACAGAATATTCTGGGTTATCGTCCATATGCAGATGATGTGGTAGAATATTTTGTACAGAAGTCTATCGCAAATGGTATCGACATTATTCGTATCTTTGACTGTCTGAATGATATGAGAAACCTGCAGACAGCAGTTAAAGCAGCAAACAAAGAAAAAGGACATGCACAGGTTGCTCTGTCTTATACTTTAGGTGATGCTTATACTCTGGAATACTGGACCAGTATCGCAAAACAGATTGAGGAGATGGGTGCAGATTCTATTTGTATCAAAGATATGGCTGGTCTGCTGCTTCCATATAAAGCAACAGAACTTGTAAAAGCTCTGAAAGAAACTGTTAATATCCCGATTCAGCTTCATACACATTATACTTCCGGTGTGGCTTCCATGACATATCTGAAAGCTGTAGAAGCTGGCGTTGATGTAATCGATACAGCTATGTCACCATTTGCTCTGGGTACTTCTCAGCCTGCAACAGAGGTTATGGTTGAGACTTTCAAGGGTACACCATACGATACAGGATTCGATCAGAACCTTCTGGCTGAGATTGCTGATTACTTCCGTCCGATTCGTGACGAGGCTCTTGACAGCGGTCTGTTGAATCCGAAGAATATGGGTGTTAATATTAAGACTCTTCTGTATCAGGTACCGGGCGGTATGCTCTCCAACCTGACTTCTCAGCTGAAAGAACAGCATGCAGAAGATAAATATTATGATGTACTGGAAGAAGTACCGCGTGTAAGAAAAGATCTTGGTGAGCCGCCTCTGGTTACACCGTCTTCCCAGATCGTAGGTACACAGGCTGTATTTAACGTACTGATGGGCGAAAGATATAAAATGGTTACAAAAGAGACCAAAGCGATTCTGTCCGGTGAGTATGGTGCTACAGTAAAACCGTTTGATCCGGAAGTACAGAAGAAGTGTATCGGAGACAAAGAACCTATCACCTGTCGTCCGGCGGATCTGATTCCGAATGAATTGGATACTTTGAGAAGTGAAATGGCACAGTGGTCCGAACAGGATGAGGATGTTCTGACTTACGCACTGTTCCCACAGGTTGCTACTGATTTCTTCAAATACCGTGAAGCACAGAAGACCAAAGTAGATCCTACTGTGGCTGATAATGAAAATGGAGCATATCCGGTATAATTAAGAAAAATTGAGAGGTTGTTGCATTATTATGCAACAACCTCTTTTTTATATCATGTATTATTCATCCCAACCGTCTGTAAATCGAATATTAACGGAAATATTTCTTACGATATCTCCTTCGTTCAGTTCCAGGTCTACCGGATCTGATATCGAAGGAAGCTGTCCTTCTTCCGAAAGTTCCAGTGAGATCCAGTCATATGCCGCTTCATTTGCCTTTTCAATCGCTTCATCCAGAGTATCACCTTCACCATAGCAACAATCCAGGTCAGGAAAATACCCTTTAAATGTTCCTCTTTCAGTTTTATGGAAGACTGCAGGATATATAAATTTCATAATGTAAAATCTCCTTTATAATAATATATCATATGTTTCATTATAAAATGTTTTATGAAAGAACACAATACTGGAATTGGAAGCAAAGAAGGACTTTTCAATGAAATTTCCTAAAAATTGTACCATAAATGCTAAAAATCATCTCTACAAAAGGTTATATTAATAATTTAAAATTAAACCATAAGAAATTGGTTTCAATATAAGGAGAATAGGAGGAACACAATGAGGAATGTAATTAATTTGAATCAGGACTGGCGGTTTATTCAGGAGAATGCAGGTCTTCCGTCAGTGTTGCCGGAGAATTGGTCGAAGATCAATCTTCCACACACATGGAATGCAATCGATGGTCATGACGGAAATGGCGGATATGACCGTGGATGTTACTGGTATGCAAAAGCATTTACAACGCCGAAGCAGCCATTGGAAGGTGGAAGAGTGTTTGTTGAGATTCTTGCAGCAGGTCAGCAGGCGATGGTTTATGTGAATGGCAGCCAGGTGATTTATCATGAAGGCGGATACTCTACTTTCCGTGCAGATATTACTGAGCTTTGCAATGAAGAGGGAGAAGACAATCTTCTGGTTGTTGCATGCAGCAATGAGAATAAGAGCAGCGTTTATCCACAGTCTGCCGACTTTACTTTCTATGGTGGATTATATCGTGGTGTAAATCTGATTAGCGTTCCGAATACGCATTTTGATCTTGAATACTATGGAGGACCGGGACTCCAGGTAACTCCAAAGCCATGCGAGTGCGGCGGCGCATCTTTTGAACTGGTATCATGGGTGAAAAATCCGGATGAAAACTTTACTGTGATGTATTCCATAAAAGATGCGGAAGGAAAAGAAGTAGCTGCTGCAACCCGTCCGGCAGACAATACGAAAGTGACAGTATATGTTCCGGATGTTACCAGATGGGATATGGACAATCCTTATTTGTATACAGTAACGGCTACTCTGCAGCGCCGTAACGAAGCATATGATGAGATCAGTGCTCGCGTCGGAGTCAGAGATTTTTCTTGTGATCCGGAAAAAGGTTTTATCATCAATGGGGCAGAGACGCCACTTCGCGGTGTGAGCCGCCATCAGGATCGTCTTTATAAAGGAAATGCGCTCACAAGAGAAGAGCATTATGAAGATGCAGCATTAATCAAAGAGCTGGGAGCTAATACGATCCGTCTTGCACATTATCAGCATTCTCAGGATTTCTACGATGCATGTGATGAAATGGGATTTGCTGTCTGGGCAGAAATTCCATTTATCAGTGTTATGAATCAGGATCCAGCTGCTCATGAGAACTGCATCAGCCAGATGAAAGAGCTGATTATTCAGAATTATAATCATCCGTCCATTTTCTTCTGGGG
>JBJFCH010000047.1:10794-22325 GCA_051888835.1 Oliverpabstia sp. | reverse complement strand
AGAAAATGTTTGGGTAGGCAAGTTAAAGAAAATTATTATGCTTAATTAGTAATCAATGATTTGCTTCTGTGGTTGAACTTTTCAATTAAAAATGATATACTTTAATTCCACGATTCTTTTTCGTATATAGCCTTTTTTACTATTCCATATTGTAACTTTCGGTTTTGAATCATGCATTCCCATGACGACAGAGGTGTCGGATCGGCATTGCCAGAGAATGCGCAGCAAGAAACTTGACTGATACAACAAAGGGGGAATGGCATATGACAACATATAGCTTCCCTGTGATTCAGGGAGAAAAGACAGGAAAAAGATTGAGAGATATGCGAAAAGGAAGAGGCATTAAGGTGGCTACTGTTTGTGCATATATGGGTGGTATATCCGAACAGGCTGTTTACAAGTGGGAGCGTGGAGCATGTCTCCCTACAATCGATAATCTGCTGGCACTCAGTCATTTGTACCAAGTACGAATGGAAGATCTGCTGGTGTATGAAGAGGCCGAAATGGTCTCTTATTATTTTGTACAAAAAAACTGTTCCGAAATTCATCTGCAGTCAGCAGTAAACTTCAGAACAGTATATGATTATGCATGTATAGCTGCATAACGAGGACTATTTAACACTCGAAGCATATGATTCATGGGGGTAATGTTGCCATCAAATTTATATTTGAAGGAATTTGTTCCTGCACCGCTTGTCAATGCTGCGCCTCTGGTATGAGCGGTGACAGGGGTCTGCATCTGCCAGCTGTTAACATTATGAAAGACAACTGCCGGGAGCTGATATCCATGGGCTTCGAACTTAGCCTTTGCGTTATCGTAGATGGTTTTATCAGGATTGCTTACTGCACAATTGAATTCCATATCCGAAATGATATAAAGGGTGGATGGCATCTCTTTCTGAGGCGTGTTTGAATTTACAGCGGTACGAAGAATCAGATCAAAGACCGCCTCCAGATTTGTTGATCCCCCCCAACTTGCACATTGGATATAGCGGAGTTTGTCTTTGAGTGTATTACCGTGAATCTCAATCAGATGAGGATTAGATTCGAACGTGATAAATACGTTGTGAAAAGTTCCGGTACAATGCTCAGCATAATACAAACCTAATGCCTGAGAAATCAGAGCCGGCATCGGAGCTCCCGGGTATGTCCAATACATGGATCCGGAGGTATCAATGACCGATATTGCATTTTCTCCATTTACTGCTGAACCCTGTTTATCCCAAAGCATTTCAAGAACATCTTCGCCTTTTATCGTACGATTTGGTCGATACCAACAATCGCTGTCTATGAATGGCCGGATAATATCGTATGGGTAGAGCGTTTCACAGTGAATCTGCTTCTCGTCAGTAAGTACATCTGCTAAGTAGGAAGAGAAACGGTCATGATCCTGTCGATGAAATGCATCACGATATTTTAGCATGGCTCCGGCAGGAACAGATTCATAATTGATCTTATCCACTTTTTTGCTGGTCAGATAACATTCAGTCAGACCGATATTTGTACGAAGCTTAGAAAGGAGCTTTCGGTAATCAGCTTCTTTCAATCCCAGAGCAGAGGCTACTATCTCGGCTTGTTTTCTTGTACGAGGACTGGAGGCATTGATAGAAGGCATCCATTTTGCCAGGAGGGAAATGTGTGCATTACTGTTTCCTGTTTCCCGTTCTTTCAGAGCGGAGCAGTCTTTTTCTAACTGAGCTCTGATCAGTTTAATGACTGATTTTTGGGAAGAAGTTCCCATCAGGCACATGAGATCATCAAACCGTCCATACTCTGCGATGAATGGGACATTTTTCATGGCGGAATCAGGCCAGGTTTTTGCAACATGACGAATCAGAGTACGGAAGAGATCGCGTTCACCAAGTCCTTCTCTGATATCGCGAATATAGAAAAGGAGCTTCATTGCCAGTTCCGGGTTTTCAATATATGCACGGTCAAACAGACGAATCTGCTCTTTTTTTGCCTTGTAACGGATGCCACCGGCTACAGCAAATAAATCCAGACAAGCATCGCCGGATGTGCCGTGTGTTTTAGCACCATTTTGTGTACGTGTATAATTTGCTTCTGTTTTCAGATTATCAAGATATGACATGTTTAGCTCCTTTCCAACGACCCGATCGGAATGAATCAGATCGAAATCGTTTCTTCTTATTATTTGCAGAAGGATTTATCTCTTCGGAAAACTTACATTTATGAAAACGAGACGCGATGTGGTGATTTTAAATAATCCAATCAAGTTCTATTCTGAGTATTATTTTAGTAAAATCCTTTCTCTGTACCACTTCAACGTGGATCACCTCCAATCAGAACGGTTCTGATGCCGGTTGACCTGTGCCTTCATGGCTGGATGTTGTATCCTAAAAAGACCGCTATTATATGGCTTACTCATAACTCTGATTCATTTCGCTGCTGTATGCGCCTAAGTATGTAAGAAGCGGGAAGAAAATCCTTGCGAAGTCTGCCTTCTGCAAGACTTCTTTTGAAGGAGATGTTTCCTTCGATGTATAAAGATTAACATAGTTGTTTTCATAAAACTATAAACCTGTGGTTTAAAGTGATCAAATGCCCATATGGAGGTGGGAGTTATTAGTTCCTATGATACTATGATAATGACCGGAAACAGATTCGGAAAAAACAAAAGTCAGATGATTTAATAAAGTTGCCGCAAGAAGATAAAAATCATCTATCACAGATGAAAATTGACTGGGATGATTTTTGATTTTATAAGGTGAAAAATAAAAATAATAATCATATGATAAAGTATACTGACTGTCGTGCACGTTTGAAAGATATATGATAAAATTATATGAGACAAAATTTTGCTTTTGTCATTGCAGGTAGATGGGCACGAGGTAATGGAAACGTGTAGTCTGTCACCGGAATGAAAACTGTATAAAGTTTTACATTTGATTGAGCTTGATCATAAGAATCCAGAGCCGTTTATGTAAACACATAATGAATTGTATTATTTGCAATTGTGTGTCTGCATGAACGGCTTTTTTAGCGAATTGCACTTGAGTTTTATCGGCATGGGAGGTGATTAGCATGCACAGATTGATGATTTACTCGGAAGATGATGTGGAAGAGCAGAAAGAAGAAATCGCATCGACTACATCGGAGGAAGTAGGAGAAGAATTAGCGGATACTAAGGAGAAACTAGAGCCATATGAAGCTTATATCCAGTGTATGAGAAGGTATGGAACCCCTGTCATGTCGTTTCTGATGTCCTGTACAGGCTGCACTCTTGAAAGTCTGGCAGACAGGTTGGATTTATATCAGGATCCAGTCAGGTATGACACTCATAAAAATGAGCTGGATGACTGGTATCCTCTTTCTTCCTATATATTCAACCAACATATTCCTCGTTTATATAAGGAGGCGGAGAAAATGGAAGAAAAATATCCGGGAAGGTTCAAACGAAATCTTCAGATGCTTGTAGAACATTATCCGAAGCTTTGTGGTCTGACTGCTTATGATCTTCCGATAGGAAGTCGGCTGGTTCCCAACTGGCTGTATGGAGAAATCTTTAAAGAGATACTGGAATTGGGAGAGCCGCCTGCTGTGTCGTATAACAAGGAAACACAGAGATATTCTATTCGTATCGATAAGATTTCTTACGTGGTTGATTATGTTGAATACGGGACGAAAAAGAAAGGAATTTCCAAGGCACTCATCGCAGTGATGAATGGCGAGGAAATAGTAGTGAAGGATCCTGTATGGGATGGAGCTTCGAAGAACCCGAAATATGTCAGAAACGAAGCGGATACCGTTGCGTTATTAACTAAGATTAAGGATTTTGAGAAGCAGTATTACCGGATTTTGTCGGATTTTTTGTCAGACTCGGATGTATATGAGTGTATTTGCCAGAGATACTGCGATTCTATTGGAGGTTATTATAAAAACAAGGTCCACTGCGATTGGGTTAAAGTTCCCGGTTTGGAGCATGTTCTGCGCGACTATCAGAAAGATGGAATAGGCGCAGCTATTATGAATCAGACAACATTCTTTTCCTGGGGCACAGGTGCCGGAAAGAGCCTTGGTATGTTGGCTGCTGCTTCAGAAATGAAACGTCTTGAAATCTGTCGTAAGATTTTAATGGTTATTCCGAATGGCAGTCTTGAAAATTTTGTGGTCGAGACAGAGAAATACTATCCCAGTGGGCATTACCTGATTATTTATCCGAAGCAGTTTTCAAAGAAAAAGGAATACTATCTGGAACTGGTGAAAGAGCAGGGGGATGAGTATGATGCCGTTATCATGGCGATTAGTTCCTATATGATGCTGGATATGTCAAAAGATTATTATATCAAAAAAATTGATAAGCAGATTCAGAAAACACAGATTGCTCTGAATGCAGAACTTGCAGGAAACAAATATGGAGAAGATGCCGGTATCCTGAAAAGAAGACAGAATGATTTAATGAAGAAAAAAGAAGAGCTTCTGCAGAAGAAAACGAAGATTACCGATTGCTTTGAGAATCTCGGCTTTGACGGATTGTTTTTAGATGAATGTCAGGAGTTCAAAAATGTGTCCCTGAAGTGTGGTTTCTCATATATCAAAGGGGTCACGATTACCGGTTCGCCAAAATGTGATAAGAATATGGAGAAAGTCCACTGGATTCTTCGCGGAACAGAATATTCAGAAGGACGGGTTGTATTTGCAACCGCTACACCACAGAAAAACAGTATTTCGGAGACTTACGTCTGGCAGAAATATCTTAGTGAGGAAGAACTGGCATATAGTGGAATGCATAGTTTTCAGGAATGGATGAGAAATTTTACTGAAACGGAAACAAAGATGGGCGTATCGCAGGATCTTCAGTCGATGTCTTTACAGACAAGATTAAAATATCATAATTTGACGGGTCTTCATGGAATGATGTCTTCTTTTATGAATTACTATTGTGTGGACCAGAGTGAATTGAAACTCCCCAAGCATGGACCATACAATGATGTCGTGATTTCGGCTACAGAAGATGAAATCACTTTTTTTGAGGAGATTGCCCAAAAACTAAAGGCCTGGCATGATGGCATATTAACATCGAAAGAATATAATCCACTGATAGCCATGATTGAGGGCAGAGCCTGTTCGTCGGATAATCGTCTGGTGAAATCAGGAGTTATTCCAAAACCGGGGACAACAAAAGTTGAAGCATGCAGTGGAAAAGTATTTGAGATTTACCGGAAATATGCGGGTACCACACAGGTGGTATTTTGTGATCTTTCTGTTCCGAAAGAGAGCTTCAATCTATATGACGAAATGAAGAAACAAATGATACAGCTTGGCATTCCGGCAGAGGAGATCGTATTTATTCATGATGCAGATAGTCCGGTGAAAAAGAAACAACTTCTTAGTGATTTCCAAAATGGTATTGTCAGAGTTCTTATTGGCAGTACTCAAAAAATGGGGGTTGGTCTCAATATACATCATAAGCTGAAAGCAGTGCATCACTTTGACTGTCCATATTCACCATCTGACCTGATCCAGCGTAATGGACGTGCGATCCGGGAAGGAAATGAAAATGAAGAGGTTCTTTTCTTTAGATATATCAAAGAACATTCCTATGATGCAGTGAGTTGGGACCGAGTAGAGATGAAACAAGGTTGGATTGAAGCATTCAATTCGCCTCTGTTGTCAGAACAGCACAGAGATATGGATGATCTTGCTGATAATACATTGTCTTATGGGGAAGCTGTTGCCTATGCACTGGGAAAGCCGGAAATGCGCAAATTTGTGGAAACAGACAATGAAATGAAAAGAGTTCTCATTGCCAGCCGTAAGCGTTCCAAAGAACTGCAGGAACTAAAAGAGATGATTTCAGATATTTCTAAAGACATTGCAAAAAGAGAGCGTTATATCACAATCATTGATGCGGATCTTAAGTATTATGATAAAAAGAAAAAGCCGATGACGGATCAGGAACGTAAAGACTTTGGAGAGCGTATTTTAAATGCGATCAGGTTATCGAAAAAGGGACAGACAATAGCAGAGAGTTTTCTTTATCAGGGGTTCAAAGTGATTATCCCTGCTAACAGAACAGAACAGGACTCCTATATCAAAATCCGCGGTGTAAATGGTGGTACCTATACGGTGAAAATAAATACCGATAAGCCTTTAGGAGTATGTCAGATTCTCAATCATTATCTGGGAACACGGCTTTCCAGGATACGTGACAGGCAGGAACAGAGCTGTATGACGGGAAGACAGAATATACGGCACGCATGGGAGGAAATCGAAAAAGGGAATCCATATATCAGACGGCTTGAAGAATTACGGAACGAATTGGAACGATTGGAGAAAGAACTGGAGTTGAGTGCTTAAAAGATGGGAAGAAGTAGTAGTTTTTCAAGGGAGGTGTGAAAGGTGTCAAAATTAAATATTAGTCCTTGCACAATTAAGGATGTGAAACAAAATCTGCTTGCGTATTATCTGAGAGCTTTGGAACACGGCTGTCAAATGAGCGAATTGGATGCAATATTTCTTTGGTCTTCTCCGGGAATTGGAAAAAGTCAGATGACACGGCAGATTGCTGATGAAATTGCAGAAAGAACAGGAAGACGAGTAAAGTTTGTTGAGATTCGCCTTTCGGAATGTTCCATATTTGAACTGTTAGGGCTTATGCACCGTAATCCGGAGAGTAATACCGTTGTTTATGATGCTCCGCCTATTTATTCTGCAGAAGATGAGAATATGATCGTAATCTACTTATTCGATGAGATGGATAAAGCATCGAAACAGTTACAGGCGGCAGCACTGCATCTGGTCCTGGATAAAGAATATTGGCAGTATAAGCTTCCAAAGAACAGTATTGTGATTGCTGCGGGAAACCCGGAAAATATTGAAGGGGAGATGTTCTCAAAATTTGCGCCGGAATTGAATAATCGTTTTCGACATTATCTTTTAGAGGCAGATTTCCCTACATGGCAATCATGGGCAAAGGAGAATGGAGTAAATCCTTTTGTGATTGGATTTCTGGAAGCCAACCAGCATCTGCTCTATGCAGAGGATGCAGGCGCTGATCATACCGCTTTTAATACACCTCGTACCTGGATGAAAGTATCCAATTATTTGAATTTGATGTATGGAGATGGTGAAATCTCCTGGGACATGGCATATCTGGATATTGTCGGATATTTGGGAGTTGAACTTGGTCTGCAGTTTAAAACATTCTGTACAACAAAAGGGCTTATGCCAAAGATGGAAGAAATCATCAGCGGTCATTGTCAAACGGTACCAACAAAAGCGGATATCAAAGATGCAGTTTCCAAAAGTCTCATCAATTATATATATTCTCATAAGGATACAATGACCCAGCGTGAATGGGCATTTGCGAGAGAATACATCGAGCGATTTCCGGAAGAGTATGCGGTTGTATTTTACCGTAATATTGCAGCATTGAGTCTGCAGCATATTATGATCCGGTATATGACAAGTCAGGAGAGGATTCGTTGGAAAAAACGTTATGGATCAAGTATGACTTACGGGATGGAGAGTTAGGGATGGAGAGTTAGGAATGGTTGACAAAGATACTGGTATTCGGACAATGGATAGGATGAAGTCGGTGCGGCGGATGCTGATAAAAGAATATCCGTTTTACGGTGAATTGATCATGAATCTGAATCTGGCTGTTGCGGAGGTTGGGACTGCCTGTACGGACGGAAAGTATTTGATTATTGATCCACTTTTTGCGGGAAGATTATCAGATGAGGAACTGCTATTTTTGTATATGCATGAAGTTATGCATATTGTCTTCTTTCATTGTTTCAGAAGAAGGGGAAGGGACAAATATCTCTGGAATATTGCCTGTGACTACGTAGTGAATAGTAATATCCTTATGTCTATGGGGATGAAGGAATTTAGTATTGACAAAACACCGGTGATGCATCAGATTCGCGGTGTGGAGGCATATCAATATACTGCGGAGGAAATTTATAAGCAGCTGACAGAGGGTGCGTTGAATACAGACAATCAAAAAGCCCATATAGACGACTCACCGGACTCCCACGAGATCTGGGATGAGTTGGAAACAGCAGCATGTAATGAAGCTGTAGATCGCTGGGGACAGATTGCTTTTGATGCCACAAAGAAATGGTATGGAAAAGATGCCGGAATTGCGGCAGGAAGTCTAAAGAGATACAAAGAAACCCTTTATAAATCGCAGCTAAAATGGAAACAGATTGTTCGGGATTTCATCCGATATCGGAACACGGATGAGGATTATGGTTTTCGCCCGTCGGACAGGAGATTTCAGGATGAAGAGTTTATCTATCCTGGTTTGAATCAGGCTGAAGCGGAGGTTATAGAATATATTTGGTTTTTTATTGATAAGTCCGGCTCTATATCCCGGAAAATGCTGCTTGATGTCATTCGGGAAATAGAATATGGATTACGTCAAGTGAAAAATATGAGTGGTCTGGTTTCGTTTTTTGATACTGAGGTGACGAAGCCGATCCCCTTTGCGGATCTGAAAGATTTTATGAAGGTTGGTATTCCACTTCCCGATGGCGGAACCAGGTTTCACAGTATTTTTACATATGTAAAGGAAAATCGAAAACGTTACAATCCGGAAGGTATTATTATATTGACTGACGGATATGCAAAGTTTCCTGAAAGCAATTCAATGCCAAGGTTACCTGTGTTATGGGTCATTGTGAATAACCGGAATGCCAAACCTTCATTTGGCAGATGTGTATATATAAATTCTTAATGACTGCATGATAAATCAATCTGCATTTTTTAAAATCAATCGTTCAATAGATAATTTTTTGCAAATCCGGAATATTTGCTGTCTGCTACGTAATAGTTTTTCTCCGGAGCCAGAGCCTCTCCTTTCAGTAAGAGCAGGGCCTTGATTCTGTCATATGCTGAAAGATCAATTCTGTTCAGACTGAGGATAATATCTTCGTTGAAAATGTATACTTGTTCTTTGCTCTGATTCATGGTTCCGGAAAGCTTTTCCAGAAGTATTTTCACTTCCGGATATTCTGATGCAAGTTTATTTGCTGTTTCCACAGGAACGCAAAATTCGTTGACAGGTGTTTTTAACAGTCCAGGGATGTACTTTTGCTTTTCCGGGAGAAGATCATGGTTCAATAACACAAAGTTTTGTGCGACCATAGATCCGGATCTTAAAGATTCACCGGTGATGGCTAGTCCCTGACGGAAAATAAGCCCTTCTTCGCTGCGATATTGCTGGAAACCAAATGATAAAAAATAAAATTCTCCTTTGGCTTTTGTATCTGTCAAAAAAAGCAGTACGGATTGATATGCTTTTGAGTGATAAGGAATGCCTGAGTATTCGAAGCATTCATTTTTCTGTTTTGATGCAGCGCGTCGGATTAGTTTGGCATGCGCAATTCCATCCTCGTCCTTGTATAAAGTAAGATGAAATTCATCAATTGCACTTGATTTTGTAGGTGCAACGATATAACCTTTAAACTCACCCATATAACCGTCGTCACGAAGAACTGTAAACTTTGTGTTTACGGATTTTAAGCTTTCGATAAAGGGGTGAGTATTATTCTTTTTTGGTTTTCTGGAAATATTCTTTGGATTGATATTAAAATAATCATCAGCATCTGAGATGGTTTCCGGTTCCAGAAACTTATTGAAATCAAATCCGAAAAACTTACAGGTTGTGATCAGACAGGCATAATTCAGGTTGGTATTATTGTCATCAAACAGATCCCTTAATGTACCTTTATTAATACTAAAACCATATCGTTCTTCTAGTATGCTTTGAAGCTGTGTATAAGTGTATTTGCTGGCATATAATGCTTGCTTTAGATCTGCTTTAACACGTTTGATATACTCCAGTTGTGAATCAGGTAATTCTCGTGGCAATTTAATCACATCCTTTCTGATAAATCCGTAATTACTTTTGATCTTAGCATCGTATTATGAGTTACCTGACAATGGGATGAAATTATGAATTGTCCCTTGTCTTATACTATTATAGCATTGGAGATGAAAAATGTCTATGTGAGACGAAAATTGACCGATAATATTTTTTGGTTGCAGAGAATCAAAAAACAAATATGCTAATTGTCCAACACAGAATACTGGTCGACTAGCCAGGTTGAAACATCTGTACTATAATTGTATTAGTGAGAAGTTCCGAAAATATTTACATAGGACTTTTATAAACTTATAATTAAGAGTAATGGCAGGAAAGGAGGATCTGGAAAAATGAAACTTATTAGAGTTGTTTTGAACATTGACATTATAAGGATATCCGGAGATCTCGACACTGCCACTGACCGCGCAGGAACCCTTTAGTTATCTTAACAGGGGGAAGTTTCGGCTTAAAGCATGGGAGGGGTCTCTTTAGGAGACCCTTGACCATGCTTTTTTTATATAATAGTAGGAAAGGAGAAGAGAATGAAAGGTTTAGTGTATTCACCAAAGGAAAAGATCCCTTTATTTAAGCTCGTGTGTAATTCTTCCGGTGACAGATCCGTGGAGTATCTGAATCCCAGAACAGGTTGCACTGAGCTGGTCAAGGTATCAAGACTTGTTATCTATCTGCTGGAAGCAGAAATGACAAATGAAAATCAGAATCATATGATTTATTCACCGGAGAAGAAAATTCCACTTGGTATTATGTTGCGCGATCAGTGTGGAATCTATTTTATCGAAGTGAAATACAGGAAGAATAAAGAACGTATCCGTTTTAGTACATATGTTTCTTTGCTGTTGGAATCCGAAGCGCTGAAAGCAGGTTGAGCTTTTGAAAAAATCGCCATTTGCGCTGATGGCTTAGAAAGTATAAGAGATAATTGAATATGAAGACAGAAATGTCAGTACAGGTAGACGGACACGGTCATATATTGTATCTTTGTAGTCTGTCACCAGAATTAAAATTGAATATAGTATTACATGCGATCGAGCTTGATCGTAAGAATCCAGAGCCGTTCATGTAAACACATAACCAATTGCGCTGTTGTGCAGTTGTGTGTTGGCATGAGCGGCTCTGTTTTTTAAATGGAAAAATGCGTTATTGAAAGAATATGCAGAGTAATACAGGGGGTGTACATTTTGAATTATCCAAAACGAAATCATTATCTGATTATCAGAAAAACCGGTAAAGATTCTTACAACATCAAAGATTTTTTAACGGAAGAAGAATGGGAAGCAGGGGTGAGATTTATAAAGTTTCTAAAGGCTCTGGATGGGCATACCGATCCTTACACCATTGATCCTGACCTGGATGAAGAAATGGTGGAATGTATGCTGGATACCATGGAGCGTGAAGGCCTTCTGGATTCGGGCGAGAGGATTCTGTCTCTGGGTTTTGGCTCTGTGCTGATTCCGTTATGGTTTCCTGAGGTAAAAAGGATTCATAGAATCCTGGGAGCAGTTTGGAATCGGTTGCTTATCCTATTATGGATTCCACTGATGATTATGGGAATACATATCTTGTTGAATGGATCTTGGAGATATATAGAAAAAGGATGGGGAACCCTGACAGGAAATCTTCTCGGTATAGGGTTCGGACTCCTGCTTCATGAGATAAGTCATGCGGCGGCCTG
>JBJFCH010000047.1:0-10694 GCA_051888835.1 Oliverpabstia sp. | reverse complement strand
TATTGTTGGGTTATTTATTTAGTGTATACTTACAGGAGAATGGATATGAAGAAAAATAATAAAGGCAGAGGATTTATTTTTACACCGTTTCTTATGGCATTGGGATCCGCATATTTTAAATCTATATGGCTTGTGCCGGCAACAATTATTCTGATGTTTATTCTGGTGGCAGTATTGCCGTTTTGTCATAAAAGGGAAAATCTCTGGTTGTTTGTTTTATGCGCTGTTTGTGCCATCCCGATTAATATTTTCCTTCTAACGGAGTATCCCCAGTGGAGATATTTATTATACAGTGATTCAGAAAGAGGAATTACGTATTATATGGCACTCATAGAAATGCTCCTTATTGCTACGGGAGTAGAAGAAGTTCTTGTTTCTTTAGTTGGGAGAAAAATATGGAAAAGACAGTATACTTTATATATTCCTGAAAATAAAGATGAACAATAAAAATAAATTTGACAGAGGAGAGGTCATATGAGAGAGAGAGTCAAAATCAAAGGATGGATGAAATGTCCATACAAAATCAAGGATGATGAATATATAGAAGTACCGGAAATCTGGTATTCACCGGATCAACAGTATGCAGTACTGGAATTGTTCAAAAAGGAAGTTTATGTGGCTGTGAAAGTTGATGAGATAGATGAAAATGGACTTATCTGCAGCTATGTGGATCGTTATGAAGATTGGGACTGTTGTGGAGATTTGAAATCATATTCTGTTGAATGGTGGTTAAAATATGGGTTTGCGAAGCTTCATTGTTCTGCAATGGAGAGTGGTTTTGATGGTACGGTAAAGAGATTTTATTTTGATAAGAAGCTTTATTTGAAAAAATGCCGTGAAGAAAATTGGTTTTTATTGGGAGATATTCATGGAGATTCTAGTCCGATAGAGTACTTTTATCATCAAAATAAGGAACGTTTGCAATTGGATGAATGTCGTAACAATATGATTTTATTGGGTGACGTAGGGGCAAATATTTCCATAACAGGGGAGAGAGACAGGCAATTTAAGGAAAAATTATCGAAATTTCCGTTTACCTATATCTGTCTGCGAGGTAATCATGAAGCGAGAGTTACGGATGTAATTCAGAAATACCCGGAGAAATGGAAGCGAATAACCAAATATGGTGGGATAGTATTTGTGGAAAAAGAATTTCCCTGTATGGAATATCTAGAGGATATACCGGCAGTATATAAATTTGGCGGATACAAAACGTTATCACTGCCGGGTGCATACAGCGTTGATAAAGAATATCGTCTCAGGCATGGATGGCCCTGGTTTCCGAATGAGCAGTTAAGTGAAGAGGAGATGCAGTATGGACGTAAACTGATAAAAGAGCAGAGTTCTTTTGATCTTGTAATATCCCATACCTGTCCGATTGTATTTGAACCAAAAGATTTATTCCTGACCTGTATCGAGCAGAGTCGGGTCGATAAAACTATGGAAAAGTATCTGGGAGAAATTGAAGAAACGATAGAATATAAGCGCTGGGCCTGGGGGCATTTTCATGCAGATCGATTGTACCCATGGGATGGAGAAAAAGAAAAACTTATGCTGCTAAATGAGAAAGTTGTGAATTTGAAAAAATTTATGAAAATGAAAAAGACAGATTATTGGGCTGATATTCTGGCATAGCATGAAGCTGTGAAGTCACATTTGGGCAATATCATGTGCGGCAGTTTAAAAAAGAGACTTCTGATTTTAAACTGCCGTTCAATACTATATGGAAATACCAAATCTGTCCGGGAAGAGAAACAGATATTCTATACTGGGGTATCTGTTTTTGATTCATGTTTAATGAGCAGAAAGATTACAAGATACATAATCAATACAAAAAAGACAAAGAATAATGTGGAATTTGCTGTTCCACTCATACAGCAGGTATCATAGACTCCGTGCAAAAATACGGCGGAAAGATATCCCAGGATGAGATTGATCTTGCAGCTAAACCCTTTACCACGGTTATCACATAGCTTTGCCCGACCGTAGAACAGTCCCATAACAACGGAAAAACCCATATGACCCGGAATAGACAGAAACGCCCGCGGCAGTGCTACAGAAAGCCCATAGCTGAATACATATTTTATGTTCTCAAAAGCAGCAAATCCAAGAGAGACAAATACGGCATAAATGATACCGTCAAAACGATAATTAAAGTTATAATCGTTCCATGTCCGACGATATAAAAAGAAAAATTTGGTACCTTCTTCTACAGCAGCAACAACCAAAAAAGCCAGAAGAATGATATATTTTGGATTATCCGGTTCAACTAAAATGTTCAGAATAGATTCTCCCAACATTTCGAGAACGATGGATACCAGAGCAGCCAGTACTCCCCGAAGCACCAGGCTTCCAAGTAAAGCGGGGGGTTCTTTCTCGATCGTGTCTTGTTTATATATGTATTTCATTAAAAAGAATGCCGGAAGAACAGCGGCAAGCACATAAATTACAATCAGATAGTATACCGGTGTTAAAAAGAACATAATGACAGCCTCCTTATTTTATCATTGGTTAAAAAATTGTTATTCATGTTCATGTTCCTGTTCCTGTTCATGCTCCTGTTCATGCTCGTGTTTGCGTTCCTGTTCGTGCACAGACTCGGAGTTTTGATGTTCGCAAAAATCCGCATTTTCATTATTGTGGCTGGAGTTTTTGTGTTCCTGAATCTGATGATGCAGTTCGGCCATTGACATATTAAGGCATTCTTCAGTGGTAACAGTGTTGTCATATTCTGACAGGATAAGATATGCTTTATATTTTCCGAATGACATACCATATTCGTGAGCTTTGGCAATCGATGTTACATCTGCCGTATAGCCCCTGCCCTGGTGATTTTGGCAGCTGGCGCAGTTTTCAATAGCATTTAAAATGGTATACGCTTTTTCAGGATCGTTGGCAGCTACCGTAAAAGTTAACATGGAATCCTCTGTCAGATAAGGCTGCAGAGCTTCACTTTCTACAAGAGAATCAATAGCGTTCTGATAGGATTCCCCTTTGACTTTAACACGATTTAAAATGGATTCCCCTTCTTCGTTATAAGCAGTAGCGGATACAACTCTGTCATAGCGGTTCAAGGCCAGCTCAAGAGACGGGTTTACATCGATACTGACATAAGAAATCGGCGTTTTTATTGTATAGTAACCACCGGCACCAAGAACAATTACAAATATTACCAGAAATGCAGCGGCAGCACTTTTCCACATAAAGCATGTTTGGTGTGGATGGCGTTTCTCACGCTGTGTCTGCAAAAAATGCATGGTAGAAGATTTTATTTCTTCAGATGCGTTTATCTGATCGAATGCATCGTGGATTTTATTTGTCAAATTCGTCACCTCCCAATTTTTCTTTCAGTATGGAACGTCCCCTCGATAAAAGAGAATAGATTGTGTTTTCTTTTGACTTCATAATAGTGGCAATTTCAGCTGCTGAGTAGCCTTCATAATAATAGAGGTATATCACATCTTTATATTTTGCAGGAAGAGACAAAATTGCCTCCAAAACCTCTCTGTAATCCGGAGCTATATGGGCTGATTCTTCGGTCAGTGTTTCCAGTGGCACGGTTTTATGTCTGAACAGAGACTTCAAAAAGTCTTTACAGGCATTGATCGTTACCCGGATAAACCATGCTTTTTCATGATCATCATTTATAAAAGTTCCGTCATAAAGTAAATATTTTAAAAACACGTTCTGAAAGACATCCTCAGTATCTTCAATGCTCTTCAAATGATAGAAACAAATATGCCGGATCATGTCAGAATAGAGTGTAATAGCACGATTCGTTTCTTGTTCGCTTCGCACCTTTATATCACCTCCCATGTTTTTTATTATAGTACTGTGATTTCTTTTTGTCATCCGGCAAAACAATCCTGTTGTTTTGTGCTTTCACATATAGAACGACAGTCTGATCAGAAACCTTGCATGAAATTTTATTTTTTATAAAAAACTTAACCGGTACAGTGTCGGGAGCTTGTTGAAATCTCATGCTTAAAATGGTATGATTTCAAAGAAATCACAAAATTTATATATTACATGAGGATAAGATATGAATTCACCGGATAAGAAAACAAAGCTGTATCGAATGGGCTGTATCGCATTTTTCTTCAGTGGAATCTGTGCGATGAGCAGTGGTGTGATCGTGAGTCAGCTGCAGGAGTATTATGGATTTGCCTATGGAGTGACGGGAACATTACTGTCACTTATGAATATTGGAAATCTGGTGGCAGGTTTTGCATCTGCCATTTTACCATCAAAGATTGGTACCAGAGCTACGGTGCTGATACTGACGAGCGGTTACGCGCTGGGCTATTTTTTTATGACACTGGGAAATTACATGTGGCTGTTTATGCTGGCATTTCTACTGCTTGGCTTTGCAAAAGGCAATACGATCAATAACTGCACGGTACTTGTGGGAAATAATGCAGACGACCGAACAAAAGGTATGAACGTTATGCATGCGAGCTATGCGTGTGGTGCACTTTTGGGTCCGATTCTGATTGCTGCTGCACTGTTCGCCGGAAAGTTTGTCCCGATGTATGCACTTGCAGGTGCGGGTATTGTACTCTGGATTGTTTTTATAGCTGTCAAATTTCCCGGAAGAAGTGCAGTACAAAAGGACGGAAAAAGGGGAAAGACGGATTGGAGCTTTTTAAGGGAAAAGAAATTCTGGCTGATTACAGGACTTATTTTCTGTCAGAATGCAGCAGAGACCAGTGTGACCGGCTGGATGGTTACCTACTATAAAGGAAATGGTATTTTATCGGGCACACTGGCCAATTATACGTTGACGATCATGTGGGGAGCAACCTTGATTACCAGACTGCTGATTGCCTTTGTTTTCCCGATTAAAGATCGTTTTAAAGCACTGGCAATTATGGGCGCTGGCTGCGTTATTTTGTATGCCGGTCTGATTTTTTCCAATACCGGCTGGATGGCGATCCTGATGCTGTTTGCATTTTCATTTGCGATGGCAGGTGTGAATCCGACAGGTGTGGCAGGTGCAGGAAATATGCTGAACGCTGCAAGTATGGGGATTATGTTGCCTGCCGCGGGGCTCGGCGCAATACTTATGCCATGGATTATCGGTCTCGTGGCAGAGGGTGTGAGCCTGCGGGCAGGAATGCTTTGTAATATCGTACCGTGTGTGGGGATTTTGGTGTTTAGCATACTTTGCAGAAGGATGGAAGACTGATGGAGCACTTACGCTGCGTGGTGGAAAGAATTACATATCAGAATACGGAAAACGGATACACCGTACTTAAGTGCGCCGTGAAAAATTACAATGACCTGGTGACCGTTGTAGGGATTATGCCGGATACCCATGTGGGTTCTGTTTTGTCGTTGGATGGTTTCTGGAAAATGGATGCCAGATACGGAAAGCAGTTTTCTGTGGAAAAGTTTGAGGAGACGCTCCCGGCAACCGTCTATGGAATTGAAAAATATCTGGGTTCCGGTCTGATTAAAGGAGTCGGTCCGAAGTTCGCAAAGCGGATCGTGGAAAAATTCGGAAAAGATACGCTGGATGTCATCGAGGAAAATCCGGATTCCCTGATTGAAGTAGAAGGTATTGGTAAAGTCCGTGTGGAACGAATCAAAAACAGTTGGAAGGAACAAAAAGAAATCAAAAATATTATGCTGTTTCTTCAGAGTAACGAAGTGAGTACATCTCATGCCACGAAGATTTTCAAAACCTATGGCAGTGAAAGTATCCAGATTGTCAAAGAGAATCCATATCGTCTGGCGGATGATATCTGGGGAATCGGATTTAAGACTGCAGATGTCATTGCGGGGAAGATGGGGATCGAAAAAGGAAAATTTGTAAGACTTCGAAGTGGGATTCTTTACACACTGAACAAGTTATCGGAAAGCGGGCATTGTTATGCTGTTCGGGAGCAGTTGATGAAAAAGGCTATTGAACTTCTGGAGGTGGATGCACCGGAACTGGAGATTACGCTGGATGAGATGATCCGCACCGGTGATGTTGTCAAAGAAGATGAGGCTATTTATCTGCCGCCCTTTTATTTTTCTGAAACAGGATGTGCGAAGCGCATGATCCGGCTTCTGGAGACAGGAAGAAAAGTCAAGGTAGATCCGAATAAAATCGTGCAAAAGGTTGTTAGCCAGTCAGATATTTCCTATGATGAGATTCAGTTGGAGGCAGTACGGACAGCGATTTCTTCGAAAGTAATGGTATTGACCGGTGGACCCGGTACCGGAAAGACGACAACAACGATGGGAATTATTTCTGCCTATCGTTTGGCGGGATGCAGAATTCTGCTGGCTGCTCCTACGGGAAGAGCAGCGAAAAGAATGTCTGAAGCAACCGGGATGGAAGCAAAGACCATACACCGCCTGCTGGAATTTAAACCGCCGGAGGGATATCAGAAGAATGAAGAAAAACCACTGGAAGGGGATGTTTTGATTCTGGACGAATGCTCCATGGTGGATGTAATGCTTATGTATAATCTGCTGAAGGCAATTCCGGAACATATGTCTCTGATTCTGGTTGGCGATACCGACCAGCTTCCCAGTGTGGGTGCCGGAAATGTCTTGAAAGACATTATAGATTCCGGGCGGATTCCTGTGGTGCGGCTTACCAGAATCTTTCGTCAGGCGCAGGGAAGCAGGATCATTATGAATGCTCATAGGATCAATAAAGGGGAAGCTATAGACATGCGTGGCGGGAAAGATGCCGATTTCTTCTTTGCCGGGAAGGCGACTAATGAAGAAGTCGTGGATACACTGGTGAGATATTGCACACAAAATCTTCCCAGATATTATCACGTGGATGCGTTTAAAGATATTCAGGTGCTGACACCTATGCAAAAAGGCATTTGCGGTGCGGCGAATCTGAATCAGCTGTTGCAGGAGGCCATGAATCCTACGAAGATTTTTCTTCACAGAGGAGGCACTCAGTATCGGCTTCATGATAAAGTCATGCAGATTCGGAATGATTATGATAAGGAAGTTTTTAATGGTGACATTGGTACGGTAACAAAAGTTGACATGGAAGAACGGGAACTGACGGTGGATTTTGATGGCAGAGATGTGATTTATGATGTGACAGAACTGGATGAACTGGTGCTGGCTTATGCGGTCACAATCCACAAAGCGCAGGGAAGCGAATATCCCATTGTGGTTATGCCATTTACTATGAGTCATTTCGTCATGCTGCAGCGAAATCTCCTCTATACCGGTGTGACGAGAGCAAAAAAGATTCTGGTGTTGATTGGAGAAAAGAAAGCCGTTTACTATGCCATCAAAAATGAAACGACTGCAGAGAGAAATACAAAGTTGGCGGAGCGGTTAAAAATTGGAAGTCGGGAATCGCAGCCGGTGGAATCAGACTCGAGGAAAGTGTCCGTGATTTCTGAAACTCCGGCAGTATATGAAGAAAACTTGTGGAAACGACTGTCACAGTCAAAATTCCGGAGTAGTTTTTCATTAAAATCCAATGACCGTTATTATGTGTCTGACAAAGGAATGGATACTATTCACAGTCATGCACGGGATTTTGTACAGAAAAGACTGGCACCGGCCCAGCCTCATAATGATGGCAAACAAACACCTATGCGTGGTCATCCTGTCTTTGTGGCACAGCACGCCACAGCTACCTGCTGCAGAGGATGCCTGGAAAAATGGCATCATATTCCCAGGGGACGGAAAATGACAGAGAGTGAGCAGGAATATGTGGTAAATATCATTATGGAATGGATTGACCGTCAGATGAAGAAGTGAGTGTGGGTTCAAAACACGATCATAGAAAGGAAATATTCGTTGAATAATTTTGAGATTGAGATTAAACTTCCGGTTGAACCGTTGGAAAAAATAAAAGAAAAGTTATTATGGATGGGATTTCGTGAAGAAGCCACCATCAGAGAAAGTGATATGTATTATAACAGTGAGTATCATGATGTGAAAAAACTGGGAGAAGCACTTCGTATCCGAAAGAGTATGGACATCTCCTGTGGCCGGATACAGGCACAGATCAATTTCAAAGGGAAAAAGATCGATCAGATATCCATGTCCCGGCAGGAATATGAAACGGAGGTGGAAAATCCGGAGTGTATGGAGAAGATTTTGATTGCCTTGGGATTCTCGCCGGTTGCCGGAGTTGAAAAAACAAGATGCTATATGAAACGAAATGAGATGACGGCATGCCTGGATCAGGTTGACAGATTAGGAAATTTCCTGGAACTGGAAGTCATTGCATCGGAAGAGTCCCAACGAGAAGAATACTTATATGCAATGGAACAGTTGTTGAAAGAACTGGGGCTTTCTATGGAAGATACGGTACAAACATCTTATTTGAGTATGTTGATGGAGGAGAAAAAATGATTCTTGTAACAGGAGCAAATGGATTTGTTGGACATAAAATTTTAACGATGTGTAAGGATACGGTTGCATCTCCGTCACTACGTGGTGCAACTCAGGAGGATATAAAGCGTATGATCGATGCAAGCGATGCAGATGTCATTATTCATACAGCTGCTATTTCTGATATAGGAACATGTCAGGCAGATCCCCAAGCTTCCTATTTTGCAAATGTGCAGATTCCGGTTTATTTAGCACAAGCATCGAAGGACAGGAAGCTAATATGTTTTAGTTCAGACCAGGTTTATAGCGGATGTGACGAAGAAGGCCCTTATTTAGAGGATACCGTAAAACCGGGTAATATTTATGCGGAGCATAAGCTGGAGATGGAGCAAAGAGTGCTAGATATTCTTCCCAATGCAGTTATGCTGCGTGCTGAATGGATGTACGATTATTATTTGCAAAGATCGAATTATTTCATGAGTATAATTAATGCAAAAGAGTCAGTTTCATTCAGTTCCAAACAATATAGAGGCATTACCTACTTAAAAGAAGTGGCTGAGAATATGGAAAAAGTTGCTGCTTTACCTGGTGGTGCATACAATTTTGGAAGTGAAACGACAAAATCAATATATGAGATTACGAAGGAATTTATTGAGTTACTTGGAAAAAAACTGAAAGTGGAAGATACCCAGGCAAGACATAATTTATGGATGAACTGCGACAAGGCTAAAAAGTATGGTGTGGAGTTTAGCAATGTGACAGATGGATTAGCTAAATGCGCTAAGGATTATAAGATGACAGGGGAAGTCTTGAATTCAGACCATGATAATAGTATAATAAGAATGATTGATGAGATTTTATAGATAAAGGAGGAAATCTATTATGGTGACCTGGAACAACTTAGATACTCTTACTTCTTTTCAGGAACTTTCAAAAATTGATCGTGTAAAACTTGCTGAGGTTATGTCAGGTGAGAATGGTGCGGATCGTGTGAAAAAATACAGTATTCCGATGGCTGCAGGTCTTGCTTACAACTATGCGGCAAAGCAGGTAGATGATCAGGTGCTGGAAGGTCTTGAAAAACTGGCAAAAGAAGCACAGCTTGCAGACAAGTTCAAAGCTCTTTACAATGGTGAAGTGATCAATACAGGAGAAAAACGTCTGGTCCTCCATCAGTTAACTCGTGGACAGCTGGGGGATGCTGTGGTAGCAGATGGAGTAGATAAGCGTGCATTTTATGTGGAACAGCAGCAGAAAATCGCTGAGTTTGCCAATAAAGTTCATGCGGGAGAGATTACAAACGCAGCAGGTGAAAAGTTCACTACTGTTGTGCAGATCGGTATCGGTGGAAGTGACCTCGGTCCTCGTGCAATGTATCTTGCACTTGAGAACTGGGCAAAGAAGAACGATCTGTTCAAGATGGAAGCAAAGTTCATCAGTAACGTAGATCCGGATGATGCAGCAGCAGTTCTGAATTCTATTGATGTTGCACACTCTATTTTCATCCTCGTATCCAAGTCAGGAACAACACTGGAAACTCTGACAAATGAATCCTTTGTTAAAGATGCTCTGAAAAATGCAGGGCTGGATGCTTCTAAGCATATGATTGCTGTCACCAGTGAGACTTCTCCTCTGGCAAAGAGTGATGATTATCTTGCAGCATTCTTCATGGATGATTATATCGGAGGACGTTTCTCTTCCACTTCTGCAGTAGGCGGTGCGGTACTGTCGCTGGCATTTGGACCGGAAGTATTTGCACAGTTCCTGGAAGGTGCAGCAGAGGAAGACAAGCTTGCTGCAAATGAAAACGTACTTGAAAATCCGGCAATGGTGGATGCACTGATTGGTGTTTATGAGCGTAATGTACTTGGATATCCTGCAACGACAGTTCTTCCATATTCCCAGGCACTGAGCCGTTTCCCGGCACATCTGCAGCAGCTGGATATGGAATCCAACGGTAAATCTGTAAACCGTTTTGGCGAGCCGGTTGATTATCCGACGGGTCCTGTGATCTTCGGAGAGCCGGGAACCAATGGACAGCATTCTTTCTATCAGCTGCTTCATCAGGGAACCGATATTGTACCGCTTCAGTTTGTTGGATTCAAAAACAGCCAGATCGGTACAGACGTTGTGATTCAGGGAAGCACAAGCCAGCAGAAGCTTTGTGCCAACGTAGCAGCTCAGATCGTTGCTTTTGCATGTGGTAAGGCAGATGAGAACCGCAATAAGAACTTCGAAGGAAGTCGTCCATCCAGCATTATCATTGGAGAAAAACTGGATCCGAAGGCATTGGGAGCACTTCTGGCACACTTCGAGAACAAGATTATGTTCCAGGGATTTGTATGGAATGTAAACAGTTTCGATCAGGAAGGTGTACAGCT
>JBJFCH010000046.1:0-22408 GCA_051888835.1 Oliverpabstia sp. | reverse complement strand
TACCATCCTCTCTTAGTATATAGCACACTATAGACAGAATCTTCATTTTTAAAAATAGAAAAAACTACTTTTTTTGATAGACAATTCTACACATTCATACCTATTCCTTTACGAAGTTTTGTCCACTTGACACATAGTATCTCAAAAGCTATGATGACAGTAAAAGGAATTGCCGATGATCGAAAGAACATAAAAGCAGTTATATAATAATTATAAAAATTCAGGAGATTTTTAATCATGAATGATATGAAAACCATCTATCATGTAGAAGGAAAACTATGCAAAGAATTTATCGGACAGATTTCTTATACTGTCTGTCTTGATCAGTCATGGGACGAACTGGATATCGAGTTTTCTTTCAGCCCCCAATATTTTCGAACGAAAGATCTGACAAAAGAACAGATACAGGAACTTACAGAGTACTGTAAAACGGAATATCCCGGGTTTTTCTCTTCCAACGAAGAAATAGAAGATGCCATTCGCCATGGTACCAAAACAGAGATTCATACCCTTGCCACACTGAACGATGAGTTTATCGGCTGTGTTCACAAACAGCTCACAACTCGTCATATGCATTTTACAAAAGATGAAGCCTCTGATGGATGTATTCCTCAGACAAAAATTGAAGGCGTGCTGAAAGTAACATTGATCGTCTTTTCTGTGCTTTTGGATAATACAGACTATTCCCTTACGGTAAGAGTACGGTAGGAAGGAGCTCAAAATATGTTTAAACGACTGGAATTACATAATCATACGACGGAATCGGATGCGGTTTTTACCTGCCGGGAACTGACCGACTTTATGGTTGCTGACCATGTGGATGCATTTGCTCTGACTGATCACAATACAATATCCGGACACAGTAAGATCAAAAAAATACTGGAAGAAAATGCTATACCGGTTTCCTGTATCTATGGAATGGAATACACTACTTATTATGGACATATTCTTTGTCTGAATCTGTATGAATATGTTCCATGGGAAAATATAAACAGACATAAGCCGGAACTGCTATTCCAGGCTGTAAGAGAAAAAGGTGCTCTTGCCGGTATCGCACATCCCTATTCGATGGGATGGCCATTTGCAAGGGGATGCCGTTTTGAGATGGATATGACCGATTATTCCTGCTGTGACTTTATAGAAATATCCAACAACCTGGAACCACTCCATGAAGTAAATGAACGCGGTCTCCTTCTTTGGGAAACTCTTGTTCTCGCAGGAGAACGTATTGCCGCCACCTGCGGAATGGATCTTCACGGAAACAGTTCTCTTCATGGGCATTTTTCTACTTATATTCAGGGTGAGGAAAATGGAGATATTGCAAAAGAACTGGATACTGCAATCCGCAGCCAGAAGACCTGGGTGAGCAAAGGACCTCTTCTTCTCACACATATCCAGAACGATATCCTTTCTTTCTCTGTACAACAAACCGGAAAACCGGGATATCAGCAGCCTGAGGAGGAAAGCTATCTCATTACCTTACGTTCAACATCCCGGACAATAACCTGTCACCTGAGTGACACGATACCATTGTCGGAATTTGGCTGTGATCTGAGTATCATTCCCAAATTATATGAAAAAGAACCAATCATGGAAAACCTGGTGTGTGTAAGCCCGGTTATTGTTCTCTAAAATATTGACTGCATTAAAATAGTCCAAATCTCTGACCTGGTTTAGTCAGTAGATTTGGACTATAAAGCATTCTGTTTTATTTATTCAAACATTTCCACTGTTACTTCATTGGTAATAAACCGATACCGGAACCGTACCACAGTATTGTCTTTTTCTGTAGTAAAATACGCTTTATTGGCAGATCCGCTTCTGGGATATCCATCCAGCTGGTAGGTCGCAGAAAGCGTTCCATAGGTGGCTATGGAGAAATCATAGGTTCCCGCAAACGGAATCACCACAGAAAGTGTATAAGTATTATCACCAATGTAGTACATTCGGGTTGTCTCACTATTGGAATCATTCTTGATAGCCCCTACATGAGACTGGAAACTGCCGTAAACAACGATTTTTTCCGGAAGTTTCATACCTGTTTTTTCATCATAAACCTCTTTTGCACCATAGTCAATCAACATCTCCGGATTTGCAGCATTCTTTCGCAATTCATGGCCGGATTCCCACAGACATTTCACCAGTTCTTCCTGTCCGAACCCCATAGGACAAGTCGTACTTTCCTGGTTGATCTGATAAAAATGCTGTATATCTTCCTGACCGTTATCCGCACGTTTTTTCTTTATTGAACCATCGCTGAGCATTCTCCGGAATGGAATCTCAAAATAAGCATTTGGATTATTGATCTCCACCCATTTGTATGTATATTCCAGAAAATGATTTCTGCTCTCAAACGATTGGTTGGCAAACCAGGCAATTTGATCAAATCCCCACCAGTCTTTCCAGGCAAGCTCTTGTCTCGTATATTTGCTTCGGTCGTCTACCACAAGACCGCCCCAGTTATCATATTCCATCAGATACGGCATCGCCGGTGCAGACCAGCCATTTGGATTTACCCCGCCTTCACTATATCCTTCCCGTACCAGAACCAGTTCTTCACCGGGAACTTCCAAAAGAGGCATCCGGGTAAAAGGCATGGCATGATAGTCAAACAAAAGCTTTCCCCTGATATTTACTCCATGGGTATGGGCATCCAACAGTATTTTATGACGTCTTGCATGCAGACGGGCGTAATCCCGGATCATCTCAAACAATTCCGCAGTCTTTTTCATTCCCGGATCATTCGCTGTATAAATGTGTATCTGACCCATATGGAGTGCTTCATAACCACAGTCAATGTATCGTGTAGCCCGATAATAAAACCACATCCTTGTCTCCAGTCGTGATATGTCGGGAATTCCACCGTTTCTTGTCGGATCATTTTCTCGAAATTCAATAAATCCCGCTGGATTCTCTGTGAACAGTGTATCTTTCAACCGGAAAGTACGCTCTTCCGCTTCTATTCCGAAAGCGTCAAATACATAATGAGGAATTTTTACTTCCTCAATCCTCTCCACGATCCACTCGAAGATACAGGACTGAAGAATAATTTCCGGATCTATCTCGTGAACTTTGTCAGCAAGTTCTTTTGATTTCCTGAAATGTTCCTCATCCTCTTCCATCATATACCAGATTCCGGACGCTCTCCCGAGAAATTTAACTCCCATATTTTTTATCGCACGAAGATCATCTTCCAGTGTATCACTTTCATATAAGCCTGCCGCAGTTACACTGCGGGACAGATAGTTTTCAAGTACCTCCCGGGATATGGAAGTATCAAATGTAAAGTTCATCCTTGCAGTCTCCTCTCATATGTCAAATATTCAGTCAAAATCCGATTTCTCCATAAATTTTACAATACTGGAAATACATACTCCGCTGGCACCTTCTGCCATCTCATCTGTTTCAGAACGGATAACCGAAGGCCCAACCATATCCAGATGAATCCACCGAGTTCCTTCTTCTATAAAATTTTCAAGGAAGCAGGCAGCTACACTGGCTCCTGCACCTTTACCAGGCGCATAATTGGCAAAATCTGCACAGACAGACCAGGTTAGTAGATTGTGATAATACGGATCCAGAGGCAGACGCCAATATTTCTCTCCGGTATTTTTGGCAGCATCCATCCAGTCTTTCCATAACTCATCGTTGTTTACGAATAAGCCAGTGACTGCATTGCCAAGAGCTGCCTGTGCAGAATAGGTAAGGGTAGCCAGATCCAGTACCGTTTTTGCACCCTGCTGCTGCGCAAAGGTAATACCGTCACACAGAACAAGACGTCCTTCTGCATCCGTATTGTAGACTTCTACTGTCTTTCCCGCCAACGTAGTGATCACATCACCCATTTTCACTGCATCCGGACTGATGACATTCTCTGCCAGCATAAGAACAGCAATAAGATTTTTTCTTACTTTTCTTCTGGCGAGTATTTCAAAGCTCTCCAAAATTCCGGCAGCACCGCACATATCGTATTTCATGCCATTCATTCCATCAATGGATTTGAGATGATAACCGCCGGAATCGAACATCAGACCTTTTCCTACAAGCCCTATCATCTCTTCTCCCGGTGCACCGTCATAACGAAGCACTACCATAGACGCTTCTCTTCTGCTTCCCTGATTTACAGCCAAAAGACCGCCACATCCCATCTCATGGAGCTTTTCATCATCAAACACCTGGCAGTCTGTCCCAAGATTTTCAGCCAGCTTTCTGGCATAACAGACCATATCTTCCGTATGAAAATAATTATTGGGAAGATTTCCCAGTGTTCTTGCATAACCTTTACAGATTCCCAGTTCCTGCCCTCTTTTGATAACAGCTTCTGTTTCTTCCTCTTCTATCTGATCTGTCACAAAGATACAGGTACCGTTACCAAAATCAGAAAGATCATCACGTTTATCAAATACTTGATTTTTTTGTAAATGTTTCATTCCGTTTTTTGAAAACTGATAAGCTCCGTCATACAGACTACAAATAGCTGTTTCCAGAACTTCGTTCATATTTTCATGAGAAACGATGGGAAATTTCAGAAGGATCTGTATTTTGTCTTTTCTTTCCTTTCCCAGTTTCCTGCATAAAGCCGGGAGTTGCTCAGCGGAATCCGCAATTATTACCGCGGTTTGCTCTAACATTTTACTGCTGATTTTTATATTCATGGTTATTTTCCTTAAATTCTATATATATTTTCCAGGCAAAACTTTTATCTTTCAACTGATATGGCTCTGCCAGATCCGGACCGCAGCTTGCGGAACCGATTCCGCTTTTTTTATAATCCGCCCATACAGTTACATGATCTGCCTCTTCCAGTTCAAAATTATGTTTTTTCGTCATCAGTTCATGCAAAGTATAGTTCGAAGCGCTGAATTCAAATTCCGGTGCACCTTTGATTATTATCATTTGCTTTCCGTCTGATATCTGCGCCCACCTGCATCCATAATGACTTCCATTCTCCTGTGGCTTAAGATAATCTTCATGCATTTCGGAAACTGTTGTTTCGAATACATCCACGTAGGAGGCTCTTCTCTTATCCACGTAGCTTTCAAAAGGTCCGTATCCAAAATAAGATACCTGCTGAAAAGCTTTGTCCAATTCCAGACAGAGACCAAGTCTTGGAAGATATGGCAGCTCCTGATTCATGACTCCGTTCATTTTCAGATCAAGAGAACCGTCTTTTCGTACACTCCAGACGGTTTCAAAATCTATGATTTTCTGCAGAGAAACCGGTGCCATGGACATTTTTACATATAATTCCACATGATCTTCACATTCGGAAAGATTTGTTTCATATACCCGATCAATCTTTCGGTCATAACCGGCTGCTTCCCATTTTTTTCGGATCTCTCTATCATTGTCCGTGGGAGCACGCATGATCTCATAACCAACCGGGGCATACAGAAGTTCTTTTCCATTCCGTAATAAAGAAGAAAAACTTCCTTTTTTACGTGAGAAAAGATAGGAAAAGTTATCACCCGAAATACAATAGCTGTCATCAGCAATCTGAACTTTGATCCTGCAATTTTCATTAAAGCTTTGTGGCTCTGTTACCATTTCTTCCCGTTCTGTCTGTACCTGGATCTGATCAAATCCCATATCGTGGCCTGCATGAGTCAGTACCATCTCATTTTTTTGAATATAATCCAGTTTTAAATATAAATTTCCTTTCCGATATTCAGGAACCGGGAGAATCGTCTTCCCTTCCCTATGTGGCAGAATATCAATTTCATCTATATTTCCTTCCAAAAGAAGTTTTCCATCCAGCTTCCAGCTGTAATGCATTTTCAGAAAATCTTTTGTATTCAGAAAATCCAACATATTTTTAAGGATCAGTGTCCCTGATTCCGGATCAAAAGCAATGACTCTCACAGGCCGTATCACATTTTTCAGTTCACGAAGCCCGTTATGTACTCTACGGTCAGGATATACCAGACCATCCATACAAAAGTTCCCGTCATTGGGTGTCTCACCGAAATCACCACCATACAGGAATTTTTCTCTGCCATCATCCGTTTTTCCTGCATAGATAGCATGATCACACCATTCCCACACAAAGCCGCCTGCATAATTATCATACTTGTAAATCTGCTGATAGTTTTCTTCCAGATCTCCAGGGCCATTTCCCATTGCATGGCAAAATTCACACTGAAGAAATGGTTTCTGATTATCCGGATTTTCACAGTATTCTTTCACCCAGTCTGGATCTGCATACATGCGGCTTACCACATCTAACGATGAACAGTCTAGCTTCTGCCATTCCTGCCAGGTGCAGCCTTCATAATGCAGAAGACGGTCAGGATCATATTCTTTGACCCATTTTCCTGCCCGGATAAAATTCTCACCGTATCCGCTCTCATTGCCCAGAGACCAGAAAAGAATGCTGGTTCTGTTTTTATCCCGAATCACATTCCTTTGTACTCGATCCAGAATCGCTTTTTCAAAAGAAGGATCTTTTGCAATCATGGAAACCCAATCCTTGTCTTCTTCCGAATACACTTCTCCACATCCATGCGATTCCATATCGGATTCACTGATTACGTAAAAACCATATTCATCACACATCTCCGTAAACCATGGTGCATTTGGATAATGGCTGGTACGTATCGCGTTAATATTATGCTCTTTCATCAGTACGAGATCTTTCAACGCATCTTCTTTCGTAACTGCAAAACCATGATAGGGATTGCTGTCATGTCTGTTGACACCTTTGAATTTGACCGGAGCATCATTTAGAAAAATCATCCCGTTTTTTACTTCAATTTTTCGGATTCCCGCTTTCTGAACAATGGTCTCATCTTTGGATATCAATTTTATTGTATACAGATATGGCTTTTCCGCATTCCAGAGAACAGGATTTTCCAAAGATAATATGCATTCTTGCTGGTGCAATTTCTTTCTGCAAAGTTCGCAGCCATCTTTATTTTCCAGAATACAGGTGATTTCAGGATTTCCCTCACACTTTGCAGTAATACGAAATCCCCCCTGTGTTCTTTCTGAATTATAGAAAGATTTTATCGCAAAATCCCATACATATTCTTTCGGACGTTCGATCAGATAGACATCTCTGAAGACACCTGACATTCGGAATTTATCCTGATCCTCACAATAAGTACCATCACACCATTTCATTACCAGAATAGAGATCCGGTTTGTGCCTTCTGCCAGAAAAGAGGTTATATCAAATTCACTGGTTGCATGAGAAACCTGACTATAACCCACAAATTTCTGATTGATCCACAGATAAAAACAGGAATCCACACCTTCAAAATTCAGAAACTGCTTCTTATCCAAGTTTTCCCGTGATATTTCAAACTCTCTCTCATACAGGCCGCACGGATTTTCCACAGGGACATAAGGTGGATCATAGGGAATAGGATATCTGATATTCACATACTGTTGTGTGTCAACACCGTAAAACTGCCAGCAGGATGGTACGGGTATCTGTTTCATTTTTTCTCTGTCAAAAGAATCACTCAAAAAATCCTCACATGCTTCAATAGATGGATAATAGGCAAATCTCCATGTACCGCTGAGCATGATGCGATTTTCTTTTTCCTTTTCATCTTCCGGGATATAATAACTTCTTATGGGAAGTGTATTCACATGAAGAATCTGGGGATTCTCATAATAATTAATCAGCTTCATATAATCCCCCATAAACTTCATCGTACTTTTCTACAAGATTTTTTGCCAAGGAATACGAATTGATCAATGGATGCAGCATCAAAGCCTGAACCGCTTTTTCCTTTGAATGCGTATTGATGGATTCTACCGTAAGTTTTTCATACATTTTGATCAGGCGCATCAGCAGGTAGCAATGTTCCGGAACATTTTCCACTTTTACAGGATGAATTCCTGCTTTAGACACCAGACAGGTAGTTTCGATTACATCATTATCTTCAAGCCCTGGGATACTTCCATGATTTTCTACAGAGAGCACAAGATATTTTCCTTCCTCACTCTGCATCCCTTCGATACAATCAAGCATTACTCCGGCATATCCCATTCCATCAGGAACTTCAAGTTGTCCTTTCTCCAACAGAGGACGTTTTTCAAGACCTGATTCGATACTCATATAAGAGTTTTCGCGTACCTGCATATAGTAAAGGAAAATCTGCAGAGCACCTTCCGGATCTGCATCAATATCCATTGCTTTCAATTCTTCCATCATTTTGATATTTACAGATTCAATCGTTTTCCCTCTTGTAGCACCGGATTTGATAATATTTTCCAGTGCTTTTTCACGATGATAGTAGTAATACAGATATTCATTCGGCAAAAATCCAATAGAACGAAGAAGTTCCGGATCAAACATGGAAAACTCCTGAACGCCTTTCAGAAATTCATCATCAGCCAAAAGCTGCGGAAGAATCTCTTCTCCTTTTTTCTTTACGCTTCGAATCCAGGACAGATGATTCAAACCAAAGAATTCTACATACAGTTCATCTTCTGTAACACCCAGATCATGAGCCATACGGAATTTTGTACTGCTTGGAGCATCGCAGATTCCGATGATTCTGTCATATCCTGCACTTCGCAGGGCCTGTGTCACCAGACCGGACGGATTGGTAAAATTGAAAATCCATGCATCCGGTGCATACTTATTAATCAGTTCACAGTATTCTTTCAGTACAGGAATTGTACGGACTGCCATGGAAAATCCTCCGACACCGGTAGTCTCCTGCCCGATAACACCCATATCAAGGGCGATTGTCTCATCTACCACACGGGAATGATCTCCACCCACTCGAAGAGTAGTAACAATATAGTCGGCACCTTTAATGGCGTCCACCGGATCCGATACTGCCCATACCTTCAGCTCCTCATTTTTACGATTCACCACATGTTTACAGAGCTTTTCGATGATTCTCTGCTTCTCTTCCTGAATATCATAAAGAACCACCTCGTCAATATGTAATTTTTTATAGCGTTTCAGAAGACCGTTGATAAAGATCACTGTTCTTACGCCTGCTCCGCCAATTACTGCAATTTTCATAACAAAATCCTCCTGATTATTATTTATTAATAAAATCCATCAGTTCTTTTTCTGTCGGAAATCCTGTATTCCCTCCCAGAGCCGTCACTGATAAAGCTCCACATCCATTCCCGCACTTCAGACACTCTTCCACCGACTTTCCTTTCAAAAATCCGTATACAAAACCCGCATTGAAAGAATCACCGGCACCTGTTGTATCTACCGCTTTTACTTTGTATGGTGCAGCTTTATATAATTTTCCGCTGCTTACCGCAATGGATCCTTCTTTTCCCATTTTAATCGCTACAAGCTGACAATATTTTGCAAAATCTTTTGCAGCTTCATAGGCATCACTCTTTCTGCTGTAATGCACCGCTTCTGTCTCATTCATAAATAACACATCAATATATGGGAACAACTCATAAATTCCTGCATTCCATTCACCGGTAGGATCCCATCCCAGGTCAAAGGAAACTGTTGCCTGTGTCTCTGATTTGATTCGTTTTAATAACTTCAGGTATGCATCGTGATTACAGGAACCTGCATATCCGGTCACATGAATATGAGAAGCCTGTTTCACCTGTTCCACATTCACACAATCAATACTAAGCTTTTCATTTGTTCCTCTAAAGGTCAGAAAAGACCGATCCTTTTCATTGGTAAAGCTCAGGGAAATTCCGGTCTTTTCTGTTTCACTCGTTTTCAAAAGTGAATCATCCACATTACTTTCCAGGAACTTTTTTCGTATCATTTCACCATAACAGTCATCCCCAACTTCTCCCTGAAATACAGGATGAAGCCCAAGTTTTCCGGTTCCCAGAGTAAACAATGCTGCTCCGCCGCCCACAAAGGTCTCCATAATCGATACTTCATCTTCCTGTCCCGGTTCCGGAAATTTTTCAACACCCGGAATCACTATATCAATATTTACATCTCCGTATACATAAATATCCCATTTCTTTTCGTTCATCTTTAATCCTCACATTGACCCAACATTCATAAAGTAAAATAGCAGTCTCATTTTTTACAATAAATAGTAAGAAAAGATTCTCTGCATCGCTCATACACATAATACCATATCCTGTTGAACGAAACAAAGAATCTTATCTCTATACAATATATTATTTTTTAGGACTCATGTTTAACCTTTTACCGCTCCGATCATAGCACCTTTTGCAAAATATTTCTGTACAAAAGGATATACACAGAGAATAGGTACTGTAGTTACAATAACGGCTGCCATTTTTAATGAATCCGATGTAACATTGGACGCATCCTGTACCAGAGCCTGCGCTACCGATGTAACTTCCTGCTGAGAACTCATCGCTTTTGTAAGCATGTTCTGAAGTACAGTCTGAACCGGCCAGAGATCTGTATTATTCATATAGAATGCTCCAGAAAACCAGTCATTCCAGTGGCCTACAGCCGTATACAGACCTACAACCGCAATTACCGGCTTACTCAAAGGAATCATAATGGTAGAATATATTTTAAAATATCCGCAGCCATCCAGTTTTGCAGATTCTTCCAAACTGTCCGGAATACCTTCAAAAAATGTACGAACCATCATAAGATTAGTCACACTCACAAGACCAGGTACGATATACACCCAGAAAGAATTCAGCAAATGCAGATTATTATACTGAATATAAGTAGGAATCATACCACCACCGAACAACATAGTAAAGGTAATCAGCATACTCATGATTTTCCTTCCCGGAAGGTCTTTTTCTTTCAGTGCAAATGCCGCCAATGTTGTTACAAGTAAAGTTGAAATGGTACCAATGATTGTTCTGGCTACCGTAATCCCATAAGCTCTTACAATACTGTCATCTTTAAATACCTCTTTGAAGTTATCCAATGTAAACTGTCTCGGCCAGAACCAGACGCCGCCTCTTGCTGCATCTTTACCGTCGTTGAACGATAAAGCCAAAACATTGAGACAAGGAAGAATAATCGTAAGGCATAAAGCGATAATAACAATATATATCAGAATCTGAATCATCTGGTCTGTTGGGTTGGTTTTAATTTTTGACGCTCCATGAGTCTTTCCTGTATTACTCATCGTTCAGCCAATCCTTTCTTATTTCTGCTGCCTCTTACGAGACAGCAGACAGTTATTATTTATAGAAGGTTACTGCTTCCGGATCTTCTTCATAGATATTCTTTACATATTCTTCAAATCTTTCAACACCTGCAGCTTTTAACTGAGCACGGAAAGATTCTACAATACTTCTCATCTCGTCATCACTCTTTGCAAAACAAGCCTGTACAAATGTTTCTTTCCAGTCTAACAGATCCATCTGCACTTTTACATCTGCAAGTTCATCTGCTGACATATAAGCAGTTGCAGCCAATCCTGGAACTTCTTTTTTCTCAGTAGCATATTCACGTGCGATTTCCACGCTTCGTGCATAAGTAGAATCTGTACCGCCTGCTCCAGGTCTGGATTCACCAAAGTTATCCGTATTATTAACATTTGTCATTACAAATGCAAAGAAATAATTGCCAACTCCTCCGAAAGCAGCTCCGATATCATTGATCAGATAATCAGTGTTTCCTGCATTCAGTTCATTCAAAACGTCTTCTTTCAGTACAGGTTTTCCGTCAACCATATCGTAAGACAAACCTTCAACACCATACTGTGCGATTGTCTGACCTTCTTTTGTACACAGCCAGTCAAAGAACTTGAAGATTTCTTCCGGATTTTCAGCCTCAGCGGAAATTGCCATACAGCCGCTTGCACCTTTTCCACCTGTAACTTCTTTATTATCTCCCTGAATATCATTCAACGGTCCAAGAGGTACCCAATCATCACTTTCATAGATAATATCTGTGTAGTTATGTACGTCGGCAATAATTCCTGAGTTTTTGCTCTTGGAAACTTCTTCTGCACGAGTAGAATCCATAGTAAAGAATTCTGGGTTCATAAGACCTTCATCCAGAAGTTTTCTGATGAAGTTAATCTGATCATAAACGTAATCAGTTTCAGAAATATGTTTTACATTTCCGTCATCATCGATGTTATAGCCATCGCTTACACCCCAGGAATATCCTTTTGTAACATATTCCACAGCATCATAGGATCCGCCCCAGTATTTCGGTCCCAATGGATAAATATCATTTCCATTGTCATCTTTGAATCCTGCTTCTTTCATCTTTACAAGAAGATCATAAAACTCATCCATTGTATTGATTGCTTTCGGATCAATGCCCAATTCATCAACGATTCTGGTCTGAATATACATTCCACCGATCCACTCTTCTTCCGGAATCACTTCCAGTGAACGGTCTATCTCATCAACGTTCATCTGCCACAGATAAACTCCATCCAGGTCATCACGGAAGGTAATATTGTCATAAGAATCTTTCGGAAGATATCCCTCTTCGTAATATTTAGAGTATACTTCGCTGTTTTTCATATATTCTGATACATCTGCGAACATACCTTCTTTAGCAGCTTTCAGAAGAAGCGGGAACTCCGGTCTTGTTGAGTTGTTCAGATAAGAGAGAATTACATCCGGGATTGTTCCGGAAGCAAGCTGGGAAGCCATAACTTTCTCATCACTGTCACCAGGTGTATATCTTACATCCAACTTAATACCGGTCAGTTCCGTAATTTTCTGCATAACCGGTGTGTTATTAAAATCTTTTGGAAGTGTATTTCCAATATCATCTACGTACGCCTGTACAGTGATCGTTCTGTCGGCAATCCAGGTATCCGGTTTGTCAGAAGTGTCCTCTTGTGCCGTACTTTCTGTATTCTCAGTTTTTGCAGTTTCTTTTTCATTGCCTGAACCGACGCATCCTGCCAACATGGACGCGCCCATTGTCATTGCCATCGCACCTGCGAGCAATCTTTTTGCTATTTTCCTCTTCATTTTTTCCTCCTTTTTACCAGAGTCCAACCTCGGTAAGTTTTTTACAAATCTTGTTACAAACTACTACCAGAACCAATCCGACAAGTCCCTGAATCAATCCCACTGCAGTAGCATAGCCGAACTGTCCGCCCTGGAGTCCGACTCGTACAACCCAGACATCCAATGTATCTGACAAGGACATATTTCCAGGCGTTCTTAACAGCCAGATCTGTGTGACACCGGAAGATAACAGTCCGCCAATTCCCATAATGAACAGCAGTCCGATCGTACCCCTGATTCCGGGAAGTGTAATATGCCACATTTTCTTCAGTTTGCCGCATCCATCCATCTCTGCCGCTTCATACAGTTCCATGTCCACACTGCTGATAGCTGCCAGATAAATGATAGAATCCCAACCGATGTTGCACCACAGATCCATACCAAACAGAATCTGATAAAAATACTGGGCATCCATCATGAAAAACCGGCTTCCATCTCCGCCTAACATGGAGATGACCTGATTGATAACACCGGTATTTGGTGCCAGAATTCTCTGCATCATGGTTACAACAATAACCGAAGAAAGGAAATGAGGCAGATACGTAATTGTCTGTGTTACCTTCTTGAACTTCATATTTCGAAGTTCATTCAGCAAAAGTGCCAGTATGATTGCAAATGGGAATTCCAGAATACACTTAATCACACCGATTGCAAGTGTATTTCTAATTAACCTTGGTGCATCATAGCTGGTAAAAAAAGTCTTAAAGTACCGAAGTCCGACCCATGGACTTCCCCAGATACCCAGTTTAAAAGAATAATCCTTAAACGCAAGAACAGAGCCTGCCATAGGTACATAACAGATCAATGCATAATATATAATACATGGTATCAGCATTACATACAGCGGCCAGAAACGGATCAATCTCTTTTTCAAAGGTTTCTTGGGCGGTTTGTACTTCTTTTGCTTCCCAACAATTGCCGTTTGCATAAGGTTTCCTCCTTCTTATTTGATACCATTATTATAATTTTTTGAATAATTACCAACAATGGATAAAACTTTTATATTTAATGGACTTTTCTACTGTTGAAAAATATCTATATTAGCCATAACCATATAGGCTGCGTCCATGCTTTCTGTCCTCTTTCGTTTTTGATCGTTACTCTTACATATTCTTCGTCACCAAGCAGAATGAATTCTCCTTCCGTTAATGAATGATCTTTACTGTGGAAATGTCCACCCCTGTGTGGTGTCTGAAAGTAAATATCCTGGCATGGTTCACAGACAATTTTGGCTTTACCATCTTCCACATAAAAATCATGAATCAAAGGACCGGATGACGCATAAAAGCTTCCGTCTTTTAAGGCCTGCAGGATGGATTTATGAGAAAATTCTCGCGTTTTTACCATAATAAAGCCACCAAGACTGTCCTCACCCAGATCATGCGCATCATCCGTGGCATAACAGCAGATTCTGTTTCTAACAAACAAAAAATGGTCAAAATAGGTCTCTGAGTTTCCATTATTTCCTTCAAATTCTGCTCCGTGATTATAAATTTCCATTCCAATCATTCCCTGCAGATATTTTATATCTGTAGAATCCACTTTTGACCAATAGGGATGTCCATACAAGGTTACATTTCCATGCTGACCGAAATACTCTATAATTCGCTCTGCCGTACACAGCGTATTTCCTTTTCTTTCCTCTTCAAAAGTATAACCATCCGGAATTCGATTGCTCTCAGGAAGCCCGAAACCGACCAGATGATGATCTTTCCTTCCGGGAAGCTCAATATCCAGCTCAGTACCGGGGAAAACAAGAAAATCATCTCTGTTTAACTTTTCATGAGTCCCATAAACCCAGTGGTCTGTAATTGCCAGAAAATCATATCCTTTTTTCCTGTAATGTTCAGCAATTTCTTCCGGTGTGTTTTTTCCATCCGATCTGGTAGAATGAGTGTGCAGATTACCTTTTTTAAACTCACCGTCCTGGTATAATGTTCTGATTTCCACAAAATCACCCCTTATCGATAGATTGTCATATCTTTTATGATCGGTAAATCCACTGACTCATCTATGGACAGACGCACACCACTGACCGATCTGTTGATCGGCACTATCCTCTTATGCCCGATACAACATGCTTCAAACCAATCCATCCATCCGGTTTTCGTTTCAATTTCCACCTTGAATTTTCGTACTCTCTCTCCATAATGAATATCTTCCATAACGATCAGATAGCGGATATTTTCTTCTTCAGGAAGTGTCAATTCAAATTCTTTTCCGCTTCCATGGCAGGAAGCTGCCGGGCTTTTATAAATGTCTTTTATGAGTTCTCCAAATCTTTCAAACTGTTCGGTATCTTCAAAATGACCTCTCTGACTGATACACATACCTACAAGTAAGTTTGAGTTTCTTCCCACCGAAGTTAGATAACACTCCAGCAATTCCTCCGGCGTGTAAACCATATCTTCCTCATTTTCTTTCCATGCCCATCCTCCGGCAAAGGATTCCTGACGACGATTTCCCATATCGGTTTCCGCAGGTATCCAATATTTTCCATTGGGATTACCAACACCGATATCGTCATCCTCCTCATCTCCGCCAAATCCGCAGGAATTGCTGTTAGAAGTTGACCAGCAATTCATAGGTGCCAGTCCCCGTTCATTTCCAACCCATCGAAGATTCTGAAAATGTTCCTTGGGTCCCTGAAAGCAAATTGCATTTGGCTGATATTTCCGGATCAATCCTACTACATCCGGTCCGCCTTGCTCATGCGGAATAACTCCTCCGTCAAACCACAGTTCAAATAATTCTCCGTAATTCCCCCAGATCTCACTGAGCTGACGTTCCACCATTTTCACATATTCCTGATAATATTCGGATTGATAGTCATGATCTTCTGAATCACTGATACCACAATAACCATTACATCCGGTAGAATAGTAAAGTCCCGGTTTAATCCCGTACTTCTTACATGAATGAATAAAATCGCTGACGATATCCGCTTTTCCGTCTCGGTAAGGAGAATACTCTATAGAATACGTATTTTCCTTTGTAGGCCACATGGAAAATCCAGTTACATGATTGGTGACAAGAACCGCATACTTTGCTCCCATTTTGGAAGCAGCTTCCATCCACTGATCAGTATTTTCATCTGTCGGCGCAAAAGACTCTGCAGACATTTTTTCAGGTGATGTTTTCCACTCATCCTCCGGTATATCGGGATGATACGTTTCCATGCAATGGTGGATAATTACGCCAAGTTCCATATTGGCCCACTCTTCCTGTTTTGGAGTGGGAAGTGGTTTTTTATTTTCTAAGCTGTTCATTTTAACGTTCTCCTTTACTTTTCTGATGAAATGGTATTATTCTTTCCCCTGTATTGTAATGGTGTCATTCCCGTATATTTCTTAAATACCCTGAAAAAATACTGCCCATCTTCATAACCCGTTTTTTGGGCAATTTCCACCACACTTAATTCGGAATATTCCAGAAGTTCTTTCGCTTTCTCCATACGTATCCCCGTGATATAATTTACAGGAGATAATTTCATTTCTTTTTTAAATATAGACGAAAAATAATTGGGACTCATACCATACATTTCTGCCAGATCATTTACTGTCAGGTTATCTCTGTAATGATCTTTGATAAACTGTACTGCCATCTGAATTTTATTTTTTCCGTCAACTTCCGTTACATCTTTTGTCCTTGCGCATCCCATAATGATATCAATAATACGCTGCTGGATTTCCGGTACAGACTGCACATGTTCCGGTAAATTAAAGTTAGTCAGTATATTCTCAATTTCTTCTCCCCATTTGCCGGATTTTCTACCATAAAAATGGAAAATCAGATTTAATATTCTGACCCACATAATTCTGATATAGGTCGTTCCATATTCCTGTACTGTTTCATCAGAAAAAATTTCACTCAGTATTTTCCGTATCTTATGTATTTCATTTTTTTCAATATACTGCTCCAGAAGCTGCATCTGGGATGTAGAGATCGGCTGATTATTCATCAGTTTAATATCTTCGGAAAAATAAAGATTGGATTTCCCGTAGATAATTCTCTGTTTCAATGCTTCCTGCGCCTCTTTCAGTGAAGTATTGCAGATTTCATCGTTACAGCGACTTACACCAAAGGTAAAATAAATATCCATTTTCTTTTCCAGTACAGATTTCATTTTAAGAAAAAGACGTTCTATTTCATTCCTGAGTCTTTTTTTATCATCCATGATAAACAGGCCATACAGATTATTATAATCTGAAAGACTATTAACAATCAGTTTTTCGCAATTCGTAGTAATTTCACAAAAGACATTTTTCAGTGAAAATCTGATCAACTCATAATCAATCTGCTGGAATCCATCATCTTTATAGCTTTCTTTATCTACATGAATAATTGCAAGATATACTTTTCTGTTTTTCGAATAATTCTTGCTGATTTTCAGATTTGTCAGCTGGTCCAGTTCTTCCACAGGCAAAACTTTATCACCCGGATTTGCAAAAAAGGCATTTATTTTCTTTTCCAGAATGTACTCCTGCTTTTCTTTATCCATTTTTTTCTGAAGTCTTTCTATGTAGCGTATTTTTGCAGTAGCTTCCATTTCTGCGTATATTTTTTGCATTGTTTTTTTCAGTTCTTCATTGGACAAAGGCTTCAGTAAATAAGATTTTACTCCCAGACGGATCGCTGTCTCTGCATATGAAAATTCTGCATAACCACTGAGCACCACAAACTGGATATCCGGATACAGTTTTTTCATTTCCTGTATCATAGTAATCCCATCCATATCAGGCATACGGATATCAGTGATCACGATATCTATCATACAGTTTTTTACAATCTCCAGAGCTTCCGTTCCATTTTCCGCTTCAAAAATTTCGTCCACATCTATTTCCAGATATTCTATGCGAGCTTTCAAACCGTGACGGATCAATTCCTCATCGTCAACAATCAATAAATTATGTCTCATTGTGATTTCCCCCTTCGATAATGGGAAGCCGTATGGTAAAGCAGCTTCCTCGATATGGAAAGCTTTCTATGGTAATCCCGTATTCTTCTCCACATGCAAGTTTTATTCTTTGATTTACATTTCTTATACCGATACTTTTTTTCGTATCATCATCCGGTCCTTCGCTATTGATGTATATATTCAGTTCTTCTACTTTTTGTTTTTCCATACCGATGCCATCATCAGCAACTTTAAGGATCAATGCATCCTGCTGTTCATACGCAGATATTTCAAGAGTCCCTTTTCCGGTAAGATTTTCCAGACCATGCAGAATCGCATTTTCCACAATCGGCTGTAAAATAAATCGAAGAATATGATATTGCCCCGCATTCACTTCGATATCATAAAAGACATCCAGACGATCTCCATGACGTATTTTCTGAATGAAGATATAATTCTTGGTATGATCCAGTTCCTGTTCAAGAGTGACAAACTCCCCGTAATTTTTTCCCAGACTGTATCTGAATATATCTCCCAGTTTCTGACACATATCACAGACCACAAATGCCTGTTTTACCGCTGCTATTGAACTGATCGTTTCCAATGTATTATAAAGAAAATGTGGATTAATCTGCAGCTGCAGATTCTTAAGCTGTGTTTCTTTATTTTCCAGTTGCTGAATATAATTTTTCTTAATTAACAGATCCAGTTTTTTCAGCATATGGCTAAATTGCTGATCCAAAACGGCAATCTCATCTTTTCCTTCAATCGGATTGCGGATCGTCAGATCACCGGTTTCTGCTGTTCTGAATTTTTTTACCAGAATTTCAATTCTGGATGAAAAATCACGACTGTACAGATATACACATCCAATTACAAGTAGCACAATGATGAGAATCATTGGATAAACCATATATGCAATCTCACTTTTTTTCTGTTCCAGTTCTTTATTATCAAAAAGAAACAGCATCTTTATCCCATACTCCGAAAGACTTTCCTGACTGAGGATATATGCGTCGATTTCCTGAATCAGCTCCGCTTTTTCACTGTTTGCCTCAGAATGGCTCAGATATTTGGGAAGAATCTTATTATTATCTGTGTTGCTGGAATAAAGTACATTCCAATTATCATCGTATACAATGACATCATATACCGCATCGGATTCTCCCGTCTGGACAGCCGGTTCAAACAGTTTTATCATATCAATATCCAGTTTCACAATGCCCAGCTGCTGCCGCGAAAAATCATCAATATCAACCTTTTCAATGTTTTTCACAAAAGAAAGAACCGGCTGTCTGTTTTGCAGCGCAAAATAGGAAAACCATCCCTCTTTCATGGCCCTTTCTTTCAGATACCACCCTTCTCTGCTTCCTTCTTCCATCATAGTTACACTTGGACCGTATATTTCATTTTCCGTTACAATAGAATATACAACACAATTACGAATTTCATTTTTCTTATCGAGGAGCAGTGATTTTGAAACTTCTTCGCTGACGATCTGACCTTTGTCATATACATTTTCAGCCTCATTCTGAAGTGTATTTACTATTAAGGTATTATTGGATATAACTTCCAGACTGTTCCTGTATTGTTCCAGCTTCTCATCTATATTTTTTGTATACTGCGATACAATCTGACCATGGGAATCCGCCAGCTCTTCAATCACCATATTTTCCAATTTGCGAAATAAAAAGATACTGATTATAATAATGGGTACAAGACTTATTAATAATGAAAAAATAACCAATTGTCCGAATATAGATTTTGAATGAAGATGTTTCATGTTAATTTTACCCCTCTCTGAGAATATCCTCATCATTATCACATGATACCGCAAAAAAATCCACCACCACAATGGACAAAACCAATGTGTGCAGTGGATTTTTCTACATACAATTTATAATTATTCTAACAGCCGCAGCAGTTCTTCTTTACTGAAGGATGCCTGACTGATTCCCTCGCCTCCCATCACCTGAGAAGCCAGTTCTTTTTTCTTACTTTGCAGTTCCGTGATTTTTTCTTCTAAAGTATCTCTGGCAATCAGTTTATACACGGTTACTACCTGCTTCTGCCCGATTCTGTGTGCACGGTCCGTGGCCTGTGTCTCGACCGCTGCGTTCCACCAGGGATCATAATGGATTACCATGTCGGCTCCTGTCAGATTCAGACCGGTACCGCCCGCTTTCAAAGATATACAAAAAACAGAAGTATCATCATGATTAAACCTTTCTGCCATAGCAGCCCGTTCTTCTTTTGATGTTTTTCCGGTCAACAAATAATAGGAAATCTCGTTTCCCTCCAGAGCTTTTGTAATCCGATCCAACATAGTCGTAAACTGTGAAAATAACAGAATCTTATGTCCGCTTTCTACCGCATTTTTGATCAATTCAATACATAAATCCAGTTTTGCTGACGGACCGTTATATTTTTCATAAAGCAAAGCCGGATCGCAGCAGATCTGTCTGAGCCGGGTAATTTCCGCAAGTATTTGTATTTTAGATGTTTTAAACTCTTCTTCCGTCTGATTTTTCAGCTGCATCTGCATCCTTTGCGCATGTGCCAGATAGATTTCTCTCTGTTCTCCATCCAGCTGTGCATACATACATCTTTCGATTTTATCCGGCAGTTCTTTCAGAACTTCTTTCTTCGTTCTTCTAAGAACAAACGGCTGTATCATTTTCTGGAGGCGTTCCATCACTTTCTGATCCTGGTTTTTCACAACAGGTGTCTCAATTTCATTACGAAATCTCTGATATTTATAAAGAAATCCCGGCATAATATAATCAAAAATACTCCAAAGCTCACTGAGCTTATTTTCAATGGGTGTTCCGGTAAGTGCCATGCGAAATCGGGCATCTACAGATTTCACCGCTTTAGTAGTCTGATTTCCCTGGTTCTTTATAAACTGGGCTTCATCTATGATCTGATAGTCAAACGGAATTTTTTCATACAGTTCTTCATCTCTGTACAGCAGTTGATAAGAAGTTATGATGATGACCTGATTTTCCAGATTTGACAAAATCTGTTCCCGTTCCTTTACCGTTCCCACAACCGTATGCACCATAAGTTCAGGTGCAAATTTTTCAAACTCACTCTTCCAGTTATAAACCAGAGATGCAGGAGTTATAATGAGAGCGTGTCTTTTGTCAGTCCCTGCTTCCTGAAATTCAGACAGAAGAAATGCAATCGTCTGCAGCGTTTTCCCAAGTCCCATATCATCCGCAAGGATTCCTCCAAACTGATTGTGACATAGAGTCTTCATCCAGAGAAAACCTGTCTTCTGATATTCTCTCAGTATAGGAATCAGGGAATCCGGTATTTCAAAATCATTGTCTTCTATGGTTTTCATATCCCGGACAAGCTGCTTAAATTCTCTGTTTTTGCTGGTCTGAATGCCTTCTCCCCTGAGCCTTCCGTCAAGATACAAAGCCCGATATCTGGGCAGGGAAATCATCGCTTCTTTCAGCTGTTTATCAGTCAGCAAAAGATCTTCCTTCAAATCATATAACACCTGCATCTCATCCTCATCCATTCGAATAAAATCACCGGATTTCAGGCGATAATATTTTTTCTTTTTCTCATATCTGGATAAGATTTCAGCAAGCTGCTCCCTGGAAAACTGTTCACTTCCGATTTCCATGTGAAGCAGATTGCCGCTGAGACTGACCCCCACCTGGACAGACACTTTACTGATTACCTGTATCTTCTTTAACTGCTCCGAGACAAATACTTCTCCCACGCCTTTAAGTATTTCAATACCATCTGTAAGAAAACGATACATATCGTCTTCGCCCTGTAAAACCATGGTTTCGCTCTTTTCATCGTAAGCGTAGAAATATTTTAATATACAGGTTTTCGCATAACCTTCCTTTTGCAGATCTCTGACCTGTTTTCCCACATTCTCGTCAGACGCCGGAAATAGATTATACTGTTGTTCCCCGTAGGCAGCCATCGCACGACAGGAAATCATATCCCTCTGAGGAGAATCCAGATAGAACTGAAACTTTGCTTTCTCAGGAAGATATTTTTCCGGCATAAAATCTCCTCTGATCACATTACAGAATTTCTCAAGCTGTGGGAGTACATTACAGCAAAATGCAGGCAATTCCTCTTTCCCGATAAATACATCGTTTCCTTTCCTCTCCTCCATATAGTTGAGAAACTCTTCAAGATTTTCTGTATCTTTTCGTTCAACTATATAAATCTTTGCAGTACGAGGCTGCGATACATAATACACATAGTTAATTCCTTTTATACCTTTTGCTGTTTTGTGCTGCAGGACAATTCCTTTGTCCTCTTCACGGATACTGATTTTCTGTCTGGGAGATTCTTTCACCACCTGACAGATCATATCCTTCACTTTACTGCCAGTCTGATATTCTACTCGAACACTTTTTCCCTCAAACAAATTCATAACTTCATCAAGTTCTGATTCACTCAGTGCGATGGATTTTGCTTCTCCCCGCATGACAATTCCATAATGCCGGTAGTATTCCAATTCCGTGGAAGTGATGCTTTTTTCTATAAAATGAATCAATTTTTTGCTCTCTTCATCGAAAGCATCCACACAATGAAGAAATTCCAGCTTTTTCCCATAGGAAACCGTGTTCATATTCTGAAGAT
>JBJFCH010000045.1:0-22836 GCA_051888835.1 Oliverpabstia sp. | reverse complement strand
CTTGCTTTGCCTTTTCCTTTAATAAATGTGGTATGGAGGTCTGGCAGATGAAAAGAATCGTCTGTATAGCCTCTTCCTTGTCAAAATGATGAGGATTTTTCAGCCAGGTGATCAGTGATCCGGCCAAAGCCTCCGTATAAAATCCTGCAAGAAACTCTTTGAACTGGGGATCTATTGAGATTCCCAGCTTTTTTTCTCCACTGTCAATGACATTTTGCATAACACCGATAAAATCTGTATAGAAAAAACGTTTCATTTCTTTGTGACCGATGGAATCATAGGCACAGTTGATGATATGCTTATTATTGTCCACATAATTCATGACAAAACGAATTGCTTCTTCCGTGTCCAGAAGAAGATCAATTTTCTTTACCACATCGATGGCTTCCTGTTCAAACATCCATTTCAACAGATCGTAAATATCGGAAAAATGATAATAGAAAGTATTTCTGTTTATATTACAATCCTTAATCAGCTCACTGACCGTGATTTTTGAAAAAGGCTTTTTTTCCATTGCTTTTTTCAAAGACTGGGAGAGGGCTTTTTTTGTCTGTAAAGATATTTCTTCATTCTTCATCTGGGTTTTCCACCTCGTGTTTTTATTGGTTTCATTATACAGTTGTCTGGGAAAAAACTCAATAGGGAGAATATTTCTTGGTCAACTACCTGTGGTTTGTCTGATAATCAATATTTGTAAGCAAGTTGTCTGTATTATTTTCTTCCTAAATTGAGTAAAGTGATATCGATGTCGACAGGGGAAGCATTAAGAGGGGAAGGAGCTGATAAAGTGCCGGGATATACATATGATATTGTATTGAAAACGGAAATCGGAGAACGAAAAGGGCAGCTGGTTCTGGATATCACAGAAAATATTGTCAAAGGTTGCTTTAAACTTCTTGGATTTTCTTTGCCTTGCAGCGGAATCATTGATAAAAATGGCAATTGTTCTCTACAGGGGCAGCTGAAAACATTTATGAGTACATATGACTATATTGGTGCAGGATATGCAGACGAAAACAGAGTCGATGTGGTGCTTAACAGTGGAAAAAAACGTTTCTATATGACAGGAACGGTAACAGAACACAGGGATTAATTTGGAAAGGAGTACTGTCAGATGATTATTTGTATTGGAAGAGAGTTTGGTAGTGGCGGTCATGAAATAGGGGAGCGGTTGGCTGATAAATTGTCCATTCCGTTTTATGATCAGGAACTGATCACAACTGTGATGGAAAAATGCGCAAATATGGACATGAAGACGATACAGAAAGTAGATGAAAAGAAAGCAAACCCCTGGCTTCATAAAATATGGTATGAATCTGTAGATAAAGATTTGCGCGGGCTGCCGGCTAATGATATTGTATTCAAGTTTCAGAGCAATGTGATTATTGATTATGCTAAAAAAGGTGACTGCGTTTTTGTGGGACGTTGCGCTGACTATATTTTAAAACAGGCTGGAATCGAAAGAATGAGTTTGTTTATTACAGCACCTTTTACAGATCGTGTAGAGCGTAAAATGAAGCAGCTTAATAAAACAGATAAAGAAACGGCCAATCTGGTCAGAAAAATCGATAAACAAAGAAAGAATTATTACAATTATCATACAAACGGTAATTGGGGTAAGCCTGATACCTATGATTTTTGTATTAACAGTTACGGAAGGCACAGTGAACATACGGCGGAAGTGTTGAGTAAGTTTGTATCGAAAATGAGATAATACAGGAGCAGAGTATGAGAAAATTTTATTCGAAAGTAGTGAAATATCCCAAGATAATATTGGTGTTCTTCATTGCATTGGCTGTGGCAGGAGCAATCCTTCAGAATTTTGTCGGGGTTAATTATGATATGAAGGACTATCTGCCGGAGGACAGTAAATCCACAGTTTCTCTGGAGCTGATGGGGGAAGAATTTGACGGTGGGATTCCCAATGCCCGGGTTATGGTGAAAGATGTGTCTGTGCCGGACGCATTGGAATATAAAGAAAAACTGGAAAATTGTGAAGGTGTGAATGCGGTCATGTGGCTGGATGATGCCATCAATATCTGTGAGCCTCTGGAAGTGGCAGACAGTGAAGTGGTAGAAACTTATTATAAAGATAATACAGCCTTATACACGGTCACAATTGACGAAATGAAAAGAATTGAAGCGGTGGATGCGATCCGTGAGGTTATAGGTGATGACAATGCCATGACAGGAGATGCTGTGAACACCGCTGTAGCTACTACAAGTACGGTGAATGAAATCAGAGTTATTGTATGTTTTGCACTTCTGATTGTGCTTCTTGTGCTTGTTTTGACTACAACTTCCTGGATAGAGCCGATTATTGTAATGGCAGGGCTTGGCGTGGCTATTATGATCAATAATGGTACCAACCTGATCTTCGGTGAAATATCTTTTGTAACCAATGCAGCAGGACCCATTCTGCAGCTGGCTGTATCTCTGGATTATTCCATTTTCCTGCTTCACAGGTATGAGGAATGTCTGAAAGAGAACCCGGACAGAAAAGAAGCGATGGTGGATGCACTCTGTAAATCTACCTCTTCTATTGCATCCAGTGGTCTGACAACGGTTATCGGTTTCCTTGCTCTTTTGTTCATGCGATTTGGAATCGGTTCTGACCTGGGAAGAGCACTGGCCAAGGGTGTGGCAATCAGTTTGATTTGTGTGTTTATTTTCATGCCGGCGTTGATTCTGAAAACTTATACATTAATTCAGAAAACTCATCACAGACGCCTGCTGCCCAAATTTACGACACTGGGAAAACTGGTTTATAGAATCATGATACCAATGGTCTGCGTTTTTGCAATTCTTATGATACCGGCGTATCTGGCATCCAATCATAATTCTTACTATTATGGATCCTCCAAGATTTTCGGACTTGAGACACAGTCGGGGAGAGATGCACAGGCTGTGGAAGAAGTTTTTGGAAAGAGTGACACTTATGTTGTTCTGGTTCCCAATGGGAATCCTACTGCGGAAGAACAATTAAATGAAACACTGAAAGCAGTGCCGGAAGTAAAAAGTATTGTATCTTATGTAAATACAGTAGGAGCGGAAATTCCCAAAGAATATCTGGATGATGGTATTTTATCTCAGCTGGTTTCGAAAAATTACAGCCGTATGGTGCTCACTGTAGAAATACCATATGAGGGTGAAGAAACGTTCAGTCTGGTGGAGAAACTTCGAGGAATATTAGATGAGTATTATCCGGATGGTGCATATCTGGCAGGAGATGGTGTCAGCAGCTACGACCTGATGGATACTATTACTGCTGATACGGTAAAAGTAAATCTGATCGCAATCGGTGCTGTTTTTGTTGTATTGCTGTTAACCATGAAATCGCTGGTACTGCCTGTGATTCTGGTACTTTCCATAGAGACTGCGATTTGGATCAATACAGGTATTCCATATTTCTTTGATGCCAATATTTTCTATATTGCGTACCTGATCATCAGCTCTATCCAGTTGGGGGCAACAGTTGATTATGCGATTCTTCTGACGGATCGTTATATGGAATTTAGACAGAGTATGACAAAGAAAGAGGCAATAAAAAAAGTTGTGCCGACAGTAATCGTTTCACTGCTTACTTCGGGCACGACACTGGCAACCGTGGGAATGCTTCTTGAAAAATTCTCCAGCCACGGAATCTTGTCTCAGTTGGGACTGTTTTTAGGAAGAGGAACAATTTTGTCTCTGTTAATCGTAGTCTTTGTAGTGCCGGGACTTCTGTATATCTTTGACGGGCTGATTAAAAAAACTACATGGAAAGTCAACTTTTATGATCCAAGAAAGGGGAAAGAATAATATGAATTATAATAAAAAAGTAATAGCTGCCGTACTGGCAGGCACCATGACAATTTCTTCTGTGGTTCCGGCATTTGCTGCAGAAAATCCAAGTGAAAAGGAAGAAGTTATTTACATTAATCTGGATGCAAAAGGTACTGTAAAGGATATTTATGCGGTAAATATTTTCGGCAAAGGTGATGTGGTTGATTATGGTGATTACGATTCCGTAGAAATGTTGAATGTAAATGCAGATATTCAGCAGAATGGTGACAAAATCACATTTTCCACAGATTCTGACAGAGTTTACTATAAAGGAAAGATGAGTAATACAAAGATTCCGTGGAATATTTCCATTCGGTATTATCTGGACGGAAAAGAATATACGGCAGAAGAACTGGCCGGAAAGAGCGGAAATCTTGAAATTAAATTCAAAATAACGGAAAATAAGGATTTCAAAGGAACTTTTTTCGATGATTATGCACTGCAGGCTTCCTTTACACTGGATACGGAAAAATGTGAGAATATCGTTGCAAAGAATGCAACACTGGCAAATGTAGGGAGCAATAAACAGATTTCTTATACCATTCTTCCGGGAGAGGGAATTGACACTTCTATCACTGCAGAGGTAAAAGACTTTGAGATGAGTGCCGCAGCCATCAACGGAATTCCGCTTTCCATGGATATTGATGTGGATGATGAAGAATTGATGGATCAGGTAACGGAACTTCTGGATGCCATTGAAGAACTGGATGACGGAGCCGGAGAATTGAATGACGGAGTTTCTGAACTGAAAGAGGGCGCAGAAGGAGATCTGGCAAGTGGTGTCAGTGACTTGAAAGATGGTGCCGGCAAGCTTTACAGCGGTGCGGCAGAGCTTAAGACCGGAGGAAGCAGTCTGAAGGACGGAGCTTCGGATTTGAAAACCGGTACAGCCACACTGGATGGTGGTATCCGTTCCCTGAACGCAGGAATTGCAGAGGTTCAGAAAGGATTGGATGAGCTGAATGCAAAATCTCCGGAATTGACAGAAGGTTCTGCAGAAGTAAAAAATGCGTTGATTCAGATTCAGAGTGCACTGGATGGAGTGTCAACATCAGCAGAACAGCTGGAAGAACTGACATCAGCTTCGCAACAGATTCTGGATGGAATCAATCAATTATCTTCCGGACTGAATGAATTGAATTCTGTAGCGAAAAATACGGACTGGTCAAAAGCTGCAGAGCTGAAAGAAGCCAACAGCGGAGCAATCAATAGTCTTAGTACAATCTCCGGTCAGCTTAATGGTATTCTTGAACAGTGTAATGCAATCATAGCTAAACTGAATGAATATGCAGATACTCCTGTTATTGGTGATCTGGTAAAGCAGCTTATTGGTACATTGAATGGTTTGGTTGGTGAGAATGGTCTGGGTGGTTTGAGTAGTTCATTAAATGGAATTATAACACTGCTTGGCGCCAACAATGAGTATATTGATAAGTCTCAGGAATATATTGCAGGTGTTAATGGAGCGGTTGCAGAACTGACAGCAGGGGCAGCTACATTGCAGGAAAATTATACCAGGTTCGATGCAGCAATTCATGAACTGGTTGACACATTATCCGGTATGCTTTCTCAGGTATCTGAACTGAAAGTGGGAATTAACACACTGGTGAAAGAATATGAAAAACTGGACAGTGGAATTAACGAGTATACAGGGGGTGTAGCGCAGATCGTAGCCGGATATTCTCAGATTCGAAAAGGCTCTTCAGATCTGGTAAGCGGAAGTTCACAACTGGTAAGCGGAAGTAATTCTCTGTACAGCGGAACAGCAGAGCTGCTTAATGGTATCGTGGAATTTTACGATGCTACAGGTACTTTGAAAGACGGAACCGGTCAATTGGATGAAGGCGTGGCAGAACTGCTGGTTGGAATCGCAGAACTTTACGATGGAACCGGAGAACTGAAAGACGGAACCGGACAGCTTCGTGATGAAACCGACGGAATGGATACAGAGATTTCTGATAAGATTGATGAGATGCTGGCAAGCTTCACCGGAGAAGACTTCGAAGCAGTGTCCTTTGTATCAGATAAGAATACAAATATCGAATCCGTACAGTTTGTGATTCAGACGGAGGCTGTGGAAACAGAAGAAACTGAAGAAGAGGAAGAAGTAGAAGAAGAATCCAAGTCGTTTATCGAGAAACTGAAAGATTTGTTTTAAGGGATATTTATAAACTTCTTATCCTATCTGTCAGATTTCAGAAGAAAAATATCATTTTTCAGCGAGAGAATCGAATAAGTGAAAGTCTATCTGACCAAAACAGTTCATTTAGAATGATTTTAACATCTATATCTTAAAAAATGAGAGTTTCTATCTGCTTACATCTTCTAAAATCATCATTTTTATTTGTTTTTTAACGGATATATCTCTGAAATTCTTGCCATATAGATGTCAGTTCTATAAAGCAAAATATAGAAGTTTGAATAAGGGATTTCCTATCTGCCGGAAATCCCTTATTTTGTAAAAGAGTGCAGATAGAAACTCTGTTTTTCTAAATTTGTTACCATTTGGATATTAATTTCCTTACAACCCCTTGGCTATGCGGAACCTGTCCCCTTGACCTTCCTGTACTCTCCCGGTGAAACGCCGTATTTTTCTTTGAATACTTTATAGAAATGGGTTCGATTCGTAAAACCCAGTTGTGCCGAAATAGAGGATATCGGTATATCGGTTTCAGTTAATAGAGAAGCCGCATTTTTAAGAGTAAAGGAAAGTCCATAATCATACAGGCACATGCCTGTATATTTTTTTACAATCGTATTAATGTAATTGCCGCTATAGCATAAGGCTTTTTCCAAAGAAAGTCTGGACATCCGACCATTGGTATCTTCCATTAAGTGCGTTACACGGGAGAATAGGAGCAGATCGGAGCTGGAATTAAGAGTTACATTACTGATATGGTAATATTCTCTGGTATCCAGATATTGAAATAGCTGGCATATCAGTGATTTTATGGCGAAGGTAGATCCTAATCTGGGAATCAGCATGGAGTGAAGCAGCTGGTCAGAAAGCTGATGCAAGTCTTTCAGGTGGTTCTGGTTTTGATATACCGGAAAAAAATCCAGATAGTTTTTCCCCTTTTCTGACTGGAGATTTACTGCCATAAACTGAAAAATAGAGTTTTCAAAAGTACATTCTTCTTTGGGAAAATAAGCTGTTTTATGCGTTTCCAGTAATTCTTTTATCATAGTTGTAGACAGACCAAGGAAGAGTACTTTTGCCTCGCCGGTAAATTTCTCTACATGTATGACATTCTGATTGATCAGGCAACAGGAACCTGCCGGATACAAATACTCTTTCCCTTCTATTTTCTGTGTGATATTTCCTTCCAGAACAATCAGTAATTCAAAAAAACTGTGCTGATGAGGAATTCTGGCGTTAAATTTGTGAAAATCCTCAACGATTGGTGTTGAATACAAAAACTGATCAATTGGCGAAATGGTCATAATATTAAAAAAATCCTGATCGGAAAGACCGCTGCAATAACTTAACGTCAATTGTATCGGTGCAGACATATCATAAAAAGAACTGATGGTACTTTGGGTATGATATACCTTCAGGGTGCTGCTTTCTTTTTGAGAATGAATAGGTTTATGCGGCATAAGTTCTCCTCTGATTTTACTGAATGCTTAGATTTATCCACGAATATGATACAGTTTTGGCGTGATAATGATATCGGTGACATTGTGAAATTTGTGTAAAATTGCTAGAATTTAATCACATCAAGATAAAGTATATACATTATCACGAAAAAAGTAAAGATTGTCACAAGAAAACTACAGACAAAAGTAAAGGAGTTAAAGAGAATTTATGAATGAGAAAAAATATTTAAAGTGGTATCAGAAGGTGGCATACGGTTCCGGTGATATGGCTGGAAACTGCGGTTATGCACTGATTTCAAGCTTTGTAATGCTTTACCTTACCAATGCGGTGGGATTGAACAGTGCCATCATTGGAACCTTGATGATGGTATCAAAACTGTTGGATGGTGTATCAGATATATTCTTTGGCGGTCTTATGGATAAGACAAAAAGTAAGATGGGGCAGGCACGTCCATGGATGTTATTTGGACAGATCGGGGTTTCGGCAAGCTTGTTTTTAGTTTTCAGCATTCCCAGTATGAGTCAGACCATGCAGTATGTATATTTCTTTGTATTCTATACCGCCTATAATGCAGTATTTTATACCGCAAACAGTATTGCGTACGCTTCTTTGGCAGCGAAGATAACAAAAAATGGTCAGGAAAGAGTACAGCTTGGTTCTATTCGATTCATCTTTGCAACATTTACAACATTAGTGATTTCTTATAGTGCAATGGGTCTGGTAGAAAAATTCGGTGGCGGAACACAGGGCTGGCGTATGGTTGCATTGATTTTTGCAATCATTGGACTGGTAGTTAATACATTTTCAGTTTTGATGGTAAAAGAAGTGCCGGATGAAAATACTGTTGAAACTGCTGAACAGAGACAAGGGGAAGAAACAAAAGTAAGCTTTAAAGAATCTCTGAAATTATTGTTAAAAAATCCATATTATATGATCATACTTGGCCTATATCTGGTAAACTATATTTACAGTGGAATTACACAGGGTGCAGGAATTTATTTTATGACTTACTACATGGGCGATCCGGCATTGTTGGGAACCTTTTCTCTGGTAAGCCTGATTCCGGTTATGATTATCCTGATGCTGACACCAACTCTGGTAAAGAAATTTGGTACTATGCGGAAAGTGAATTTATATGCCCGTGTAATTACTATCGTGATGGGGATTGTCTTTGTTATAGCGGCAATGAATAAAAATCTGCCGTTGATGCTGGGAGCAGCCTTCCTGAGGAATATGGCGGGTGGGCCGCTTACAGGTACATTAAATGCGTTGGTTGCAGAAACCAGTGATTATACCTGGAGAACTCAGAAGAAGAGAATTGATGGTGTGATGTTCAGTTGTTCTTCTATTGGTGTAAAGCTTGGAGGCGGTATCGGCAGTGCAGTAGTCGGATGGCTTCTTGCATTCGGAAAATTTGATGGAACGGCAGCAGTACAGCCGGCAAGTGCTGTTAACATGATTTTCTTTATGTATGCGGTAGCACCGGTTGTATTTGGCCTGATTATGGCAGTCCTGATCTATTTCTTAAAAGTAGAAGATGCAAACAGAGCATGGGATAAGGAACATTTAGAAGGAGAGAATGCATGATTCGCAGAAACTTTAATCATGACTGGCAGGTAACAAAAGGTGGAAATGGTGCTGATGCAGATGCATTTATGGGAACGTCAGAGACAAAGAAGGTACATCTTCCTTATGATGCAATGATTCATGAGGAACGTACCCCTGATGTGGAAAGCGGTGCACAGACCGGCTTTTATCCGGGAGGAGAATACATATATCAAAAGTCTGTAATGATACCGGAAGAATGGAAAGAAAAAAAAGTAATTCTGGAATTTGAGGGAATTTATCAGACGGCAATGGTTTATGTCAATGGTGCATTGGCAAAGCGAAATTTGTATGGATATTCTGATTTTTATGTGGAATTGAATCCATGGTTGAATTATGGAGTTGGGAATCAAATTAAAGTGATTGCAAATAACAGTACGGTTCCGAACAGTCGCTGGTATACCGGCAGCGGAATTTACCGAAATGTAAAACTGATCATCGGGGACAGGATTCATGTCCCCGTAGATGGTGTCAGAATTACGACTTTGTCAGCAGATGAAGAATCTGCAATCGTAGAGATAGAAACCAAACTTCAAAGTATCAGCAGAGTAAGAGAGAATGTATCTGTAAATGTAAGTCTGGAAAAGGATGGGAAAATCCTTGCGGCAGATCGTCAGAAGGTGGTAATGTATCCGGAAACAAAAGAAACCGCCAGATGCAGTATCTGTGTGATGCATCCGGAATTGTGGGATTGTGATACGCCAAATCTGTATCAGTGTAAAATTCAGATAGATTCAGCCGGAGAAACCTTGGATGAAACCATAGAAACCTTTGGAATCCGGACTTTGACGTTGGATTCTGTCCATGGTCTTCGGATGAACGGGAAGCCGGTGAAGATGCGTGGAGCCTGCATTCACCATGACAATGGAATCCTTGGTGCAACAACACTGGAGAAGGCAGAAGAGAGAAGATGCAGACAGTTAAAAGAAGCAGGATTTAACAGTATCCGGAGTTCTCACCATCCGATCAGTAAAGCAATGCTGGCTGCATGTGACCGCTATGGAATCATGGTCATGGATGAATTGAGTGATATGTGGACACTTCATAAAAATCCCTATGATTTTGCACTGCATTTTGAAGATTGCTGGGAACAGGTAGTGGAACAGATGGTGGCAACGGATTACAATCATCCGTCGGTGGTACTGTATTCCTCCGGAAATGAGATTACAGAAGCCGGTTCTGATGCAGGAGCAGCCATTAACCGAAAAATCTGTAATAAATTTCATGAGCTGGATCACACAAGATTTACCACAATGGGATTGAATGGTCTGATGACAGCGGGTCGTCGGTTGAGAGAGATTATGTCCGATGTTATGGGAAAATTCGGAACACCGGAAGCAGAAGGTTCAGGGAACAAGGATGGAAGCAATGCATTTAACAGCTTTATGAGTATGATGGAAGGGGAACGCGGAGAATATTTTTCTACCCATCCATTGCTGACAGAAGCATTGGAAGGATGTTCAGCCTCCTGTGATATTGTTGGTTTGAATTATCTCACCGGAAGGCATGTGATGGAACGGGAGATTCATCCGAACAAAACCGTTCTGGGTACAGAAACGTATCCTGCAGACATTGTCAGACTGTGGGGAATCGTAAAACGATATCCGCATGTCCTGGGAGATTTTACCTGGGCAGGGTATGATTATCTGGGCGAAGCAGGATGTGGAATTTTTCATTATGACGGAAATGCAAATTTCTCCAGTATCTATCCGGAAAGAACGGCATATATCGGTGATTTGGATCTGATTGGATATCGAAGACCGATCAGTTATCTGCGCGAAATCGTATATGGACTACGGAAAGAACCTTATATAGCAGTGGAACGTTTAAACCGATATGGAATGCCCTGTTCAAAAACTCCGTGGATGTATAAAGATAATATAGCAAGCTGGACATGGCCGGGCTATGAAGGAAAACCGGCAAAGGTGGATGTCTATGCAGATGCAGATGAAGTGGAACTTTTCATTAATGGACGCTCGCTGGGGAAAAAACCAGCCGGGGAAGCGCATGAATTTACAGCATCTTATGAAATTTCTTATGAGGCTGGTGAATTGCTGGCAGTAAGTTATGTGAACGGAAGAGAAACAGGGAGATTTTCACTGGTGACAGCAGAAAGTAAGGTTCAGCTTTGTGTACGGCCGGACAAAACAGTACTGTCTGCAGATGGGGAAGACCTTTCCTTTATCACGGTGAAACTGGTAGATGAGAAAAATGTTGAAAACCTTTGGGAATCAAAGAAGATATCTGTTTCGGTGGAAGGAAACGGAACACTTGCGGCATTCGGAAGTGCTGATCCACAATCTTTATCCAGCTATGATGATAAAGAATGGGAAACATATGACGGCTATGTACTGGCGGTAGTCCGGTCAGGGACAGAGGAAGAAAGGATAAAAGTGACTTTCTCGGCTACAGGGTGCAAAACGCAGAGTGTGGAACTTGTGGTGCGGAAATAATATAGTGAGCCAGGGGGGACAGTATCCCCTTGGCTACCCTCTTGGCTGCTGCTGTGTGATACAATGGATATTTCCCCCTCCATAGACAATCTCCCGGGTCATGACTCCGACTGCCTTCCGGTTAGGGAAAAGTGCCTGGATCTGTTCCAGAGCAAGTGCATCATTTACATCGCCATATTGTGGGACAATCACGCCTCCATTTACGATCAGAAAGTTAAGGTAAGAGGCGATACAAAGTTCGCCATCAGTGCGTTCTATGCTGCCGGGTACTTTATCAATACAAAACTTTCCTCGCAGAACAGGTTCTTTAGTGCAGCAGATTTTATGTACTTTCAGATGTCTTTCTTTTGCATCTGTCATTTGGCACAAGGTACGGTAGGCATCCTGTGACTGGCGATAGAAGGGGTGATTTTTGTCGTCTGTATAGATGCAGGCCACTTCCCCGGGTTTGATAAAACAAGCCACATCATCGATGTGACCGTTGGTTTCCTCCGGGTCGATGCCGTCCCTGAGCCAAAGAACTTTTTCACAGTTCAGATATTCGCAGAGCTTTTGCTCGATTTGTTCTTTGGAGAGATGTGGATTACGTCCGGCACTCAAAAGACACATTTCTGTGGTGAGAACAGTTCCCTCACCATCCACGTGAAAAGAACCCCCTTCCAGTACAAAATTATCTGTACGATAGCTGTCAATCTGCTCCAGTTCACAGATTTTCCGGGCAATGAGATCATCTTGATTCCATGGATAATAAAGACCGTCCACGAGACCGCCCCAGGCATTGAAAGTCCAGTCGCAAGCTCGCAGCTCACCCTTATCATTAACCAGAAAACTGGGGCCGCTGTCTCTTGCCCAGGCATCATCGGAGGACATTTCCACAACAGAGATTTCCGGTGGAAGCTGTTCCCGGCAGTTTACATACTGATCAGAGGATACCAGCATAGTAACCGGTTCAAACTTGGCAATAGCCTGCGCGACCATGCTGTAGGCATGCTGTGCCGGTTTGGCTCCGTCACGCCAGTTATCCGGGCGCTGTGGCCAGATCATCCATACCTTTTCCTGTTTTTCAAATTCTCCCGGCATACGAAAGCCATCCTGTCTGGGAGTTGAGTTTACGATTCGTTTTGCCATACGCCTACCTCCGAATCAGATACCATGAGTGAGCAGAGTCTGATACATTTCCGGGCGCCGATCCCGGAAGATACCCCATTGGCGACGTTTGAGGGCCATACGATCCAGATCCAGTTCTGCCACGAGAACCGTTTCATCTGTGCGGCTTGCCTCGGCTATTTTTTCACCGGTTTCATCCGTGATAAATGAGGATCCATAAAAGGTCATCTCCGTATTATGAATTTCATCCCGTTCTATTCCGATACGATTGGAAGCGATGACAGGCATTACATTGGCGGCAGCATGTCCTTGCATACATCTTTGCCAGTGATCTTTGGAATCAAAGGGAAGATAAAGTTCACTCCCGATTGCGGTGGGATAGAGAAGCAGTTCTGCTCCTTTCAGTGCCAGGCAGCGGGCTGTTTCCGGAAACCATTGATCCCAGCAGATGCCGAGACCGATTTTTGCATAGGCGGTATCCCATACAAGAAAACCGGTGTCTCCGGGAGTAAAATAAAATTTTTCGGCGTAGGGAACACCGTCCGGAATATGAGTTTTGCGGTAAATTCCAAGAATACTGCCGTCCGCATCAATCATGGCGACGCTGTTGAAAGCTTTGTTTCCTGCACGCTCGTAAAAACATACAGGAATCACGGCCTGCAGTTCGGCAGCGACTTTCTGAAAGCGTTTTACCGCTGGGTTTTCCTCTAATGGAGTGGAGAATCCCAGGTAATCATAATTGTGATGCTGACAAAAATATGGACGTTCAAATAACTCCTGAAGAAGTATAATCTGCGCTCCCTTTTGTGCAGCTTCCCGTACCAGACATTCTGCTTTATTCAGCGTTTCTTTGGCATCCCAGGAACAACTCATCTGCGTTGCCGCTACTTTTACTTTTCTCATAAGATTAGCCTCACTTTTTCATAATACGAAAAGAAGCACCCCGGAAATGGGATGCTTCTTCGCACAATTATTTATTTGACAGCCATAATCATACTTGAAATAAAAAGAAAATGCAACAGTAATCTTTGATTTCTTGACATTTTTTCGTCTCATGGATATAATAAACGGCAGAGACTGGATATACGAGACAGGAAATAGCAGGACGTAGGAGACATAAGATACAGGATAAGAAAGAAAAGATAGATATAACTGAGGATTAGCATTATGTATTACAAAATTCCTATAGAAACATCCGCCCGCCATCTTCATTTGTGCCGGGAGGATTTTGAAAAATTATTTGGTGAGGGAAAAGATCTCACCCCTGTCAAAGAGTTGAGTCAGCCGGGACAGTTTCTGGCGAAAGAAAGATTGACAGTGATCGGTCCAAAAGGAATGTTTAAAAACGTAGCGATCATCGGTCCGCTGAGAAGTGTTACACAGATGGAGATCAGTGTGACAGATGCGAGAAAAATGGGAGTTCCGGTGGTGATTCGCCAGTCCGGAGACATTGAAGGTACTCCTGGTATGACCCTGGTCAGTGATATGGGAAGTGTGGAACTGGAGGAAGGCGTAATGGTGGCAAAGCGCCATATCCATATGACGCCGGAACAGGCTATGCGTATGCATGTGAAAGATAATGAAGAAGTTTTCGTGGTTACGGAAAGTTATAACCGTTCTATGATCTATGGAGATGTGATTGTCCGTGTAAGCGAGAATTTCCGTCTGGCCATGCATGTGGATACGGATGAAGCTAACGCTCTTGCAGGTGATGATCAGGCTTTTGGTGTAATTCTGAAATTATTTGAAGGCGGTTCCTATAATATGCATATGTGGGTGGAAGAACTTCTGTGGGGAATCAACCGTTAGTAAATTTAAAATAGATATTTATGAGGGAAGCTGTGAAGGCTTCCTTTTTCTATTTATTCCTTTTTGGAATTAATAGCAGCACAAGTAGAATTGATTTGTCAAAGGAACATCGGTAAAATTAAGATAGTGTATATCAGAGGTACTTGTATTTGGAAATAACAGAGAAGGAGACAAGAACAATGGAACACAAAGTGAGAGATTTACGGAGTGCGCTGGAGTATCTGCAGAGTATTCCGGGACAATTGGTACAGACAGATGTGGAAGTGGATCCGATGGCGGAGCTTTCCGGGATTTATCGCCATGTGGGGGCAGGAGGAACCGTAGAGCGTCCTACGAAGGAAGGTCCGGCTATGATTTTTAATCGGATCAGAGGTCATGAAGGTGCTCGTGTGGTAATCGGTGTTCTTGCAAGCCGGGAACGGGTTGGAATGCTTCTGGGCTGTGATCCCAAACGACTGGGATTTTTGTTAAAAGACAGCGTTGCAAATCCTGTAAAACCCATTGTGATTGAAAATGAAAAAGCAAAATGTCATGAGATTGTTTACTATGCGGACGAAGAAGGATTTGATATCAGGAAGCTTCTTCCGGCTCCGACCAATACACCGGAAGATGCAGGTCCGTATATTACTTTGGGTATGTGCTATGCTTCCAATCCGGAAACGGGCGAATCCGATGTGACTATTCACAGGATGTGTCTGCAGTCAACGGATGAAATTTCCATTTTCCTGCAGCCGGGAGTTCGTCATATTGACCATTTCCGTCAGATTGCGGAGAGAAATGGAAAGCCGCTGCCGATTTCCATCAGTATCGGTGTGGATCCGGCGATAGAGGTTGCTTCCTGTTTCGAACCGCCCACTACACCACTGGGTTTTGATGAACTTCAGATTGCAGGCGCTATTCGGAAAGAGCCTGTAGAACTGGTGAAGTGTCTTACCATTCCCGAAAAAGCCATTGCAAATGCAGAGTATGTGATCGAAGGAGAAATACTTCCCGGGGTAAGAGTCCGGGAGGATCAAAATTCCAATACAGGAAAGGCAATGCCGGAGTTCCCGGGATATTGCGGGCCGGCCAATCCAGCACTTCCTGTCATCAAAGTAAAAGCGGTTACCACACGGAAAAATCCGATCATGCAAACCTGTATCGGACCCAGTGAAGAGCATGTATCAATGGCGGGAATTCCTACGGAAGCCAGTATTTTGGCTATGGTGGAGAAAGCCATGCCAGGAAAACTATTGAATGTATACTGTGCATCTTCAGGCGGCGGAAAATATATTGCCATCATGCAGTTTAAAAAATCAGTTCCGTCCGATGAAGGAAGACAGAGGCAGGCGGCATTGTTGGCATTTAGTGCATTTGCTGAATTGAAACATGTATTTCTGGTGGATGAAGATGTTGACTGCTTTGATATCAAGGATGTGATGTGGGCCATGACCACAAGATTCCAGGCAGATATCGATATGATTCCAATCCCGGGTGTACAATGCCATCCGCTGGATCCTTCCAACGGGCCGGAATATTCCGAACAGATTCGTGCCCGGGGGGTGGCATGTAAAGCTATTTTTGACTGTACAGTTCCGTTTGACCAGAAAGCACGTTTTGAAAGAGCGAAATTTATGGATGTGGATCCGAAAAAATGGAATATTTACTGATATTTTACAGAGGATAAAATAGATGGAAAAGAAAAGAATTATCGTGGGTGCTACAGGTGCCAGTGGTCTTCCGATTCTGGTGGAATGTCTGAAGCTCATCAATGAAAATCCGGATTTTGAGTCCTGTCTGATTATGAGCGACAGCGCAAAGCTTACATTGAAGTATGAGACAAAGTGGACGGTGGAGGATGTAGAACAATATGCAGATCATGTTTTTCATCCGGAGCAGATCGGAGCCGGGCCGGCCAGCGGTTCTTATAAAACGGTCGGAATGCTGATTGTTCCCTGCAGTATGAAAACGGTTGCCGGAATCCACAGCGGCTATGCGGACAATCTGATTCTCAGGGCTGCAGATGTGACCATAAAGGAGCAGAGAACACTGGTATTGGCAGCGCGCGAGACACCATTGAGCGCCATTCATCTGCGAAATCTTCATGAATTAGCCATGATTCCGGGGATACGGATTATACCGCCCATGATGACATTTTATAATCTGCCGGAAAACATTAATGATATGATTTACCATATTGCAGCAAAGCTTGTGGAACCGTTTGGTATCGAGGCAAAGGAGTACCGAAGATGGAATGGATGATAGAAAAAGAACTTTCTTATTCCCGGCTGGTGGTAACGGTAACCCGGCTGGGAAAGGATTATCATGTTGTGGTGCAGGGAGGGGAAAAGCCGCATATTGGCTGTGTTGTGCTGGCAATTCCCAGACCTTCGCTTACTGGAGATGGAAGTGTGAGTGTTACATCCTCGGTTCTGAATGTAACCGGACATAAGGATGAAGAGCTCTGTCGCCATCTGGCAGAGATGTTGGCCCGAAAAAAGAATGCTGTTACGGTGTGTACCGGAGGTTTTCATGTGGATCACATCCAAAAAGAACAGATTGACGAGGTGACAGCAGCGATTCGGGAAATAGAAAGAGAATTGGAACAACTATAATAAAATCAGGAGGAATGTTACATGAAATTTGATAAAGAAAAGTATGAAGTAAAAGAAATAACACTGGAAAATCAAACCATTAAGTACAGAGCTTTTAAAAATCTGGTATACGTGGATAAACCTGTCAATGAAGAATTTCAGCGGATGAATATTTTTGTACCGGAAGCATACTATGATGGATTTTCTATTAATGGTTACACTTTGGATACGGCTCCGGTCTTTATGCCAAATACCGTAGGCGGATATATGCCGGGAGAACTGGATGAGCCGGGGTATAACAAATTTGGTCCGAGACAGCTCAATTCTATTTTCCAGGCACTTTTGCACGGATATGTTGTAGCTGCTCCTGCCATCAGAGGAAGAGTCCAGAAAAACGGACAGGGACTTTACACAGGAAAAGCACCTGCCTGCATTGTGGATTATAAAGCAGCCGTCAGATATCTTCACTATTTTAGCCGGGAACTTCCGGGAGATGAAAATAAGATCATCACCAACGGAACCAGTGCAGGCGGTGCACTGTCCTCTTTAATGGGCGCAACAGGTAACCATCCGGATTATGCACCGTACCTGGAAGAGATTGGAGCAGCAGATGCAGGAGATGAAATTTTTGCTGCATCCTGTTATTGTCCGATCACGAATCTGGATCATGCGGATATGGCTTATGAGTGGGAATTTTCCGGAGTATATGACTATCATCGTATGCATATGACCATGGCTGAGGGAGGGCGTCCTTCTTTTACACCGGTTGATGGGGAAATGACAGAGGTTCAGATCAAAGCTTCCAAAGAGGAAGAAATATTATTCCCGGCATATGTAAACAGTTTGGGACTGAAGGACAAACAGGGAAATGTTCTGACATTGGATGAGCAGGGAGAAGGATCTTTCAAAGCATATGTAGAGTCTGTTGTTCTTGCATCTGCACAGAGAGCTATGGAACTTGGAATGGATGTGTCAGATAAGAAATGGCTGAATGTTCAGGATGGAAAAGCAGTATCCATGGATTTTAAAACTTACGTAAAAGACATTACCCGAATGAAAACGGCACCTGCATTTGATGATCTTACCATGGATAGTCCGGAAAACGATCTGTTTGGTACAGTCTATATGAATTGTTGTCATTTTACAAAATACAGTGCAGAACATAGTCTGGCAGACGGTGTTATGGCAGAGAAAAATATCATAAAAATGATGAATCCGATGTATTATATCGAAGATGCTCAGGCAGATGTTGCACAGCACTGGAGAATCCGTCACGGTGAATGTGACAGAGATACTTCTCTGGCAATTTCAGCGATGCTCACGCTGAAGCTTGAAAATGTAGGAAAACAGGTGGATTATCATGCACCGTGGAATATGCCGCATGCGGGAGACTATGATCTTAAGGAACTTTTTGCATGGATTGACGGAATCTGCAAATAATTCCGGCTTGCATTTTTAAAAATCTTATAGTACAATGTAAAAAATTCGGAAGGGGCCGTGTACAGCACGGCTCCTTTTTTATATCGCAGGAAAATGCTTTGCATTTTTCCTGCGATATAAAAAGCCCTCCGGGGAGATGCACATTTTGTTCTGTCATAAACTTTCAGGAAAGCGGTGATAATGGATTGAAAACATTGGAGAATAATGACTGGCTGACTTTGAATAATATCATTTATAAGATTTATACAACGGAAGACTTTGACAAAATGAGGGGGATGTTTCTGGAGCATATGAAAATGATGATCGATTTTGACAGTGCAGATTTTTATCTGGCAGACCCACAGAAAGAAGAGAATCTGATAAATCCGGTTGTATATAACTGCGATGAAAATTATTCGGACCAATATGAGAAACTGGATTACAGCAGAGGAATTCTGTATGGAGGACGCAGCATGGTTTACCGCGAAACAGATATCATCTCGGATGAAAAGCGGGTGGAGACAGAATATTATCGAAAAATGTATAAGCCCAATGGATGGCATTATTCCCTTCAAATGGTGCTGGGAAGACGGAAAAAATTTCTGGGAGTGGTTACATTTTACAGAACCATCGGAAAAGAGGATTTTCATTACAATGATATTTTTCTTTTGGATATGTTGAAAGATCATCTGGCCTACCGGTTGGATTGGGAAGCGGAACATGCGGGAGTGGCTGCGGAGAAAATCAGTATTCAGGAAGCGGCCAAATGCTTTGAACTGACGCGGAGAGAAACTACGATTCTGCAGTGCCTTATGCGGGGGATGAGTAATGAGGAAATTTCCAGGGAACTGGTTATCAGTGTGAATACGATTAAAAAACATATACTGAATCTGTATCGCAAACTGGGTATAAATAATCGGGTACAGCTGTTTAAGATGATACGTGAGTATGAATGAGTACTTCTTTTTAAGCATAAAAATTACTTTTCAGGTGAATTGTAATTAGAAAATGAAAAGCGTATAGTATGGGTAATCAAAGCGAGGGTGCTAAAAAAAGCACTCTCGCTTTTTTTGATCGATAGGATATTTCGTTCCCTATAGGAAGAAAATTCAATTGTCAGGAGGAGAACAGTTATGAAAGAATTAGTTATTATTATCCGACCGGAAAAACTGGAGATTGTTAAAGAAATATCGGATAAATTCGGCTGTGGCGGTATGACTATTTCCAGTGTTATGGGCTGTGGTACACAAAAAGGATTTGATGGTGAGACCGGTGTCAATCAGATAAAAGGTTTTAAGACTACGATCAATCTTCTGCCGAAAATCCGGGTGGAAATTGTCATGGAAGATGACAAGGTGGAGGATATTATTGCAGAGATTCGGGATAAAGTTGCTGACGGTCATGTGGGCGACGGAAAAATCTTTATTCGAAATATCGAAGGAGTCATAAGAATTCGTACCGGTGAACGCGGTACAAAAGCATTATAAAAGCATAAAAGAGGTGATATGGTTTGCCGGATATGAGAAAAGTAATGGTTAGGATTGAAAATGTGAATAAGATATACGGCGGTAATAATCATGTTGTAAAAGACCTGAATCTGGACGTATATGAGGGAGAGTTTCTCACACTGCTGGGATCTTCCGGATGTGGAAAGACGACAACGCTACGCATGGTGGCAGGATTTGAACAGCCCACCAGCGGTATGATTCTGGTAGAAGGGGAAGACATAGAGGAAAAGGAGCCATTTGAAAGAGACGTCAATACGGTATTTCAAAGTTATGCATTATTTCCTCATATGACGATTTATGACAATGTGGCATATGGATTGAAAATGAAGAAAGTACCAAAAGCGGAGATAAAAGAACGTGTCATGCATATGCTGGAGCTGGTACAATTGGGAGGATTTGAAAAACGATATCCGTCACAGCTTTCCGGAGGGCAGAAACAGAGAGTGGCGATTGCCAGAGCGTTGATTAACCGTCCGAAAGTTCTTTTGCTGGATGAGCCGTTGGGGGCACTGGATCTGAAATTGAGAAAGCAGATGCAGCTGGAATTGAAAAGGCTTCAAAGAAAACTGAATATTACATTTATTTATGTAACCCATGACCAGGAAGAAGCATTGACAATGAGTGACCGTATTGCCATTATGAATGCCGGAGTTCTGGAACAAGTGGGAACACCCACAGAGATCTATGAAAATCCTGCGACAAAATTTGTAGCTACTTTTATTGGAGAGACGAACCTTTTTGAAGGCTGCGTCAGCAGTGTGAACGGAAAAGATATCTCTATAGCTATTGAATCGGGCAGTATCAAAGCCCGGGGAGAAGGATTTAAGACGGGAGAGCTGGTAGCTGTTTCTGTGCGGCCGGAAAGAATGAAGTACACAAAAGAGCCGGTAGAAGGATTTACCATCAAAGGTATCGTAAAAGAGCAGATATATGTAGGGTCTGTGCTGAAAACTATTGTAATGCTTCCGAATGGAAATGAGATCCGTATTGAAAGACTGTCCGGTGAACAGCTTCCTGAACATGGGTCTGTGTATCTTTATTGGGAGCCGGAAGATGCGAGAGTGATACATTCTCTCAGTGATGTATTCTTTGATGCGGTGGAAAATATGAAGCTTGCGTAGATAATGTCAGGAGGATGAGCTATGAGTGTAAAAAGTGTAAAAGCCGGGGAAGCTTACATCTGTGAAGCTGAGTGTCGGCAGGAAGGCCACAAAATGATACGCGCAATCCGAAAAAAAATACCGGTGGTCGCCATGGTGGGACCTGTAACGCTTTGGCTGGGATTTTTTATCGCCATTCCGCTTTTGTATGTGGTGATAATGAGCTTCTGCAGCATTGATCAGTATTACAATATTCAGTATCAGTTTACATTGGAAAATTATCGAAGATTGTTTGATCCCAATTATGTCCAGATTTATGGACAGTCTATCTTAATTGCGGCAATTACCACGATTCTTTGTATCTTGCTGGGATATCCGTTCGCATTCTGGATCGCCAGGACTACAAGCAAGAAAAAAGCTCTTTTATATATGCTGGTAATTATTCCGTTTTGGACCAATTCTTTAATCCGTATTTATGGTTGGAGAACCTTTCTGGGGACAAACGGATGGCTGAATCAGCTTCTTCAGTTTTTACATATTACCAGCGAACCGGTGGAATTTCTGTTTAACAGAGGAACTACCATACTGGGTATGGTTTATTGCCTGATTCCGTATATGATACTTCCTTTATATACAGCGATTGAAAAGCTGGATACCAGCCTGCTGGAAGCCTCAGCGGATCTGGGAGCAAAGGGTTCTTCCACTATGTTCCGTATCATACTTCCACTGACAGCCAGCGGAATTTTCTCCGGATCCATCATGGTATTTATTCCCTGTCTGGGCTATTTCTTTGTAGCTGATATTCTGGGTGGGGGCAATTCGGATGTGATCGGAAATCTGATTGAGCGTCAGTTCCAGAGTGGAAATAACTGGCCGCTGGGAGCTGCATTGTCAATCATTTTGATCGTCATCACTCTGTTTCTGGTACAGCTCTATCAAAAGTGCGGTGGAGATATGGAAAGTCTGGGGGTGTAAGATATGAACAGACGAAGAAAGAAAAGAATCAGAAAAGGAATCAGCATTGTATACTGTTCGCTATTTTATATGTTTTTGTTTTTGCCGATCGTGGTGATCGCTGTGAATTCTTTTAATGCGACAACCACAAAACCATATCTTTCCTGGAAAGGCTTTACCCTGGACTGGTATGTGAAGTTATTTGAAAATGAAGCACTGCTTGGTTCTTTTGGAAATACCATGATGATTGCAGCAGCGAGCACGATTCTGGCTACCATGATAGGAACACTGGCTGCTGTAGGAATGTACAAATATCAGTTCCGGGGAAAGAAAACCATAGATGCACTTTTGTATATTCCGGTGGTTATTCCGGAGATTGTTCTTGGCATTGCACTGCTGACATTGTTTTCAAAAACCAATATTCCGAGAGGAATGCTCAGTCTGATTCTTGCTCACGTGACTTTCAGTATACCATTTGTAATCTTTAATGTGAGAGCAAGATTGGCAGGATACGATAATTCTGTAGAAGAAGCATCTATGGACCTGGGAGCCAACCGGATCATGACGTTTATGCATATTACTTTGCCGATTCTGGCACCCGGAATTGGAGGCGGCGCACTGCTGGCATTCACGTTATCTATTGATGATGTTATTATCAGCTACTTTACCAACGGTCAGACAAAGACATTTCCGCTGAAGGTTATGGAAAGTATCAAGAGCGGAGTTGCACCGGATGTAAATGCACTGTCGGTTCTTATTCTTCTGGGAACCATCCTTTTAGTAGTGTTTACACAAAGTGGTTTATTTAAGAAAAAACATGTATAGGCAAACAATAATTATGCAGAAATCATAAGCCTGGAAACCATTCCGGAAGAGGAGGAA